>NZ_CP098812.1:2520703-2835791 GCF_036825535.1 Parasalinivibrio latis
GATGCCCAGCAGAAAAAGCCCAAGGTTCCGGTTCATGCCATTGCGACATCCAACTCGCCGATGGTCCGTTTCATCGGGCATCCAGACATCGAAGCAAATGATGCATTCTTTGAGCCCTGGCTTGCCAAAATCCCGGCCTGGTTGGCTGAGGGCAAAACACCTTATCTGATGATTCACACTCCTGATAACGACTTAGCACCGGAGCTCGCAGAAAGGCTTTACAAAAAGGTATCGGATAAGCTGGGACTTCCGAAGCTGGGAGATTTACGTCCGGCAGATAACAGCCCACAGTTTTCCCTATTGTAACCGCTTGGATATTGTAACCGCTGGAAATACCGGTCCGTACTTGCATGTCATGTGCCTGAATCAAGCGAGAAACCTTTAGGATTACTCAACGCAGAGACAATGCATAAAAAGCGAGTCAGCTATGCTTAAAGGTGGCGCGTTTTGGCGTCAAGACAACTATCCTCCCATCAAACACGGATAAATCAGGAGTCGCTATGCAAGGTGAAAACCACGCACTGGTTTATGAATTCCCAGAGTACAAGGACAAGATCCTGGCACTAAAGGAATCTGATACAGATTTTCAGGAACAGGCAAAGGAATACCACAAGCTGGACCATAAAATCCGCGGTCTGGAAAGTGCCAACATCCCCACCGACGACCAGCATTTTAACGAACTCCGCCTCCGACGAGCCCAACTTAAAGATGCAATACATGAGCGTTTGAAAAACGGCGCGTAACGCAAAAAAGATTGTCATTCTCGCGAAGGCGCTAATTCAGTGTGGTTGTTTTGTCGAACGATCTCACCAACCGAGACAAAATCATGAAGTCGCTGGTGCACGCCTTCGCTGAGGTAACGTCATTTCTTTGTATTCAGGTACCTTGCCTTTCCCTCACTTCATCTTGTACTGCCAATAAAAGGGTAAGAGACAAACCCCCTCATTTTTTCTACAATACGCGGCTTTTCGGGGTAATGGACAGCCCGGTAAACTGATATTGATGCAGGACAGCCACAGACGATGGTGGCTCCCCGCCCAGATGAACTAGAGGCCTCGCCGCATGGCTAACCGTGATAACATTTTCGCCGCCCCCATTGAGAAACTGGGCGACTTTACATTTGACGCTAATGTAGCGGAAGTTTTTCCGGATATGATCCAGCGCTCCGTACCCGGTTACAGCAACATTGTTTCCGCCATTGGTATGCTGGCCAAACGCTTTGCCAAACCTCACACCCAGCTCTACGATTTGGGTTGCTCCCTGGGTGCATCCACGCTTTCCATGCGCCGTAATATTGAAGCTGAAGGCTGCAAAATCATTTCTGTAGACAACTCACCGGCCATGGTGGAGCGCTGCAACCTGATGGTTCACGCTTACAAAAGTGATACCGACGTGGAAGTTCTCGAAGCGGATATCCGCGACATCGCCATCGAAAATGCGTCGGTTGTGGTATTAAACTTCACCCTGCAGTTTCTGCCGCCGGTTGACCGCCAGACCCTGCTTGAGCGTATATATGAAGGCCTTGTACCCGGTGGCATCCTGATCCTGTCAGAGAAATATACCTTTACCGACGAACGTGCCAACGAACTGCTGATTGATCTCCACCACGACTTCAAGCGAGCTAACGGTTACAGCGAGCTGGAAATCAGCCAAAAGCGCAGTGCGCTGGAAAACGTGATGCGTCCGGACAGCATTGAAGAACACCGCCAACGCCTTCGTGACCTCGGTTTTACCAGCGTTGAAAAGTGGTTCCAGTGTTTTAACTTCGGTTCTATGTTTGCCATTAAGTAAGACAGGGTGTAATCCGTAACATGTTCGATTTTTCAACTTTCTATCAAATCATTGCCAAAAACCGCCTGTCTTCATGGCTGAATGTCCTGCCTGCCCAGCTTGCAGAATGGAATACCCTGCCACACGGTGACATGAACAAATGGCTGAAGGCTGTGCGCAAGATGCCAACTGACCTTCCGGTCGATGTCGATATCAAAGACAGCGTTACCATTAAAGCGTCAGAGCCGCTCGAGCCGGGTATGGAATCCAAGATTGCCTCCCTGCTGAAATTCCTCTGCCCCTGGCGTAAAGGCCCGTATTTTATCCATGGCACCCATGTCGATACAGAATGGCGCTCCGACTGGAAATGGGATCGCGTCCTTCCACACATTTCACCACTGAAAGATCGCTATGTGTTGGATGTAGGCTGTGGCAGCGGCTACCACATGTGGCGCATGCTGGGTGAAGGGGCAAAGTTTGTCGTGGGTATCGACCCTGTTCCCCTTTTCCTCTGCCAGTTCCATGCAGTAAAAACCCTGATGGGCGGAAATGACAACATCCATTTCATTCCCTCAGGTATTGAAAAACTGCCGGAACTGAAGGCCTTTGACACCGTTTTCAGCATGGGTGTGCTGTATCACCGCAAGTCCCCACTTGATCATTTGACCCAGTTAAAGAGTCAACTGCGCAAAGGGGGTGAACTGGTGCTGGAAACCCTTGTCGTGGATGGTGATGAAAATACGGTACTGGTGCCGGTTGGCCGCTACGCCCAAATGAGAAATGTTTACTTTTTCCCATCTTCTGCTGCCCTGAAAGTGTGGCTGGAGAATGTCGGTTTTGAAGATGTACGCATCGTCGATGAAGGTTACACAACGGTTGAAGAACAACGCTCTACTGAATGGATGACCAACGAATCGCTTTCTGATTTTCTTGATCCAAACGATCCCACAAAAACCGCTGAGGGATATCCCGCACCAAAACGCGCTGTTTTGATCGCCGTCAATCCTGACTGATTCAATATTGACCTAATCATGACATCGGGCGCTTTAAGCGCCCTTTGTTTCAATATAAAATGCCCGCCTGCTTAAAACGCCCAGCAAAATTTCTTTATTTTTCAGTTGCTTTAACGCCTGAAATTTAACATACAATTTACAAAGAGACGCACCGGAGCCTTTGATGTCTTTCCGTCACATTTTGCCCATTGCCGTTGCGGTTTCCCTGTCAGGCTGCAGCCTGACTACCAGTGAACAGCATCAGCAGACACTGGCCGCTATTGAGAAACTGGACACCAGTATTAATACCCGAGTTGTCCAGTTGGAAGACTCTCTGCAACAACAAAAACAACAAATTACGCAACTTGAGTTCCGCCTCTCATCCCTCTCCCAAAACCTGGAAAAAATGCGCCAGGATCACGCTAAAATCCCGACCGCTGCTGAAACCCGAACCATCGTAAAAGAGCGCCTGGTTCCGATGCCCGTTCACGGAAACAAAGCCATTCTCGGCCAGCAGGAATGGGTTTGGATCGACAAAGTGAAATCCAACTTCCGTGCCCGTGTAGATACTGGCGCAGCAACGTCATCCCTCAATGCTGTTGACCTGCAGGAATTTGAACGCGACGGCAAAAAGTGGGTGCGTTTCAGCCTGGCTCATGATGAAAACGAAGCCAAGGAACAGCAGCTTTCAGTTGAAGCCCCGGTTGCACGTTGGGTACGTATCCGTCAGTCATCACTTGATGAAGCGGTACGTCGTCCGGTCGTCGAGCTTTGGGTTCGCGTGGGCAACCTCCACGAAAAAGCACAGTTCACCCTCACCGACCGTTCACAAATGGATTTCCCTGTCCTGCTTGGCCGTGAGTTCTTCAAAGACATCGCAGTAGTCGATGTCAGTAAGGAATACACCCACGACAGGCATCAAGACAAAACTGCAGAGGCCGCCACCACAACTGCCCCTAAACAGGCCGACGTTAAAAAGCAGGACAAGGTGAACTCATGAGATCCCGCGTACCGTTTTATATCCTTGTCTCCCTCCTGGTGATCGTAGGCGTCACTATGAGTTGGTTCCGTCACGCCGAATATGGTGTGCCCTGGACACCGGGACAGGAACGCCAGCTATGGGAGATTGAAGCCCGGGTTGAATTCCAGGCAATTGGTGAACCGGTTAAAGTGTCCATGGCGATCCCCCAGACACAGCACGGCTTCACGCTGATTAACGAAAACAGCTCTTCGCCGGGTTACGGTGTTGCTATTGTGGAAACCGACCAGGGTAAGCGTGCCGAGTGGTCTGTACGCAAGGCTACAGGGCCACAACTTCTGTATTTCAAAAACCAGATGCTGGTAGATGACCAGGCCAAGTACACCGAGGCAGCACCAACAGGCCCGGTGACCCCAATCCTTCTGGACGGGCCGGCAAAAACCGCAGCGGAAGCCCTGCTGGCTCAAGCCCGTGAGCGCTCCGCTGACGACATGACCCTGACCCGCGAGCTGATCAAACAATTTAACGATACCGACAACCAGAATGCTGCCCTGCTGCTGAATGTCCTGAACAAGCCGGAAGCCATTGTTGCGCTGCTTTCCCAGGACAATGTCCATGCCCGGGTTGTAGGTGGGTTATGGCTGGAAGACGGCCGCCGCCGCCAGAATATCGTCCCGATGATTGAAGTCTGGAATGGCACAGAATGGCAACTGTTTGATCCGGATTCAGGCCGCCTTGGCCATCACAACAACCTGCTGATTTGGGACCAGGACGGCACATCCCTGCTGGACGTTGTCGGTGGCGAAAACTCAAACGTGACCTTCTCAGTGATTGCCCAGGACATCACACCTCAGCAGGCAACCATGCAAAAAGTCAAAGTCGACAACCTGCTGAACTTCTCGATTCACAGCCTGCCGATTGAAGAACAGGCAATGTTCAAAACCATCATGCTGATCCCGATTGGTGCGCTGGTCGTTGTGTTCCTGCGAATTATTGTCGGCCTGAAAACCTCCGGTACCTTTATGCCGGTGCTGATTGCAGTGGCTTTCGTCCAGACCCAGTTGCTGACCGGTATTGTCGGCTTCCTGCTCATCGTGGGAACCGGTCTTATCATACGAAGTTACCTTTCAAGGCTGAATCTGCTGCTGGTGGCACGAATATCCGCGGTCATTATCACGGTTATCATGATTATCGCCGTCTTCACCGTCATCGCTTACAAAATCGGTCTGGTGGAAGGCCTGACTATCACCTTCTTCCCGATGATTATCCTGTCATGGACTATCGAGCGAATGTCGATCCTTTGGGAAGAGGAAGGCGCCAAGCAAGTACTGGTTCAAGGGGGTGGGTCTCTTCTCACAGCAGTGCTGGTCTACCTTGCCATGACCAACGAAGTGGTACGTCATATCACCTTCAACTTTATCGGTATTCAGCTGGTGATCCTGGCGCTAATCCTGCTGCTGGGTAACTACACAGGCTATCGCCTGAGCGAACTCAAGCGCTTCAAACCGCTGGTGAAGGAGTAAGCCCATGCTCGGCTTCCTGAAAAAGTTTGCTTCACCCCTGGCGCTTCACCGCGCCGGGATCATGGGGATGAACCAGCGCAACATCAGCTATATTGGCCGCTATAACAGCCGCCGCCTGTTTCCGCTGGTGGACGACAAACTGAAAACCAAGCTGATTGCCCAACAAGCCGGTGCAACTGTTCCTGAACTTATCGGGGTGATCCACAACCAGGCTGATGTCCCTTCCATCCATGAGATGGTCGCCAACTGGCCGGGCTTTGTCATTAAACCAGCCAGGGGTTCCGGCGGTAAGGGTATCCTGGTCATTACCTCCCACGGCAATGGCGTTTACCGCAAGCCTTCCGGCGCGGAAATCGGCCTTGAAGATGTAGAGCGGCACCTGACCAATACACTGGCAGGCCTTTTTTCACTGGGCGGTAAAAACGACGTCGCCGTTGTTGAAAACCTGATTCAGTTTGACGATGTGTTTGACGGATTCAGTTATGAAGGTGTGCCGGATATCCGGGTGATTGTCTTCAAGGGCTACCCGGTGATGGCGATGATGCGCCTGTCCACTTCCGCATCAGACGGGAAAGCCAACCTCCACCAGGGAGCTGTCGGTGTTGGTATCGATCTCGCCACCGGACGTGCCGTCCGTGCCGTACAGTTCAACCGCCCGGTAGAAAAACACCCGGACACAGGCAGGGAACTGAATGAACTTCAGGTACCGCACTGGAACAAGTTGTTGACCCTCGCCGCCAGTGCCTGGGAAATGACCGGCCTGGGTTACATCGGGACCGACATGGTACTCGACAAAGCAAAGGGTCCAATGGTACTCGAGCTTAACGCCCGTCCCGGCCTGGCTATCCAGATAGCCAATGGCTGCGGCCTTTTACCACGTTTGCGATTTATCGAGCGCATGGGCGACACAGCTGCCGGTATGTCACCGGAAGACCGTGTGAAATTCTCATCCCGCCACTTCGGAAATGCAGAACAACATTAAACTGAAATAATTCATAACGTCCCGGTATCACACGGGACGTTTTCTCTTCTTCCCCACCAGCCGAAAATCCCTTAATCTAACGAAAGATTTAGACGTCTAGACATAGGGATGTATCGCACCAATGGCAGAAAATAACCCATACGATTTCGACCAACACGTTGACCGCCGAAATACAGATTGTGACAAATGGGACAAGTACAAGGACACAGATATTCTGCCAATGTGGGTGGCAGATACGGATTTTCGCTCACCACCCGAGGTGCTTGATGCACTGCACCAGCGCATTGACCACGGTGTGCTTGGTTACGGCCACGCGCCGGATGCCCTGACTGACACTATTGTTTCCCGCCTTGCTGAGCGTTATGACTGGAAAATCGAACCGGATTGGATTGTTTACCTCCCAGGTTTGGTATGTGGCCTCAACTTAACCGTTCGCGCACTGACAAATACCAAAGAAGCGGCAATGACACCGTGCCCTATCTATCCGCCATTTGTTTCTTCAATCAAACTGGCCGAGCGCGAGATCTGCAAGGTCCCGGTTACGTTGAAAGAAGGCCGCTGGCTTATCGACCTCGAGCGGGCAAACAACCTGGTTCCAAAGAACACCAAACTGTTGATGTTCTGTAACCCTCACAACCCTGGCGGAACCGTATACCGTCGAGAGGAATTGGAAGACGTACTGGCCTTTGCAGAGAAACATGACCTTTATGTATGCTCTGATGAGATTCACTGTGATCTTCTGCTTGATGAAGATGCCGTGCACATTCCGTTCGCCAGCCTGAACGAAAGTGCCCAGAAACGCTCCGTTACCCTGATTGCCCCGAGCAAAACGTTCAATATCGCCGGCCTGGGTGCGTCAATTGCAATCATTCCGGATCCGGATCTGCGCCGTAAGTTTGTACGTACCCGCCAGGGTATTGTGCCAAGTCTCAACGTATTGGCTTACACAGCGGCAACAGCGGCCTACCAGCACGGTCAGCCTTGGCTGGATGCCCAGCTTGACTACCTCCGCGCCAACCGTGACCTGATTGAGAAGGAAATTGCCACCATCCCGGGTTTGGAGCTGCAACATATTGAAGCTACGTATCTTGCATGGATTGATGCCAGTGCCCTGCCAGTTGAGAACCCGTTTACCTTCTTTGAAAAAGCCGGCGTAGGGATGTCTCCCGGTTCGGACTTTGGCAACCCTAACTTCGTTCGCCTCAATTTCGGCTGTACGAGGGAGTTGCTGACAGAAGCACTAAGACGGATCAGGGTAGCTGTAGAGACCCTCTGACCCTTTCAGCTGAAAATTTTATTCTCTCCAAAGTACCCGTCTGAGCACGGGTACTTTTTTTTCACTTTGTGCATCAACTGCCTGTTATTTGAGCTAAAGATTGTGATCTGGCCGCCGATAGCCTTGTCATAGGCAAAAACAGGAACCAACATGCAAGTCCATTCCCTTGATACCGCACATTTGATAACCGACGTACAGTTTGGCAACAAACTGAGCTCGGCTGTGGTTCAGGGACGCCGTGCCGACTTTGCCTTTATGCTGGCGATGCTCTCCGGTGATATGACTGAAAGTACACCGCTGTCAGAAATGCCAGAGGTGGATAACTCAGATACAGCACTTCGACGCCGTTTCGAACTCTCTGAACCACAGCGTCTTACCGGTGAAGAACGCGATTTCAGTATCGCGGCCCTGCAAGTTAAACAATTCCACGACGGCGGTATCCAGAGTGCCAAATTGCAACAGGGTCTCAACCCGGTAGCCATGCACACAGCTCCGCTGGATACATGCGGTTTCCCTGAAGAGGTTTACCATAACTTTGACGGGCACCTGCGCAGGAAACTGCGAGCGGAGCAACCGGAAAGTACAGGGAGAAACCCCGACCTCCTCTATGCTTCACTTATCCACGCCAGCCGTAACGATCAGCTATCTCTGCGTTGTTGATTGCCAAGTTCAACTGTAGTTCCCAGCGCACTGACTCCATTTATTGTCTTTCAAAACCAAAGAATTCCCTTTTAGATACCGATCACCCAGCCTGTAGCACTTCGCTGTCTGCCGCAATTAAATTTGTGACCGCATTCGGAAAAGTCACAGACAAGATCCGGTTGAGATCAAATTTATCAATCGTGAATCGAGCAAAAAACCAACAATGTAACAACGCTCATATATACCGGAATCTGCCTGACAGATACTAATAGCCGGAAACACCCAGGTCATTGAGAGAAAAGAAAATGAAGATCGCTGACTCTGTCATCATGATCACCGCAGCAACCAGCCCCACCGGCAGTACGCTTGCCCGTCACTTTTCGGCTATGGGTGCCAAATTGATCCTTGTTGATCGAAACAACAGCGAACTACAACTCCTTCATGAAGCCTGCCGTCACAACGGGGTGCAATGTTTTGCCCTGACAATGGAAGACATCAGTTCTGCCCAGATTGATTTGCTTTTTGAAACGGTAAAACACTATTTCGGCACCATTGATGTGCTGTTCAATCTCTGGCAAATGGATACGGTTCCCGGCCTTCTCGAGTCAGCTAACAGTGATGACTGCTACCACGCACTTGCAGACACCATGGTTATTCCCTACCGGTTCAGCCGCCAAGCTGCCATCACTATGCGCGATTCCGGCAGAAAAGGGGTCATTGTCAACCTGGCAGCAGACAGGAGCACTGCCAGTGCCTGGGATCTGGAAAATGCCTGCGCACTGTTACAAAGCTTTACCCAGCGATGGGCAGAAGAGCTCTCCCCGGCCTCTATCCGGGTCGGAGCAGTTATGCCGGCACGCCGCTTGTGGCATTCGCCGAAAGAGCTGTTAAGCAGCGCTATGGATTATGAAATTAGCCAGGGTGCGGAATATATCGTCGAAAATGATTCGTTTACAGGCAGGTTGCTGGAAGCGGAAAGTGACTGACTAACGCCAAACAGCAGCGAGATTTTTGAAGTGAGAGGTGACAAACGAGAGCATAACTACAATACAAGTTTTTGTTTTTTTCTCGCCACTCACATCTTAAAAACTCGTAACTACAAATACAAAAGAGCCCGCATTAAGCGGGCTCTTTTCATTCAGCTTTCTACATTAAGCAGTAGCAGCTTCTTTTTTCTTCGCTTTGGCATCAGCTTCTGGCTTACGGTCTACTGACTTCTTGATAACAGTAGTGCCTTCGAAAGATTCGCCTTCGATGAATGGCTTGCCGTAGTAAGAAGCAACCAGCACGTCTTTCAGTTCAGAAATCAGTGGGTAGCGTGGGTTCGCACCAGTACACTGGTCATCAAACGCTTCTACAGACAGGGCATCAACTTTTGCCAGGAAGTCTGATTCTGGTACACCAGCTGCCTGGATAGACATTGGGATATCCAGATCAACCTTCAGCTCGTCCAGCCATGCCAGCAGACGCTCGATCTTCTGAGCAGTGCGGTCACCGGCTTGAGACAGACCCAGGTGGTCTGCTACTTCAGCATAACGACGGCGTGCCTGTGGACGGTCGTACTGAGAGAATGCAGTCTGCTTGGTTGGGTTGTCGTTAGCGTTGTAACGAACCACGTTAGAAATCAGCAGTGCGTTTGCCAGGCCGTGTGGCAGGTGGAACTCAGCACCAATCTTGTGCGCCATTGAGTGACATACACCCAGGAAAGCGTTCGCAAAGGCTACACCAGCGATGGTTGCAGCATTGTGCACTTTCTCACGGGCGATTGGGTCGTTTGCACCGTTCGCATAGCTTGATGGCAGGTATTCTTTCAGCATCTTCAGAGCTTGCAGAGCCTGACCGTCAGAGTATTCGTTCGCCAGTACAGATACGTAAGCTTCCAGAGCGTGAGTTACCGCATCGTAACCACCAAAGGCAGTCAGCGACTTAGGCATGTTCATCACCAGGTTGGCGTCTACGATAGCCATGTTTGGAGTCAGTTCGTAGTCAGCCAGTGGGTACTTAGCACCAGTCTTGTCGTCAGTAACAACGGCAAATGGCGTTACTTCTGAACCAGTACCAGAAGTGGTAGTGATGCATACCAGCTCAGCTTTCTGACCCATCTTAGGGAACTTGTAGATACGCTTACGGATGTCCATAAAGCGCATTGCCAGTTCTTCGAAGTGAGTTTCTGGGTGCTCGTACATTACCCACATGATCTTAGCTGCGTCCATTGGAGAACCACCGCCCAGAGCCAGGATAACGTCTGGCTGGAAGCTCTTCATTGCTTCTGCGCCCTTCTCTACAACAGACAGTGTTGGGTCAGCTTCAACTTCGAAGAAAGTCTGTACTTCCATACCCTGTGCTTTCAGCAGTGCAACAACATCGTCTGCGTAGCCGTTGTTGAACAGGAAGCGGTCTGTTACCAGGAATGCACGCTTCTTACCTTCCAGGTCGCCCAGTGCAATTGGCAGGCTGCCACGACGGAAGTAGATAGACTTAGGTAGTTTGTGCCACAGCATGTTTTCAGCTCGCTTCGCTACAGTTTTCTTGTTGATCAGGTGCTTAGGACCTACGTTCTCAGAGATAGAGTTACCACCCCAAGAACCACAACCCAGAGTCAGTGATGGTGCAACGTTGAAGTTGTACAGGTCACCGATACCACCGTGAGTGGTTGGGATGTTCACAAGAATACGAGCGGTCTTCAGTTTGTCACCGAAGTACTTGATGCGATCAGCGTTTACGTCCTGGTTGGTGTACAGACCAGAAGTGTGGCCAATACCACCGATTTCAACCATGCGTACCGCTTGCTCAACAGCGTTTTCGAAAGAAGTCGCACGGAACATACCCAGTGTTGGAGACAGTTTTTCGTGAGCGAATTCGTCTTCAGCGGTCACTTCCAGACCTTCACCAATCAGAACCTTGGTGTCTGCTGGTACTTTCACACCGGCAAGTTCAGCAATCTTAACCGCTGGCTGGCCTACGATGTCTGCGTTCAGGGCACCGTTAATCAGCAGTACTTTACGTACTTTGTCAGCTTCTGCCTTGGACAGGACATAACCTTTGTGAGAAGCAAAGCGCTCTTTCACTTCGTCGTATACTTCATCCATAACGATGACTGCCTGCTCAGAAGCACACACTACACCGTTATCGAAAGTCTTAGACATCAGTACAGAAGCTACAGCACGCTTAACATCTGCAGTTTCGTCGATAACTACAGGTACGTTACCCGCACCAACGCCGATTGCTGGCTTACCAGAAGAGTAAGCTGCTTTAACCATGCCTGGGCCACCTGTTGCCAGAATCAGGTTCAGGTCTTCGTGCTTCATCAGCGCGTTAGACAGCTCTACAGATGGTTGGTCGATCCAGCCAATGATGTCTTTTGGAGCACCGGCTGCTACTGCTGCATCCAGAACCAGTTTCGCTGCCGCATTGGTAGAGTTCTTCGCACGTGGGTGTGGAGAGAAGATGATACCGTTACGGGTTTTCAGGGAAATCAGTGACTTGAAGATTGCAGTTGAAGTTGGGTTGGTGGTTGGAACGATACCGCAGATGATACCAACAGGTTCAGCGATAGTGATGGTGCCGAACTCGTCATTCTCTTCCAGAATGCCGCAGGTCTTTTCATCTTTGTATTTGTTGTAGATGAATTCTGACGCGAAGTGGTTTTTGATTACCTTGTCTTCCACGATACCCATGCCAGACTCTTCAACTGCAAGCTGGGCCAGTGGAATACGTGCATTGTTAGCGGCCAGGGATGCAGCGCGGAAAATCTTGTCTACCTGCTCCTGAGAGTATGTTGCAAACTCACGCTGTGCAGCTTTAACACGTGCAACGAGCGCATTGAGTTCTTCAACGTTTCTTACGGCCATAATGCTCTCCTAAAGATACTTAAAAATGTGAAAACTATTTAGTAAACACATGCCAGCAGATGTCTGATACGGCGCTGGCTCAATCCTTTATCACATACATTTAGTAAATAACTTTCAAAACTGATTATAAATTTTCATAACCAAAGAAAGTTGACCTAGATCATGTCCGTATGACTTTGCTTATTTAGAGCACAAAACGCCATTTTTGTACTGAAAACCAAGCATAGCAGCGAAATTTTTCCGCCGTAAACTCCTTATGCGCCTCGAAATGTAACACGTTGTGTTGGTGTTTCAATCCAAGAACGAGAGATAAACACAAGAATGCATATCAAAACGCAATATATGAGATCTAAATCACGTTTATGACAAATTATGAAAGTATGCAGATCACGGATTTACAGCAAAAAGTGAAAATCTGACTGACAGGTCGATGACAATTTGCTCACAGATTAGTTTTCCTTGTGAAAACGGCACAGTTTTATTTGTTGGACGGAAAGCATTTATTTATCTACATTGCCAGGGTCCGGCTCCACTCTGGTGACACACACATACTCGTAACCACCCTTTTCTGACATTCTGAAAATGAACCAAATAGAAGTTGTTATTTTCTTTCAGTTTTTCATCGGCATGTTCGCTGCGGTCAACCCCGTGGGTATCATGCCGGTTTTCGTGTCACTGACTGCCCATCTGCCGTCTGATGAACGAAACAAGATTGCCTCTACAGCGACTATTGCTGTGGCGATTATCCTCGTAATCTCGCTGCTTGCGGGCCAGTTTCTGTTAGATGCGTTCAGTATCTCCCTGGATTCATTCCGGGTTGCAGGTGGTTTGCTGCTGATGAGCATTGCCTTTTCAATGATGAGCGGCAAGCTGGGCGAAGATAAGCAGAACAAACAGGAACAATCGGAATCTGTCAGCCGTGAACAGATTGGTGTTGTCCCGTTGGCAATGCCTCTGTTGGCTGGCCCAGGTGCCATCAGCTCTACGATTGTTTACTCTTCCCGCTACCCAAGCTCAATGGATACCCTCGGCCTCATTGCCACCATCTGTGCATTTGCCTTTGGTATCTGGCTGTTGTTCCGGGCAGCCCCGGCAATCGTGAAATTGCTGGGCCAGACAGGTATCAACGTAATTACCCGTATCATGGGCCTCATCCTGGGTGCCTTGGGTGTGGAGTTTATCGCCAACGGTATCAGAGCCCTGTTCCCAGGCCTGGCATAACTCATTCACTAAACTAAATTAAACAGGCCAGCACCTCATGCTGGCCTATCTTTTATCCCTTCGTTATCCTTCTCTTTTTAGCAACAGTCTCACCCCGGGCAAAAAATAATGCATAAAGAAAGGAAAAAACGGGAACGCTCTCCTTTGCAGGAATCCCTCTATACAATTATTTTCGGCACACACACGCCTGCCGGGAAAGCGTTTGATATCGGTCTGATTGGATTGATCCTGCTATCGCTGATAGTCGTTGTTCTGGAATCAGTAAGCTCTCTGGAAGCACGTTTCGGTACCATTTTTGATGTGCTGGAATGGATGCTTACCGGCCTGTTTACACTCGAATACATCACAAGACTATATTGCTCTCCCCGTCCAACTGCATACGCCCGAAGCTTTTACGGCGTCGTTGACCTTGTGGCCATACTGCCCTCTTATATTTCTCTGTTGGTTCCGGGTGCCAACACCCTGATTGTCATTAGGCTGCTGCGCGTTATGCGTATTTTCCGGATCCTGAAACTGGTGCGGTTCCTCCAGGATTCCAACATGCTGCTCAGATCGCTGATGATGTCTGGCCGGAAGATTTTTATATTCTTTTCTACCGTCGCCATTTTAGTCACAGTGTTTGGTTCCCTCATGTTTGTCATCGAAGGCCCTGAACACGGTTTTACCAGTATTCCAATCAGCATCTATTGGGCCATTGTGACAATCACTACGGTTGGGTATGGCGACCTCGTGCCCCATACCTACCTTGGCAAAACCATTGCGTCTCTTACTATGCTGCTAGGTTATTCCATACTGGCAGTACCGACAGGAATCATCACTGCAGAAATCGGCAGGGAAATGTCTACACACCGCCAATTGGTGAAGTGCCCAAACTGTTCCCGTTCCGGACACGAACCGGACGCGCTTTACTGCAAGCACTGCGGAAGCGAACTGGCTGACCCTGACAGCCGGGTAACAGCGGAAGAGTGACATCAAACACCTCTTTACCGGCGCTGGGCTATCCCATGTTTGAGCAGCAGCCGGTAAAGGGTAGCTTGGGAGACATCCAGAATTTCTGAAGCCTGGCTGACATCGCCCCGGGTTTCTCCCAACGTTCTTACCAATACCTGGCGTTCCGCCTGCTCCTTTGCCTCTTTAAGGGTCATTCTTTCAGGCCGTTCCGTTGGCAATGCCAGATCTTTCAACGTCATCCGGCTATTTTGGCAAAAAAATACTGCTCTTTTCACCACGTTGTAAAACTCCTGCATTTCCCCAGGCCAGGACTTATGTACCAGAGCATCAATCACTTCAGGTGCAACGTCCGGGCAGGGCATTGCCGCTTCCTTGGAGATTGCCCTGACCAACGTTTGCGTGAGATGAGGAATATCGTCCAGACGCTGGTTGAAATTGGGCATGATTAGTTCAATCAGTTGCTCGCTGGAGAGCTGCATTTCCCGTGTAGCAGAAACAAAAGCCTGATGTGCCTCCCTGGCTTCTGTCCCGACAATCAGACGAGAATGGGAATAAATAGAGTCCTTTGAGGTTCGGATGTGGTGGATCCAACAAAAAAGGGCTTTCAGGCTTACATTTTCAAGGTGGCTGACGTATAGCGTCCCGGTTAGATGGTGGCCCTGCCCATGAAACTCTTGGCTGTTTTCGTCCTCCTGACTTGTGGCTTCCGGTATCTCATAGCGGCTGCTGCCGTCATACCAGAGGTGGGTGAACTCACCATTTCTCTGGTCAGATTTCCGGTGAATTTCCCGCGCAACATGTAACTTGAATAACGCGTCATCTCCGGACAGCAATACTACGTCATTGGTCATTGATGTAGAGGAGATTTGTGATTTCAATTGCTGAATAACTACAGAGTTTCCCTCCATACCCCAGCATTGCTCTGCATTCACACTTTGCCTGACAGGACAGAGAGCCTGGATTCCGAACTGGTGGTTAACTGAGCCCACTAACCGCTCAACAGGTACGGGCTTGGTGTAGTAATCCACACAGTTGTTGAACAGGAATTCCCGCATTGAGGCATGCCGTATACTGCTGCCGTCCAACATGGATATCCATCGCAAGTTGGGGCGGCTTAAGGTGAGTCGCCGTAAAGAGGACAATGAAAAAGAGTAAAGGCCAAATTCGACAATAACGACCGCACACCGATTTCCAATTTTGTTACGGATAAGGCCATCTGCGTCTTCCAGTGTGTAGCAGCTGAGAATATTAACACCCTGTTTTTCAAGTTCGGCAACCCACTTCTCATATTCACATCCAATCAGAAGAAGAGTCGGCCGAACCTGATTGCTGTCTCCCATGTTCGCCATACAGTCCCAACCATCAAATTTTTAAAATTGAAGGCTCAATTCAGCGAGCCTCTAAAATTAAAAAAATAAACCCTATGCAATTTCAAGCATGTACCAATTGTTAGATTGGCTGGGAGGGATCGGTTGGCGTGAGCATCAGTAGTGCGTCAGGGACAAACTGCGCTCTAATTTTTCCGCGGCCGCCTTAGACCGGATAAAACGTTGGACATTGGCATCAATATCCACTTTTGTATTCACTTTAATGGATTGATTATTAAGCGAGTTCTGAATGATATTCACAACAGAATTTTGCAAGTCCTGTGTGACGCTTTCTGGGATCACATTACCAATACCCGATTGGATAACCGTTACATTCTCACTGGGTTGAGAGAGTGTGGGAACAGGGTTGCCAGATACGTCAGTTTTCGCTGTCACATTGTCGATTCCGGGTTGGACGGGTACCCGAGGACTTTCAACCGCCGGTGCTGGAATTACATCCAGTTTTCCGTTCTTGATAGTGAAACCCCCAATATGTGAATTAAAAAACGGCACATCATTAAAAATGGTTTCAATGGAAAGGCCTATCCTGAAAAATGTGCCCTCAAGGTCAAAACCTCCCCGGTATGACAAGAGTTCAAATTCCGACATTTGAAAAGAAGGGGATACATTTAACCGGTCACCTGCCTGTACAGAACCTCCTGCAAGGAGTGCCACAACAAGTAACGGGTGTAGGTAGTTCGACATAGCGTCCTCCCTTTAAAATCCTAAAATTGCCGGTGACGCGACCATGTCAGAGATCATCGCTTCACGGGAAATAGCGCTGTCCGTCGGGGCCGATTCATAAATACTGAAATTGTTATCTGTAATAAATGAGTCCCTGCCCTCATCTGCCCGGTTGACCACCAGCAATACAACTTCCCGGTAATAATTCAGGAACTTATCCTTTTCCATCACCATAATCCCCCGGGAAGGGTCTCCTAATATAACGGCGTTATCATTGATGCCCTTGATGAGTACAAAGTGATGGTATCCATCGAAATTAACCAGGGTAATGACTGGTACACCTAATTCACGAAGTTTATCCAACCCCAGTTTGTATCCCTCAGCCTGTAGGCCGAGGGAGTGTAAATACTGCCTCATATCAAAAAGGGAAAAGCCCTCTTTTTCAATTTTGGCCCTGTCACCGGCATCAAACATGGCCTTAAACGCCGAGTCTTCCGCAACATCAATGTTGTAGTGATAGCTGGCAAGTGAAGCGACTGCTGCTGATCCACAACTGAAATCAAACTGCTGCCGAATAACGTCACCAAAGGTTTTTTCCTGATAACTTTCCACATCCACATTAAAAGATTGCTTGGCAGCCATATACCCGAGCGGATATGCAGAAGAAACCATTACCGCGGAAAACAAAACTGCCTTGATGACGTTACTTAGCATCTCAATCCCCTCCTACCGGTGCGTCAACACGTAAATTGATGACTGTTGAATGCTGGATGAGCACATTACTTCCGCTGTTCTGCACCACATTAACCACACCGGACGCGCCGGAGAATGCAGTATCCTTAATGACGTTCTTACCTGATGTTACGTTCTGGGCGAGGTTATTACTCACCTCCCCTGTTTGGTTAGACTCGCTGACCATTGAATCGACATCTATCAGTACATCATATTGCCCACCGCGGGTGCTCAGCATCTCATCATCATCAACAACAGATCCTGCCGTTAAATCCAGTTCCGAACCGGTCGCCCCGGCCGAAAACAACAACAGTAGCCCCATAACGGTGCGTCGCATTACAACCTCCTTCAAGGAGTGCCCCGGCTTGCCGGGGCTCTATTCCCTGTAGATTTACAAGTTGCCTCCGCCATTACCCGCATTATGAATAGAGGCGTTAACCGCCACACTCTGTTGGGTCATAGCCTGCGCTGCACTGTTAGATGCTGCCTGTCCAACACCGGTTGAGGTATATCCATCCAGCGCATTATTAACAGAAGTGGAGATTCGCTGGTTCAGCCCACCTCCTTCGCCTGCACCAAAGCCGCTGCGGGTATTACTCAGTGAAACCCTGTTGTAGGAGACACCTCCCTCAAGCGCAGATTCAGAGACCCATTTTTCAGCAGACAAGGACTTGCTCAGCGTAGTCTGGGTCGCGATGGTCTTGGTCTTGGTATAGGAGTTGTTACGGTTGTCTCCATCATCACCGTTGTTGGTGGCGGTGTTGTTGTCCCGGTTATCACCATTACCAGTGGCAACAGTTTTGGTGTAACTGTTATTGCGGTCATGGCCGTCATCACCGTCATTGGTGTCCATGAGATTGTCACGGTCGTTCCCATTACCCCAACCTACGGATTTGGAGTAAGAGTTGTTCCGGTCATCACCGTCATCACCGTTGTTGGTATTGGTGTACACATTGTCCCGGTTATGCCCGTCGTTTCCGTCACCAATGGTATTGATATTATTGTTGTTATCGTTACCGTCACCTTTGGTCAAGGTATTGCCGTTACCGTCGTCACCAGCGCCATTGTCATTCAAGTTACCACTGTTATTGACGTCATTGCCGGGTCCATTCGCTGACACTACGTCACCGTATGCTGCAGTGTCGTCACCCAACCCGTTTGCAGTCTGGTTTGCCAAAACAGCCGGAGCAGTAAACACGGCTGCCATCAACACTGCCAGCGTCGTTTTCTTCATATCCATGATTCATTTACCCCTTTACTCAGTTGTTGTGGATAGAAGCGTTAACTGCAACGCTCTGTTGGGTCAGCGCATTGGCACCGCTGTTCACAGAAGCCTGGCCGATACCCGTAGACTCGTAGTTGGAAATTGAGTTGGTCGCATTGGCAGTGATGCTTTGAGTACCGGCGCAACAAGCACGTGCTGAGTGATCGTTAGACAGAGACACCTCGTTATTTGTCACAGAACCATTCAATGTAGACGTTGATGCCCAGCTGTTCTTGTCGATTGAGATCGTGGTCGTCATCACCGAACTGTCTGAGTAAGTATACGTCTTGGTGTTATCACGGTTATCACCGTCATCACCATCATTGGTTCTTGTGGTGTTGTCACGGTTATCACCGTTGTTCCGGCTGGTAGAACGGGTATCTGTGTTGTCCCGGTTGTCACCGTCATCACCATCATTCGAGGTCATGCTGTTATCACGGTTGTCACCGTTTTTCATATTGAACTCTTTGGCATAAGAGTTATCCCGGTTGTTACCGTCATCACCGTCATCAGTCATCGTGTCGGAGTTATTACGGTTGTTTCCGTCATCACCGTCACCTTTGGTCGTGGTGTTGCCGTTGTTATCATCACCATCGCCATAGGTTTTAGTATTGTTGTTGTAGTCGTCACCACTCCCCTCAGAAAATGTATTGTTACTGCTGTTAGTGTCATGGCCTCCACCATTTGCCGAGGTTACATCACCACCCGCGGCTGCATCGTTGCCGGCACCGTTCGCTGTTTGGTCTGCATAAACCGTCGAGATGGATCCAGCCATCAGACCGGCCAAAATCATTGCAAGATATGTCTTTTTCATTTTGGAATTCTCCCATTTCCTTCCGCTACTGGAATTCCGGTTTAGACTGAAAACTGAATAAAGAGTCGTCCAAACCGGACTGCTTCCTGAGTACACTGCACACCCGAATCAGCATTTGAACGTCATGCAGCTCGAAGCAATTCAATCCTACGTTCAGCAGACCTGAGAAAACGTCCCAGATAAAACAAATGAAAAATCAGGCCTATCTGGCTGATTTCATTATCTTTCATATTTTTTATTTTTTAGTGGGTTTCTCATATAAGGAACACGCAAGAATTAAAACCTGTGGTTTTTCAGAACTGCAAAAGTGAAAGGTATTGAGGATTGGCCTATCTCTGAACCCTGACTCTCATAAACGATAAAAACCATAAACATTCGTTCTACCGCATATCTGGCTAACTACGCTCAAAACAGCTCAAACCAATAAGTCTGTGTCAGATATTGCTTGGCAGGCAGCATCCAAAAAAACAACAAGGAGGCAATATGTGCCCATCTTGGAAAAGAAGTCGGCTCTGGCTTTCGGCGGCGATGCTGCCAATGGCATTCAGTGGCTTGGTGATGGCAGATGAACTGTCTGAACCCAACAGGGTACAGACCGTCAGTGATGTGCTGGAAAAGCCTGGTGTGTTAACGCCTCGCGGTGTAGTTGTATTCGATACGGGGTTCTCCTATGCGCAAAACACATCAAACAAGATTGATGTCATTGGCTATACGGTTCTGCCTGCGCTTTTGGTTGGCTTGATCCAGGCCAATGATGAAGAGAGAACTACCCTGACACTCGGTCTGGGGATGCGCTACGGGTTTACAAACAGGTTCGAAGGAGAAATCCGGGTTCCTTTTATTGCAGGATTTGTAGAAAGGAGCACCAGCAACTTTAACAATACCGGGGATGGAGAACCGGAAAGCCAAAATTCCTCGTTTAATGGCTACGGTATTGGTGATGTGGAAGTTGCCTTTAAATACCAGTTTAACGTCGACAAGCCGCCCTATTGGGTGGGAGGACTGAGGTACAAAAGTACCACCGGACAAAACCCCTATGAAATTGACTTGGACGACGATGTACCAACCGGTTCAGGGTTTCACAGCATTGAACCCAACCTTACTTTAATTCAACCCTTGGCCCCGGCAGTTCTATTTATGAACATCAGTTATATCTATAACTTTGAGGGGGATTACGACGTTAAGGTAAAGCGGTCTGACGGCACTGACGCAGTGGATATGTATGAAGTACGTCCGGGAGATTCAATTGCGCTTCGCGCAGGAATGGGATTTGCAGTGAATCCCGATCTTTCTTTCAGCCTGGGTCTTTCACACCGGACAATCCTTGAATCAGATATCAAAATCAATGGAGAGAAAGAAGATTCATCAATGCTGCAGTTAGATTCGATCAATTTTGGCGTTAACTACCGCTTCAGTCCTGCCACTTCCATGAATATTGTCAGTACAGCGGGGCTTACAGAAGACTCACCCGATTTTCAGCTGAGCTTTAACCTGACCAAATCGTTCTGACTGTGGGGTGAAAGGAAAGAAGCCAGGGACGTTTGTACTTAGATGTACTAACAAACGTTACTATCATCCAGATACAAAAACGCCCGCAACAGCGGGCGTTTTTCTAAGCTATCAGCAGGGCTGAATTACAGCTTAGTAACGTTAGCAGCTTGAGGACCTTTCTGGCCTTGCTCAACGTCGAAAGAAACCTTTTGGCCTTCAGCCAGGGTCTTGAAGCCTTCAGAAACGATTGCACGGAAGTGTACAAATACGTCTGGGCCATTTTCCTGAGAAATGAAACCGAAACCTTTTTCTTCGTTAAACCACTTAACGGTACCAGTAGCTTTAGACATGGAAGTCTCCTAAAAGCAAAGTAAATAATTCGCAAAAATTGCGGTGTAGCCGGTAAGGAATTATTTATGTAACGATGGATTGATCTAGGAAAGCTTCAGGACTACGAACACGTAAAACGGTGTAACATTGAAGATTTTCGTATAACAATTGTCGCGTATAAATAGGCTGCTTTACAGGCCGGACTACAAGATAGCATAGCCGCAGGATTAGTACAGATATATTTATCGACCGACATCAAAAAAACCCTCCGAAGAGGGCTTTTTGTTGAGGCATTGGTCGATTACTTGCGACGCCAGGTTGTTCCCTGAGCACCATCTTCCAGCACAATACCTTTTGCTGTCAGGGCATCACGCGCCGCATCGGCGGCAGCCCAGTCTTTGGCAGCACGGGCATCATTACGCGCTTTAATCAACGCTTCGATTTCTGCCACTTCGTCATCTTCACCGGCATCACCTTTGAAGAATGCCTCTGGCTCCTGAGCCAGCAGGCCCAGTACATCACCCAGTTCACGCATACGCGCACCCAGCGCAGACGCGGTCGCCAGATCTTCACCTTTCAGGCGGTTAATCTCGCGCGCCATGTCAAACAGCACTGAATAGGCTTCTGGTGTGTTGAAGTCGTCATCCATTGCTTCTTTGAAGCGGGCGACAAACTCTTCACCACCGGCAGCTTCCACGTTGTCCAGACCACGCAGCGAGTTGTACAGGCGCTCCAGTGAGGCACGAGCCTGCTTTAGGTTCTCTTCGCTGTAGTTCAGCTGGCTGCGGTAATGGCCTGACATCAGGAAGTAGCGCACAGTTTCCGGGTCAAAGTGAGCCAGAACATCACGGATAGTAAAGAAGTTACCCAGTGACTTGGACATCTTTTCACGGTCAACCATTACCATGCCACTGTGCATCCAGGTATTTACATACTGGGTATCATGGGCACAGCAGGACTGGGCAATTTCATTTTCGTGGTGTGGGAACTGCAGATCAGAGCCGCCACCATGGATGTCAAAGTGATCGCCCAGAATCGCTGAGTTCATAGCAGAACACTCAATATGCCAGCCTGGACGGCCCGGTCCCCAAGGTGATTCCCAGGTAGGCTCACCAGGCTTTGACATCTTCCACAGCACAAAGTCCAGTGGGCTGCGCTTGGCTTCCTCAATATTCACACGGGCGCCGGCTTGAAGCTGGTCAAGGTCTTGCTTTGACAGCTTGCCGTACTCATCAAACTTGCTCACTTCAAACATCACGTCACCGTTACTGGCAACGTAGGCGAAACCACGCTCGATCAGTTTTTCAACCAGCGCAATGATTTCCGCAATGAATTGGGTCGCACGAGGCTCGACATCCGGACGCATCATGTTCAGGGCATCAAAGTCTGCATGCATGTCACCGATCAGGCGCTCAGTCAGTGATTCACAGCTTTCGCCATTTTCAGCCGCGCGTTTGATGATCTTGTCGTCAATGTCCGTGATATTACGTACAAACTTCAGGTCGTAACCTGAGTAACGCAAATAACGGGATACCACATCGAACGAAACAAATGTACGGCCATGACCGATGTGACACAGATCATAAATTGTTACCCCACAAACATACATGCCAACTTTACCTGGCACGATTGGTTTGAATTCCTCTTTTTGTCGGGTCAATGTGTTGTAGATCTTCAACATAATGTCTTGTGTCTCGGTCTTATAGATAATGGGATTGAGAAGGGATATTAGACCTTTTGCCGTCCCTTTTAGCAAGGCCGGAAAAGCGCCGGTTTACGAATTTTCGCACACCAGAAGTGGCACAATTCACTACAGTTAATTAGAATCGGCCCGTAAACTTACTCGTTACTGACAGGACATCATCATGGTAACACTGCACACCACCTTTGGTGACATCAAACTAAAACTGAACGCGGAGAAAGCCCCGGAAACCGTGGCAAACTTCCTTAGCTACTGCCGTGACGGTTTCTACGACAACACCCTGTTCCACCGTGTAATCGACGGATTCATGATCCAGGGCGGCGGCCTTGAGTCAGGCATGCAGGAAAAAGAAACCCGTGCTCCTATCGTCAACGAGGCGGACAACGGCCTGAGCAACGTAACCGGTACCATTGCTATGGCACGTACTATGGAACCGCACTCTGCGTCTTCCCAGTTCTTCATCAACGTGAACGACAATCTGTTCCTGGACCACAAAGGCAAAAACTCTCAGGGTTGGGGCTACTGTGTATTCGGTGAAGTGGTTGAGGGTATGGACGTCGTCAACAAGATCAAAGGTGTATCAACCGGCAACTACGGTTACATGCACCAGGACGTACCTCTTGATGAAGTGCTGATCACTGGCACTACTATCGAGGAATAATCCCTCCAAGGGCAGCCTCGCTGCCCTTTTTGTTTACGCCATCTATGACGACACTATTTATTTCTGATCTTCACCTCAGTGCTGACCGTCCTGACATTGCGGCCTGCTTCCTGCACTTTATGGAAACGGAGGCCCGCCAATGTGAGGCACTATATGTGCTCGGGGATCTTTTTGAATCCTGGATTGGTGACGATGACGATACCCCGTTCCACCGCCAGGTTATTCAGGCATTCCGAAACCTGACCGCGAGCGGCGTCCCCTGCTATTTTATTCACGGAAACCGTGATTTCCTGATTGGAAAACGATTTGCCCGCGAATCCGGCATCCAGCTCATGGATGAACATAGTGTTATTGACCTTTACGGAACACCAGCGCTAATTCTCCATGGGGACACCCTTTGCACGCGTGATGAAGGCTACCAAGCTTACCGGCGGAAAGTGCATAACAAGTTCATCCAGTGGCTCTATTTCCGCCTGCCGCTTAGTGCACGTCGTAACATTGGTAACAAACTGCGTTCAAAGAGCAGCGAAGAAAACCAACACAAATCCTATGAAATCATGGATGTAACCCCGGAAGAGGTTGATACGCAATTTGCCCGGCACCAGGTTCCACTGATGATACACGGCCACACCCACCGTCCTGCAGTCCATGAGACTGGTAATGACGGAAAAACACTAACCCGCATTGTTTTGGGTGACTGGTACGAACACGGTTCTGTGCTTGTCTGTACCCCTCAGGGGCAAACATTGGAAAGCCGCCCATTTACTACGAAAGCGTAAACCATGACTGAATTGAAAGACCTTTGCCCTTGTGGCACCCAACAACCTTATTCGGCTTGTTGTGAGCCCGTTCATCACAACCCGACTCATGCGCAGCACCCGGAACAGTTGATGCGCAGCCGCTACAGCGCCCATGTGAAGGGGTTGGTTGATTACGTTGTTGATACTTACCACCCAAGCTGTAATGCCGCAGATTACCGGGAAGCAATCGCGGAATCCGTCCATGGTGACTGGCGTATGCTTGAGGTACTGAACAGCTCAGTGGAACCAAATGGCAAGCAAGGCTATGTGGAATTCAAAGCCTGGTATATGGAAAACGGCAAGCTGACCCATATGCATGAGAAGTCGCGCTTCGTGCGCGAGCCTGTGGAAGGTGGCGAGCAGTGGTTCTACATTGACGGCGAGCACCCCAAAGCAGAGAAAGTCGGCCGAAACGATCCTTGCCCATGTGGCAGTGGAAAGAAATTCAAAAAATGCTGCGGTTAATCGCAGCATTCATTATGGCGTCAGATTCTTAGGTATCATTATCAGACAAATTTCCTAAACAGCCTCGCCTTATCAAGCAATGCTTCCAGATCTTTCATCCGGTTACGGGTGTCCGGCCAGATGGTTGACTGAACCGCCTCAATCAATGCTTCAAGCAGAAAAGAGACCGCCACGGTTGAATCCCACGCAGAAGGCACTTCGATGCGGGAGTGGAAAACATGCTGGGCAATTTTAGTGGCCGGGGAGCCCCACTGGTCAGTGAACAAAATTAATTCTACATTCCGGCTACGGGCTATTTCTGCCAGGGTCAGAATGTCATTCTCGTAACGACGGATGTCGAATACCACCAGCACATCACCCGGTCGCATGTTAATGACATAATGCGGCCAACTGTTAGCGTTTGGTTCCACCAATGTTACATTTGGCCTAATCACCTGCATATGGGTATAGAAATACTCGGCCAGAGAATGGGTAATCCGCCCGCCCACAATGTACAGCGCATTCTCCGTACGTGAGATTGACTCAACCACACGATCAAAATCTGCCGTATCGATCTGGCTGACGGTCTGGAGAATATTATTCATCACCGCATCAGCAAACTGGCTGAGGATATGCCCGTCCCCACTCGTGACAATGCGGTCATGCTTCTCCAGTGGATTGGTCAGCGTATCACCCAACTCACCTTTTATATGGCGCTGCATGTCCGGAAAGCCTTTGAAACCAAGCTTTCTAGCCATTCTTCCCGCAGTAGGTGTGGATACCTTCGCCGCTTCCGACAGTGAAACAACCGTTCCCATCGCTGAAACCGGATAACTTTCCAACATGATGTTGGCAAGCTGTTTCTCCGCTCGTGTCAGAGATGTAAAGGCTTCTTTGATTTTATCTGCAACCGTCATCTTCATCGCTAACTAGCCAAATTCTCCCCGTTTTCTATATTCAAACATAACACGCTTCAAAAACGAGAAAAAATTATTTTGTAAAATTCTTGACAGAAATTCTTTTGCTGTAATTATTAGTACATCCGATTTACATTAACCAACATGCAACATCAGAATAACAATCACAAGGCTGTTCCCATAAAAAGGAAACAGAACCGACATCAGGGAAGAGGAAAATGCAGTTACCTAAAACCGATGACCCGATATTGTGCCTGCCACGCTTTTTGTGGCGGTACGTGATCGTGGTTGAAGCGGTCAACCGGAAAATGGGTCGCTTCGCCATGTATCTTGTATTTGTAATGATGGGAATACTTCTTTATTCCTCCATTACAAAAACGTTTTTTCTGCCCGCACTCTGGACACTGGAAATGGCGCAGTTCGTCATGGTGGCTTTCTACATGATGGGAGGCCCCTATTCGATGCAACTTAACGCCCATGTTCGTATGGATTTGCTTTACGGCGAATGGTCTCACCGTAAACGTGCATGGATAGACTCCTTCACCGTACTTTTCCTTATCCTTTATCTCGTCATCCTGCTTTATGGCGGTATCTCCAGCACAGATTACGCACTTCAGTACGGAGAGCGCAGCTACTCTGCCTGGCGCCCGTATATGGCCCCCATCAAGATCCTGATGTGTATCAGCATATTCATGATGCTGTTGCAGGCTACAGCAGCGTTGCTGCGTGATATCGCTTTCCTTAAGTCAGGAAAAACCATCAATCCTACATCGAACGAAAACGAAGAAGCAGGAGATGTTTGATGAGCTATGAATTAATTGCCCTGCTGATGTTTGCATCAATGATGTTGATGCTATTGACGGGCCAACGAGTCTTTGCCGCTATCGGTTCTGTCGCCGTTATTGCAGCACTTTTACTTTGGGGCGACGGTGGCTCTGAGATTGCCTTCAGCGCTGGTATGAAACTGATGAAGTGGTACCCGCTTCTCACGCTGCCCCTCTTTATATATATGGGTTACATGCTTTCAGAATCCGGCATCGCGGAAGATCTTTACAAGATGTTCCATGTCTGGATGGGCCCGCTGAATGGCGGCCTGGCAATCGGTACTATCTTCCTTATGGTAGTGGTTTCTGCCATGAATGGTTTGAGTGTTGCCGGTATGGCAATCGGAGCCACCATTGCACTGCCCGAACTATTGCGCCGAGGTTACGACAAAATAATGGTGACCGGGGTCATACAGGCAGGCAGCTCCCTGGGGATCCTTGTCCCACCGAGTGTAGTATTGGTGCTCTACGGTATGATTGCACGCCAGCCCGTGGGCCAGCTTTGGCTTGCCGGTGTGTTCCCAGGCTTGCTGATGGCGACTTTGTTTATCGTCTATATCGTCGTACGCTGTAAACTGCAGCCCTCCCTTGGGCCTGCACTGCCGCCTGAAGAGCGCAATGTCCCGCTCAAAGAGAAACTGTTACTGCTGCGCGCCGGTATTACACCCCTCCTTATTTTTATCTCCATGACTGGCCTGTTCCTGACTGGCGTTACCAGCCTGGTTGAGAGCTCAGCCGTGGGGGCACTGTCTGCCACAATCGCTGCAATTGCCAAACGCCGCCTGAATAAAAAGGTGATGGAAGAGACCTTGCGTAAGACGCTTGCCATCAGCTGTATGTTCATGTGGATTATTCTCGCCGCACTCTGTTTTGGCGCAGTATTTGATGGCATTGGTGCTGTAAAAGCCATTGAAGCATTCTTCGTTGACCGCCTGGGCCTGTCTCCTTGGGAGATCCTGATCCTGATGCAGCTTTCTTACCTCATTATGGGGACCTTCCTGGACGATACCGCCATGCTGGTCATCGTCGCACCGCTGTTCGTGCCATTGGTCAAGGCTCTGGGTTTCGATCTGCTCTGGTATGGCGTGCTTTACACCATTACCTGCCAGATCGCCTACATGACGCCACCGTTTGGCTACAACCTGTTCCTCATGCGGGCAATGGCACCACCAGAAGTCACTTTGAAGGACATTTACACCTCAATCATTCCATTTGTCTGCATCATGCTGTTTGGACTGATTCTGGTAATGGTCTTCCCACAATTGGCGTTGTGGTTACCTGAATACCACTACAGCCGATAAACAAAAAGTGAAGCTACATAGGTAAAACACAAAGCGTTTCCGGGTCCCAGGGATACCGGGTCAATGACACGAACACTCCAAGGAGGAAAGTAAGATGACCAGCAGACGCGATTTTCTGAAAAAAGCAGGAGCTGCCTCAGTTGCCGGTGCTACCGCCGTTGTCGGTGCACCCGCTATTGCGACATCGAAAACGCCAATTAAGTGGCGCCTGCAAACCTACGCAGGCCCAGCACTGGCAGAGCACGTTATCAAACCAGCGATTGATGCGTTCAACGCAGCAGCAAACGGCGAGATGGTAATTGAGCTCTACTACGCAGACCAACTGGTTCCAACCGGTGAACTGTTCCGCGCCATGCAGCGCGGCACAATTGACGCAGTGCAGTCCGATGACGACTCCATTGCAGCACCGGTAGATGTGTCGGTATTCGGTGGTTACTTCCCGTTTGCCACCCGTTACAGCCTCGATGTACCGGTATTGTTTAACCAATATGGCCTGGCCGATATCTGGAAAGAAGCCTACGACGAAGTTGAGGGTGTCACCTGGCTGAGTGCCGGCGCATGGGATCCTTGCCATTTTGCAACCGTAGATCCAATCCGCAGCGTTGCTGACCTGAAAGGCAAGCGGGTATTTACTTTCCCAACTGCCGGCCGCTTCCTGTCACGCTTTGGTGTTATTCCTGTCACCCTCCCTTGGGAAGATGTGGAAGTTGCCATGCAGACTGGGGAGCTTGACGGTATCGCATGGTCAGGTATCACCGAGGACTACACCGTAGGTTGGGCTGATGTAACGAAATACTTCCTGACCAACAACATTTCCGGTGCATGGTGCGGCTCTTTCTTTGCCAACTCTGAACGCTGGGATGCCTTGCCACCACACCTGAAAACGCTGTTCCAGCTGTGCATGGACAGTTCCCACTACTACCGCCAGCACTGGTACTGGGGTGGAGAAGCCAAGTTGCGTGTCGAAGGCACCAAACTGGAGCTGACCACCATTCCAGATGCGGAGTGGGCTCAGGTAGAAAACGAAGCATTTAAGTTCTGGGATGAAATAGCGAAGACCAGCCCACGGGCACAGAAGGTTGTCGATATCTTCAAGAAGTACAACGCGGATATGCAAAAAGCCGGTAAACCATACCGCTACAGCTAATCGCAGCACCCCAAAACATAAAGATGTAACAAAACAAACGGGGCAGCATGCACTGCCCCTTGTTTACCCAACTTTAGGCCCGGAATTCCGGCCCCAAATTGAATATGGAGCGCAATCATGGACGCCAGGGAAGTCAAAACGATTGAAGACGCCAAGCGCATTGTGACCGAGAGAGGACTGACCCACATTAAGGTTGGACTGTTTGACAACGACGGTATTATGCGCGGCAAGTACATGTCGAAAGACAAGTTTTTATCATCGTTAGACAGCGGCTTTGCTTTCTGTGATGTTGTACTTGGCTGGGATTCAAAAGACCAGCTTTATGATAATGCAGAGTTTACCGGCTGGCATACCGGCTATCCCGATGCCCCCTGCCGAATTCTGCCGGAAACCTGCCGCGATGTACTGGAAGAAGAAGGTATGTTGCTGTTTATTGCAGAATTTACCGGTGAAGCTGAAACAGTATGCCCCCGGGGCGCACTCCGTCGCGTACTCAAAAAGTTTGACGAGCTTGGCTTTGATGCCTTCGCAGCCCTTGAATACGAATTTTTTGTCTTTAATGAAACACCCAAAAGTGTCCGTGAGAAAGGCTTCCGTAACCTTGACCCAATCACACCGGACTGGTTCGGGTATTCAATGATCCGCAGCTCTGTCCATTCCGGGCTTTACCAAAAGCTGCTGGAAATGAGTGAGCAAATGGACTTCCCAATCGAGGGGATCCACACCGAAACAGGACCGGGTGTCGTTGAAGCTGCGTTAGCCGTTGATGATGCACTGAGCGCAGCCGACAAAGGCGCCCTGTTCAAGACCTTTACCAAGGTCCTTGCCCAGCGAAATGACCTGATGGCAACCTTTATGGCCAAGTGGAGCAACGACTGTCCCGGCCAGAGTGGACATATCCATATTTCCCTGCGTAACAAAGACGGCAGCACAGCGTTCCATGACCCGTCCCAACCACACAACATGAGCAAAACCCAGCGCCATTTTGTTGCCGGCCTGCAAAGAATGATGCCGGAAGTGCTGGCGATGGTAGCTCCCACCATCAATGCATACCGCCGCATGATCCCCGGCTTCTGGGCACCAACCCATGCTACCTGGGGTGTTGAAAACCGTACGGTATCCCTGCGTGTTATTCCCGGTTCAGAAAAGAGCCAGCGGGTTGAATACCGCATTGGCGCGGCTGATGCAAACCCCTACCTGGCACTTGCTGCTGCACTCGGATCGGGCCTTTGCGGCATCCTCAATGAATGGGAACCCGGTGAGCCAGTAGAAGGCAACGCGTACGATATGAAACACCCGAATGAGCTCAGCCTGCCACCAACGTTGTGGGAAGCGGCCCAGCGCCTGCGCCAGTCTCAACATGCACGGGAAGTCTTCGGTGATGCATTTGTTGAGCACTTTGCCGCCTCCCGAGAGTGGGAAGAACGTGAATTCCGTAAAGCCGTAACCAGCTGGGAGCTGGACCGTTACTTCGAAATTATCTGATTTGGAGCCATAACAGATGTCTACCAAAAACACTGCTATGCAGAATACGATTTCGCCCGTCGACGGATCTGTGTATGTCAGCCTGGAGCTGGCTGGCCAGAATGAGATCCAGCGGGTTTTAGATAACGCCACAAAAGCACAGGCTGGATGGCGGGCAAAATCCCTTGAAGAGCGCAAAGCTATCTGCAGTGCAGCTATTGATGCATTTATTGCCAAAAAAGACCAGATCGCCGAGGAGCTGACCTGGATGATGGGCCGCCCGATCGCCTACACAGGCGGTGAAGTGAATGGGGTTGCCGAGCGCGGACGATACATGATCAGTATCGCCGATGATGCGCTCGCCCCTATCGAGTTGCCCGAAAAAGACGGATTCACCCGATATATAACCAGGGAGCCAGTGGGGAACGTATTGGTTATCGCCCCATGGAACTACCCATACATGACAGCAATCAACGCGATAATTCCTTCATTACTGGCTGGCAACTGCGTCATCTTGAAACATTCAGCCCAGACTCCACTCTGTGCAGAACGTTATTTTGATGCATTCAGCGCGGCAGGTTTACCGGAAGGTGTATTCCAGTTCCTTCATGTCAGCCATGAAAATACTGAAGCATTAATCCGCAATGAGCAAGTCAACTATGTCGCTTTTACGGGTTCTGTCCCTGCAGGTGCAATGGTTGAACGCAATGCTGCCGGCCGTTTTATCGGGATTGGGCTTGAACTTGGTGGCAAAGACCCGTCCTATGTCCGTGCAGATGCCGATGTCGATAATGCAGTAGAAACACTTGTGGACGGTGCATTTTTCAACTCTGGCCAATCCTGCTGTGGTATTGAGCGCATCTATGTGCATGAAAGCCGGTACGATGAATTTGTAGAAAAAGCGGTAGCCCTGACAAAGCAATACAAACTGGGTTCCCCGGACAACCCGGAAACAACGATGGGCCCGGTTGTCCGCACTGCTGCGGCAGACTTCGTCCGCGGCCAGATTGAAGAAGCGGTTGCTGCCGGGGCGGTTGCCCACATCGACGAAAGCCTGTTCCCGGCAAGTCAGAAGGGTACCCCTTATCTGGCTCCACAAATTCTGACCAATGTTGATCACACAATGCGGGTTATGACCGAAGAGAGCTTCGGCCCGGTCGTCGGCATCCAGAAAGTGTCAACAGATGAAGAAGCTATTGCTCTGATGAACGACAGTGATTTTGGTCTTACTGCCAGTATTTTCACCCAGGACAAGGCAAAAGGTGTCGAACTCGGCCAAAAAGTCGAAACCGGCACGTTCTTCCTCAACCGCTGTGATTATCTGGACCCGGCACTCGCCTGGACTGGCGTAAAACACTCTGGCCGTGGCTGTACGCTGTCATCAATCGGCTTCGAGATGCTGACACGACCCAAGTCCTACCACATCAAGCACCCTTAAGGAGTAGAACCATGTTAGCAGGCAAATGGAATTACCCGACAGCCATTACCGTCGGACAAGGGTGTCTGAATGAGCTTCCATCCCACTGTGAAGCACTGGGCATGTCCAAACCGCTTTTGGTTACAGATCCGGGACTGGCGTCACTGCCAATGGTTACCGGGGCAGTTGAAAACTGCAAAAAGCAAGGACTTGGCATTGCCGTATTCTCCGATGTCCAAGGCAACCCGACCGGGGAAAATGTTGAAGCAGGCGTACTGGCATACAATGCAGGAAACCATGACGGCGTCATCGCCTTCGGTGGAGGCTCTAGCCTGGATGCAGCAAAAGCCATCGCCCTGTGTGCCGGGCAAACACGCCCAGTGTGGGATTTTGAAGATATCGGGGACAATTGGACCCGCGCTGATCCCAGCGCCATTGCGCCGGTGATTGCCATCCCAACCACGGCAGGAACCGGCTCAGAGGTGGGCCGGGCATCGGTCATCACCGATGCATCAAACCACAGCAAAAAGATAATCTTCCACCCGCAGATGCTGCCGGTACAGGTGTTGCTGGACCCGGAAGTAACCACCGGACTTCCACCCCATATTACCGCCGCCACAGGGATGGATGCGCTGTCACATAACCTGGAAGCGCTGTGTGCCCCCGGGTACCACCCAATGGCTGACGGTATTGCCATGGAAGGGATCCGTCTGATCCGGGACTTCCTGCCTGTCGCATACAGCGACGGTGGAAACATCGAAGCCCGGACGCAACTCCTTGTTGCTTCATCCATGGGCGCAACAGCGTTCCAAAAGGGGCTTGGGGGAATGCATGCACTGGCACATACCCTCGGTGGCCTTTATGACAAGCACCATGGTTTGTTGAACGCAATTCTGATGCCCTATGTGATGGTATCCAACCGGGATGAAATTTCCGCGAAGATGGCAGCACTTGGCCAATACCTGGGTCTGGAAGCACCGGATTTTGACAGTGTATTAAACTGGGTTCTCGATCTCCGTTCGTCCCTAGGGATTCCCAACACGCTTGCAGAAATCGGTATTTCCATCGGTGATGCTGAGCTTGTAGGCAAAATGGCAGAAGTCGATCCAACCGCAGGGACTAACCCCATTCATTTTTCAGCAGCGGAATACAGCCAGATCTTTATCCGTTCTGTTGAAGGAAAACTCTCTCAGTGAGGGGGACAGGCATGCGAATAGGAATACTCATATGCGATGACGTGAACCCTCTTCTCAGAGAGGTTCATTCAAGCTATGAGGTAATGTTCACTGAACATTTCAACCGGGTTGATCCCGAATGTGAGCTTAAGTTTTACCGGGTTATTGATGGTGAACTGCCACAACAATTGGATGAATGTGAGGGCTACATTACCTCTGGCAGTAAGTATGGGGTCAATGATGACTATCCGTGGATTCAGGCACTTGAGCAGTTCGTCAGACGGCTGAAATCGGAAGCAGTCCCCTATGTCGGGATTTGTTTCGGTCACCAGATGCTGGCAAAGGCACTCGGTGGTGAAGTAACACTGGCACCGGTCGGTTGGGGTGTGGGCGTACATTACGCCCATATCTTCAACAATAAACCGTGGATGCAACCGGCAAAGGGTGAAATCAAGCTACTTGTCAGCCACAAGGATCAGATTTCTTCCCTGCCCGAGCATGCACAGGTTCTTGCTGGCAGTAACTTCTGTCCAACGGCGATGATGCAGATAGGAGAAACGATGCTGGGTATTCAGGGGCACCCTGAATTCTGTAAGCAATATTCTCAAGATCTGATGAATGTGCGCCGTGACATTATCCCACCCGACGTGATCGAAATGGGAATGCGCTCCCTTAACGAGGATATCGACGGAAATCTGGTCACCGGATGGATACTCTCTTTTATCCGGCAGGCAAATAAACGAACCAAGGAGTAAGACGCTCAAGATTTAACCTCCGCAGCCGATATTTTAATCAAGTCGATGTGGAGGAACGATCATGAAAATCGAAGAAAACAAACCCACTCAGGTCAGGCCATGGCGAACTGAAAATAAAGCCCGCCCTGACCAGCGTAAAGCAAGTGTTTCGCCGGACCAGGAAGAACAACAACCGGTACAGGATGAGAAAAAGCGAAAGAAAAATCCCAAGCAGATCTTGGACATATATATCTGAGCTTTTTAACAGCCCCTTGTTCTGTTCCTCACAGCCCACTTTTTCTGGTCCGGCCCTTTAGCAACAATGATACTCCCTGACCTCGGTCCGGACCTTTTTTAACCCTGCTTTTTTGTCCTGACTGGCACATTCCAAATGGGGAAGATGTGTCATTTTTTACGTGTTGGCAGCCAATTCGGTGAAAGTTTTTATTTTTCCTTAAAAAGAGTGTTGCAATATCTCATCATTTTGTTAGTGTGATCGCTATCAGACAAACAGAGTCGAAAAGAATTTATATGTATATTTCACTAATGACCATTCACCATCACCACCATCATCCTGAGTAGTCTTTCGGGAGGTATGGTTTTACCTGGAAGGCTGCCAAAAAGCTCTTCCAGCGGTCATTAGTCAAAATGGAACACAGACCCTCGGAAGAGCCAACTTCCGGGGGTTTTTTGATTTTAGGACAGGGAAAAATTATGCAAACAGTTCAAACACAACGACTTCGTATCGCCATGCAGAAGAAAGGCCGTCTTGCTACGGAGTGCTACGAACTCCTCAAGCGCTGCGGTGTTAAGTTTAATGTTAACGGCGGTCGCCTTATTGTTCATTCAGAGAACATGCCGATCGACCTCCTTCTGGTGCGTGATGATGATATTCCGGGTCTGGTAATGGACGGCGTCGTTGATCTCGGTGTGGTTGGCGAAAACGTGCTGGAAGAAGAACGTTTAGAGCGTGCGGCTGCAGGAAACCCCAATGCATTCAAAACTCTTCGCCGTCTGGATTTTGGCGGTTGCCGCCTCTCCATCGCCATCGATAAAGATGAAGAATATCGCGGCCCTGAAGATTTCGAAGGCAAACGTATCGCCACCACCTACCCTAACCTGCTCAAGCGTTATTTCGACGAAAAAGGTATTAACTTCAGTACCTGTATGCTTACCGGCTCTGTGGAAGTCGCACCTCGTGCAGGCCTTGCTGATGCCATCTGTGACTTGGTTTCTACCGGTGCCACCCTTGAGGCCAATGGCCTGAAAGAGTCAGAGGTTATTTTCCGCTCAAAAGCCGCCCTTATTCAGCGTGACGGCGAATTTGAAACTGAAAAGTCTGAACTGATTGAACGTCTGTTAACCCGCATCCAGGGTGTCATCCAGGCTCGTGAGTCCAAGTACATCATGTTGCACGCCCCAACAGACACTCTTGAGCAAATTGTTTCCCTGCTGCCAGGCGCAGAAGATCCAACTATTCTCCCTCTTGCACACGACAAAAGCCGTGTTGCCCTCCACATGGTGAGTTCTGAGAACCTGTTTTGGGAAACCATGGAAAAACTCAAATCCCTGGGTGCCAGTTCTATTCTGGTGCTGCCAATCGAGAAAATGATGGAGTAAGGCAATGAAAACCGTTGTTTGGCCTTCATTAAGCAGTGCGCAACAAGAAAGCCTGCTGCAACGCCCGGCAATTTCCTCCGGCGAAAGCATCACTGCTTCAGTTAACGCCGTCATCAAAGAGATCCGGGCTCGAGGGGATGAGGCGCTTCTTGACCTGACAGAGAAATTCGACCGCATCCGCCCGGCATCCATTCGTGTCAGCCGGGAAGATATTGATGCTGCCGGTGAACGCCTCTCTGAGGAACTCAAGGCAGCCCTGGACCAGGCTTACACCAATATTGCCACCTTCCACAAAGCGCAGAAACCTCAGCCGGTGAAGGTAGAGACCATGCCAGGTGTGGTGTGCGAGCAGACGACCCGCCCTATCCGCTCAGTCGGACTCTATATTCCGGGCGGCAGTGCACCATTGCCGTCAACCGTGCTGATGCTGGGTGTGCCAGCCCAAATCGCAGGTTGTCGCAGTGTGGTGTTGTGCTCACCGCCACCGATCGCAGACGAAATTCTGTATGTCGCAAAACTGTGTGGCATTGATGAGGTTTACAATGCTGGCGGAGCCCAGGCAGTTGCGGCCATGGCCTACGGTACGGAAACCGTCACCAAAGTCGACAAGATTTTTGGCCCTGGCAACGCGTATGTCACCGAGGCAAAACGTCAGGTCAGTAATGATTTTTCCGGTGCAGCGATTGATATGCCGGCCGGCCCGTCGGAAGTACTGGTGATTGCCGATGACACCGCCAATGCGGACTTTATTGCAGCTGACCTTTTAAGTCAGGCTGAGCACGGCCCGGATTCTCAGGTGGTTTTGGTTACTCCTTCGGCGGTATTGGCTGAACTGGTTGCCGATGCCATCCAGGTACAGCTGGATCAACTATCCCGTTCTGACATTGCCGAAAAAGCCCTGGGGTCCAGCCTGCTGATTGTGGCAGAAAGCCTTACCCAGTGTGTCACCATATCTAATTACTATGGTCCGGAACACCTGATAGTCCAAACCCGTAACCCTCGTGAGCTGCTTCCGTTGCTAGATAATGCAGGTTCCGTGTTCCTTGGCCACTATTCACCTGAATCTGTCGGTGACTATGCTTCCGGTACCAACCATGTGTTACCTACTTACGGTTATACCCGAACTTATTCAAGCCTGGGGCTGGCTGATTTTTCCAAACGAATGACAGTCCAGGAATTGACGCCGGAAGGTTTAAAAGCCCTCGCCCCAACCGTTGTCGCCATGGCAAATGCAGAAGGACTGGACGCGCACAGAAATGCCGTCACAATCCGGGTCAGTAAGCTTAACGAGGAAAAATAACATGGATTTAATGCGCTTAGCCCGTAAAGACGTCCAAGCCCTGACCCCTTACCAGTCAGCCCGTCGCCTTGGCGGATGCGGTGATGTTTGGCTCAATGCCAATGAATCGCCTTTCGACAACGAATACAAAGTGTCAGGCCGTGGCCTTAACCGCTACAGCACCTGCCAGCCGGACGCCCTGATTCACGCTTATGCCAGTTATGCTGGCGTCAAAAATGAGCAGGTCCTGACATCACGCGGAGCAGATGAAAGCATTGAATTGCTCATCCGCACTTTTTGTGAGCCGGGTGAGGACAAAATTATGTTCTGTCCTCCCACTTATGGCATGTATGCCATCAGTGCTGAAACCACCGGAGTTGATCGGGTTATCGTACCTTCCACTGCAGAATGGCAGCTGGATCTGGAGACGATTCGTAACCGACTTGATGGCGTAAAGCTCATTTTTGTCTGCAGCCCCAATAACCCAACAGGGAATATTCTCAAACGCTCGGATATCGAAGCGTTGCTGGAAATGACCGCAGGTAAAGCCATTGTTGTCGTAGATGAAGCCTACATCGACTTTTGCATGGAGGAGTCGGTTGTCGGCCTTCTAAGCCGTTACCCGAATCTCGCCATTCTGCGCACCCTCTCCAAAGCATTTGCCCTGGCGGGCCTGCGCTGTGGTTTCACCATCGCCAATAACCAGATCATTGAGTTGATGCTGAAAGTCATTGCCCCATACCCGGTACCTGTACCTGTGACAGAAATTGCCTGCCAGGCACTGTCAGAACAGGGGCTTGCACGAATGAAATGCCAGCTGCTGGATCTCAATGCCAACCGTGCTTACCTTCAGGCAGGTCTGGGGATGCTTAACGGGGTAACCGTTTATGATGGATACGGTAATTACCTGCTTGTTCGTTTCCCTGATGCACATGGCCTGTTTGCCAAGTTGTGGGATAACGGCATTATTCTGAGAAAATCACCCATAGATGGTTGTATCCGGATTTCCGTTGGCAATCGGGAAGAGTGTGAAAAGACATTAGCCTTTATTCGCCAGCAACTGGCGTAAAGAAAAGCCTATAAGGATGTAGATGTGAGCCAGGAAAAGATTCTTTTTATTGACCGTGATGGCACCCTGATTGAAGAGCCGCCGATTGATTTTCAGGTCGACAGGCTGGATAAACTGAAACTGGAACCCTTTGTGGTCCCTGCCCTGCTGGAACTCCAGCAGGCAGGTTACAAACTTGTCATGGTTACCAACCAGGACGGTCTGGGTACTGACAGCTATCCTCAGCAAGATTTCGATGCCCCTCATAATATGATGATGGAGATCTTCGAAAGCCAGGGGGTCAAATTTGAGGATGTACTTATCTGCCCGCACTTTGACGAGGATAATTGCAGTTGCCGCAAGCCCAAATTGGGCCTGGTAAAACCTTACCTCCAGCAGGGGCGTGTTGATTTCAAAAATTCCTACGTGATAGGTGACCGCAAAACCGATCTCCAGCTGGCAGAAAACATGGCCATTGACGGTATCCAGTACAACCGCGCCGGGCTGGACTGGCAGGCTATCGTCAAGGAGCTCACCACACAGCCACGTATCGCTGAAGTTTGCCGAAAAACCAAGGAAACCGACATTCAGGTTCGCGTGAACCTCGATGAAACCGGTGGGAACGCAATCAGTACCGGTATCGGCTTTTTCGACCATATGCTGGACCAAATCGCGACTCACGGCGGTTTCCAGATGCAGTTAAGTGTGAAAGGCGACCTTCATATCGACGACCACCACACTGTGGAAGACACTGCGCTGGCTTTAGGGCAGGCTTTGCGTGAGGCCCTTGGTGACAAACGTGGTATCGGCCGTTTTGGGTTCAGCCTGCCGATGGATGAATGCCTCGCACAGTGTGCCCTTGATCTTTCCGGACGCCCCTACATGAAGTTTGAAGCAAGCTTTGACCGCGACAAAGTCGGGGAGCTCTCCACAGAAATGGTCGAGCATTTCTTCCGCTCCCTGACAGATACCCTCGCGTGCACGTTGCACCTGTCTTCAACCGGTGAAAACGCCCACCACGTTGTAGAAAGCTTGTTTAAAGCCTTTGGCCGTACCCTTCGCCAGGCCATCCAGGTACAGGGGAATGAACTGCCCAGCAGTAAAGGAGTGCTGTGATGGATAACATAGTCATTATCGATACCGGTTGTGCCAACGTCTCATCACTTCGGTTCGCTGTTGAGCGTCTAGGCTACCCGGTCACCGTAAGCCGGGACCCGGATGTGGTACTGGCTGCGGACAAGCTTTTCCTGCCGGGTGTTGGTACTGCTACGGAAGCAATGAAGAACCTGCGAGAGCGTGATCTCATTGATCTGGTCAAGAAAATCGACAAACCGGTGCTTGGTATTTGTCTGGGTATGCAGTTGCTTGGTCAGGATTCGGCGGAAGGAAAAGACCTTGTACCGTGTCTGGGTCATGTCCCGGCTGCCACCCGCCTGATGGAAACAGGGGAACTTCCTCTGCCACATATGGGCTGGAACCAGGTAACCCCCCAAGGTAACCATCCTCTTTTTAAAGATATACCGGCGGGCAGCCATTTCTATTTTGTGCACAGCTATGCGATGCCAACAGGCACGTACACCATTGCTTCTTGCGAATACGGCAACCCATTCAGTGCCGCAGTGCAAAGCGGTAACTATTACGGTGTGCAATTCCACCCGGAACGCTCAAGTAAAGCCGGCGCACAACTGATTAAGAACTTTCTGGAAATGTAGGGAAACAGATGATCATTCCAGCACTCGACCTCATTGATGGCCAAGTAGTCCGCCTGTTTCAGGGAGACTATGACCAGGTCACTGAATATAAGGTAGATGCCGTAGAGCAGTATGCGGTCTACCATAACGCCGGAGCCAACTGGCTCCACCTTGTTGACCTGACCGGAGCCAAGGACACCAACGCCCGGCAGCTCGATGTTATCAACCGCCTTATCAATTCCACTCCCGCACAAGTGCAGATTGGCGGAGGTGTCCGCACAGAAAAGGATGTTTCTGACTTGCTGGATGCAGGTGCAGCCCGGGTTGTTGTGGGTTCCACAGCAGTTAAGGATCCGGAAACGGTAAAAGGCTGGATGAAGAAATTCGGGCCGGAGCGTATTGTCCTGGCCCTGGATATCAACATTGATGCAAACGGCCGCCGCAACGTCGCCGTATCTGGCTGGCAGGAAGATTCCGGAGTCACTATTGAAGCACTGCTGGAAGATTTCCTGACTGTTGGACTCAAACATGTATTGTGCACCGACATCTCCCGAGACGGCACCCTCGCTGGTTCAAATGTGGAACTCTATGTCGACCTCTGCCGTGATTACCCTCAAGTAGATTTCCAGTCATCCGGTGGCATTGGCAGCCTGGCAGACATTGAGGCACTGAAAGGGACTGGTGTTGCAGGCGTAATCGTCGGCCGGGCCCTGCTGGATGGCAAATTCACCGCTAAGGAGGCATTCGCATGTTGGCAAGAAGGATAATCCCCTGCCTCGATGTTCGTGATGGACAGGTGGTAAAAGGCGTCCAGTTCCGGAACCATGAAATTATCGGCGATATCGTCCCACTGGCTAAACGCTATGCTGAAGAAGGGGCAGATGAGCTCGTGTTTTATGATATCACTGCTTCCAGTGATGGCAGGGTGGTCGATAAAAGCTGGGTTCAACGCGTAGCTGAAGTTATCGACATCCCGTTTTGTGTTGCAGGTGGAATCAAAACTGCCGCAGATGCCCAGCGCATTCTGGAATTCGGCGCAGACAAAATATCCATTAACTCGCCTGCCCTCGCCAACCCAGCCCTTATTACCGATCTGGCTGAGCGATTCGGCGTACAGTGTATTGTTGTCGGTATCGACTCCTACTACGACAAAGAGACCGGCAAATACCAGGTTTACCAATTCACCGGTGATGAAACCCGTACCAAAGCGACACGTTGGGAAACAGTAGACTGGGTCAAGGAAGTACAAACCCGCGGGGCGGGCGAAATCGTCCTGAACATGATGAATCAGGATGGTGTCCGAAACGGCTACGACTTAGACCAACTCAACATGGTGCGTGCCGAATGCCGGGTGCCATTGATAGCGTCCGGCGGTGCCGGGGAGATGGTTCACTTTGCCGATGCATTCCAGCAAGCCAATGTAGACGGGGCTCTCGCAGCGTCCGTCTTCCACAAGCAAATCATCAATATTGGCGCGCTTAAACAGTACCTTAAAGAACAGAATGTGGAGATCCGCTTATGAGCCTGGCAGAACGTATTGATTGGGAAAAAACAGGCGGACTCGTGCCTGCGGTAGTTCAGGACAACAGCAGCGGCCAGGTGCTTATGCTCGGCTACATGAACCAGGATGCGCTGGCAAAGACACTGGAAACCGAACAGGTCACTTTCTATTCACGCACTAAAGGCCGACTGTGGACAAAGGGGGAGACATCCGGCAATGTCCTGCAACTTAGCAATATCGCGCTCGACTGCGACAATGACACCCTTCTTGTCAAAGCTAACCCCATTGGCCCAACCTGTCACACTGGCACCACCACCTGTTTTGATGCCGACGCGCAACCAGAGGCATCACTGGTGTTTCTTCATCAATTGGAACAACTGCTGGCAAGCCGAAAAACAGCCGACCCAGACAGCTCTTACACTGCCCGGCTTTACGCGAAAGGCACTAAGCGCATCGCGCAGAAGGTTGGTGAAGAAGGCGTCGAAGTTGCGCTCGCAGCGACAGCGGGCGACAAGGAGGAGGTAATCAGCGAATCTGCCGATCTGATGTACCACTTGCTGGTCCTGCTTCAGGATCAGGGTCTGTCCCTGAACGATGTAATTGGGAAGCTGAAAGAGCGGCATACGCCGAAAGAATAGTTAGAAATCGAGTGGCAAGTTATGAGTGGTGGGAAAACCAACGTACTGAATCTTCCCGGCACTTAAACTCACATCTCGCGGCTAATAAAAGCCGAAGTTCAAGACTTCGGCTTTTTCACTTATCGCAAACCGTCCCGGTTTTACTTTCCAAGCGCTTCCTTGTAGTGGGTCCGGCAAACAGATACATACCTGTCATTCCCGCCGATAACGACCTGGTCCCCATCAGCAATTGCGTTACCGTGTTCATCAGTACGGATAACCATATTGGCCTTACGTCCACAGTGGCAGATGGTTTTTAATTCAATGAGCTTATCAGCCCACGCAAGCAGATATCTGGAGCCAGGGAAAAGTTCCCCGAGGAAATCAGTACGAAGTCCGTAGCACAACACAGGGACATTCAGTTTATCTACTACTTCACTCAGTTGGTAAACCTGTTCCTTATTAAGGAACTGGCACTCGTCAACCATTACGCAATGCGCTTTTTCACTCTTGTGCAACTCAGAAATTTGGACAAATAGATCGGATTCCGGCGTAAACAGATGAGCCTCTGCAGACAGGCCAATTCGGGAACTGACCTTTCCTTTGCCGTAACGGTCATCAATCGCAGCGGTAAAAATCAACGGCTTCATTCCACGCTCTTCGTAGTTAAAAGCCGATTGGAGCAAGGTAGTGGACTTACCTGCATTCATCGCAGAGTAATAAAAGTACAGCTGGGCCATCTGGCACCCCTTTTAGAAATAACTGTCCAGAATCCTACAAAAAACGGAAGGGAATTCAAGAAAGAAAATGCCCCGTACGGAGACGGGGCACAGGAAACATTTTGTTTTTATGCAGTTAATCAGGCTCGTTGGATCTGCTTGTTTGGACGGCGAGACAGCCACATGAAACTCAGGATCACAACAATAAACATGACAAACGCTGCCATGAAGCCAATCAGCAACGATTCTGTCAAACCGATTACCAGATAACCCACCGCGGAAATCACTGCACCGGCGAGTGCGTATGGCAACTGCGTAGACACGTGGTCAATGTGGCTGCAACGCGCACCGGTAGAAGACAGGATAGTTGTGTCCGATATCGGGGAACAGTGGTCGCCAAATACAGCGCCAGCAAGTACTGCTCCCAACATTGGAAGAATCAACGCAATTTCTGTTGCTGCCGCCATATCACCGGCGATTGGCAACATAATACCGAACGTGCCCCAGGATGTGCCGGTAGAAAACGCCATGACTGCCGAAATAGTAAAGAGGATCGCCGGCAGGTAGTGTGGGTTCACATCCGCAGCCTGCGCCATGTGCGAGAGGTACTGGCCAGTCTTCATATCACCGATGATGCCGCCAATAGTCCATGCAAACAACAGGATGAGAATAGCACCAAACATGGACTTGGCACCGATCCATAAGGTATTTGAAATATCTGTGGCAGGAAGGCGCTGGCGAAAAACCGTATAAAGCGCAGACGCAAGGCCAATCAGGCCACCATAACAAAGGGAGGTACCTACAACGGTATTTTCAAATGCCCCTAGTAGGTCAAAAGGTTTGCCTGCCTCAGCAAGGGATTGGTAGCCGGTAAACAACATGGCACCAATAGTCGCTACCACCAGGACAACGATTGGCATAATCAGGTCAGATACCCGACCGTGCTCGCTTTCATTGATCTCTAGTTCATCTTCCAAAGACGGGGTCATAGCGTCTTTTTCATCAGCACAATGTGCAGCTTGCATTTCATGGCGGCGCATCGGGCCGATATCCATCTGGAACCATGCAACAGCAAAAACAAGAAGCAGGGCAAAGATTGCATACAGGTTCATTGGAACCAGCGTCATGAACGCACCTAGCGGTGTATATTCAGTAATGCCATGGGAAACCAGAATTCCACTGATCACAGTAATAATATATGCACCCCAGCTTGATGCCGGCATGATGACACACATTGGAGCCGCAGTAGAATCAAGAATATAAGCCAGCTTGGCACGTGAGATATGGAAGCGGTCGGTTACAGGGCGCGATATGGATCCGACTGCCAGGCTGTTAAAATAGTCATCGACGAAAATGAACACACCCAGGAATGCTGCCAGTAATTTTGCACCACGCTTAGTGCGAATGTGCTTTTGTGCCCACTCAGCAAATGCAGCCGTACCGCCAGAAAGCGTCAACAGTGCCGTCGTCATTCCCAACAGAACCAGAAACGCAAGGATACTCATATTTCCAGCATTAATACCGCCCTCTTCCCAGAAAAGGCCACTTACAGCGGTAAATATATAGTCTGCCGTATTACCCAGAGAGAAATCATTGAGTAAGATGGCGCCCAGCAATATACCAAGGCCTAAAGAAAGCAGCACCCGGCGGCTAATAATAGCCATCCCCAATGCAACGATGGGCGGTAGCAACGACACCGCGGACTGTGAAAAATCAGCTAACATGCTCATGATCTCGATTTCAACCCTATCTAGGTTGGAGATCTACTGCAGAACCGGAAGGTGGAAATTGGGCAAGCGGAAAAGCTAGACCTATCCCTACAGTAGCGCTCCATAGTGTAATAAACAGATACTATGGCAGTGTTGGCCCTATTAGGGACAACCCCAGCTGAACCGCCTGATTAGCTGCATTCAACTTCGGCGCCAGTTCCTTTCACAAGTCGTCTTCGGAATCACCCTACAACCTGCTACTGATAAATGGCGCAACCTCTACATCGCGAAGGTGAGTTCATTCTACGTAACAAAAACAACTTTGCAACGTGAAAGTCCGAAAAAAGGTTGATCTATAGACAATCAGTCTACATAAGCCACAAATCATCAGCAGAATTAATACCAGCACTTCAGAGTTCATCTTTATCTGGAACCGAGCGACGTATTTAGTAATTGAACGTAGCCGAATATAAGAAAGGGATCTGTAAGTTTGTTGCAACAAAAAACAGAATAGATAATACAGGACTGCCTCAATACCCATACAATATATATTGATGAATATTTATTGGCTGCTGAGAAATGTTTTTAAACCCAGATTAAATTATTTACATAAATTTAGCGTTTAGATATTGCCTATAAAATTAAGTCTGCTAATATTCAACTCATATTAATACCATTTGAAAGTAACAGGATAAAGATGATGTCTGACGCCCTGAAAGTATTGCTGAACATTCGTAGCCTTCGTGCTGCTGCTCGTGAACTGGATCTGGAACAACTTCAAGAAGCTCTGCAGAAACTGCAAACTGTAGTTAGTGAGCGTGAAGAAGAAGAATCAGAGAAACAAGCTGAAGAACAAGCACGTCTTGAGAAGCTGGAAAAATATCGTGAAATGCTGGTAAGTGACGGTATTGATCCTGAAGAACTGATGGCTGCTCTGGGTGGTGCTAAGCCAAAAGCTAAGCGCGCTGCTCGCCCTGCTAAATACAAGTACATTGACCTCGACGGTAAAGAAAAGACTTGGACTGGTCAGGGTCGTATGCCAAAAGCAATCGCACAAGCTGTTGAAAACGGCCAGTCAGTTGATGACTTCCTGCTGTAATTAACACCTTGCATAAAAAAGCCTCATCATGAGGCTTTTTTTATGTCTTTGATTTTGTTATTTCAGTTTATCTGCAAGGTGACTGACCGCCAACGCAAAGTAGTGAGAGCGGTTCCAACGCATTAGCACTTGGTAGTTATTGTAAACTAAATAGCTCCGTCCTTTTCCATCATCTGGTTGAATTAGCCAAGCCTGAATATCCACATCTGGTAATGCACGATTCCCTAAACGACGAACCCCCAATGCTTCCCATTCTTTCAATGACTTTGCTTTATTTTTATCCAATCCAGTCAACGTGTTATTGATAGGCTTGATCAACTTAACCTGACGGCCCCATGTATAGGTATCGTCCCAACCAAAGCTTTTCAGATAATTGGCGGCGGAAGCAAACACATCAGATTCTGTACCCCAAATATCCTTAATCCCATCACCGTTTCCGTCAGCAGCATAATTTAAGTACGAGCTGGGCATAAACTGACATTGCCCCATTGCTCCTGCCCAAGAGCCTTTCATTTTTTCAGGCGTAATATGCCCTTGCTCAAGAATAGTCAATGCAGAGAAAACTTCATTTCGGAAAAAGGCTTCACGACGCCCTTCATAGGCTAGCGTAGTAAGGGCTTCGACGACATTGTAACGCCCCATCAACCGGCCGAAATTACTTTCAATACCCCACAGAGCAACTATAAAGCGTGGTTGAACACCATATAAATCGCCGATACGTTTAAGTTCGGTATAGTGTTTTTCATACATTGACTGAGCACGCTTAACTTTCCACGCAGGTAGTGCCTTGACTAAATAATCATCAAGTGTGAGACGTTTTTCAGGTTGGTTTTTATCAGCAACAACGGCTTTCTTATGATATTCGACGTCTGCAAAAGCACTATTGAGAATTCTTTCACTTATGCCTTTTTCTTGCGCCTCTTTTCTAATTCCTGAAACATATTCGTCAAAGGAACTCCCTGCATATGTAAAACTGGAAGATGCCATGCCAACCAGAAACACTAAATACCCAAAACGTTTACATTTCATCGGGGGATTAAAACTCCTTGTTGAGCGACATGAATGGCAACAATTGTTGATATTTAGAAACACTGCCATTCATAAAATATGCAATCTATCAATAAAGCTTGGTATTTTTATCCCTTATGTTTGCCAATCCAGCATCAGGCGGTGGTGGCAACTGCAGGAAATAACCATCTTGCTCTAAACTGGCCTTCACCTTTTCAATATCGACAATCGCCAGCTTTTCCCTTTTCGCTAAATTCACAAGCAGTGCAAATTGAGGTTTACCAAAAGTGGTCAATAAAGCATCAGGAACATCTGAAAAATCATCTCGGTTACGAATGTAGAGATACATCCCATCTTTTTTGGGGCTGCGATAAACTGCACAAAACATTGCTCTTCAACACCTCTTAATATCCATTTCAAGGGACAACAAATATACTCATTTGTTCATGGAAACATGCCCGAACTATGACATATTTTCCATGTTCAAATTTATGAGGTCAGAAAACCATCATAAGTTGCCTGATCGCTTGCCCCTTCCGGTTTCAGAATATACCATGCCATATTCAGTGTGCTAACGTTTTCAGGGTCGTTTTTTCCCTTCTGGATCTCCATCATGACAAAAACCGCCGAACTCAAAGGCAGTAGTTTTACCCTCTCCGTTTTACGATTGCATAATGCGGATCTCGATGTACTTGGAACAACATTAGCGGATAAAGTCCTAAAAGCCCCTTCTTTTTTTAAGCACGCTCCCGTTGTAGTCGATATTTCAGATGTGTCTGAGTCATTGGACTTTGCAGAACTGAAAACCTGCATTAATTCTAATGGCATGGTTATTGTCGGTATCACAGGATGTAAAGATGACACTCAACGCCAGAAAGCGTTAGCCGAAGGTTTGGCGATCATGAATGCTGCAAAAAGTGCGGCACCTTCAACCCCTCAGAATCTTCCTGCAATGGTGGTGCGTAATCCTGTCCGCTCTGGCCAGCAAATTTACGCTAAAAACCGGGACCTTGTGATCCTGAACCATGTCAGCGCGGGTGCCGAGGTTATCTCTGACGGCAGTATCCACATATATGGTGTACTGCGTGGCCGTGCGATCGCCGGAGCCAATGGTCAGACTGAAGCACAGATTATTTGCCAGGATATTGAAGCCGAATTGGTCTCAATCTCCGGGCAATATTGGTTAAGTGATAATATTCCCAGCGAGTTTGTACGTAAGCCAGTTATCGTGTCATTGGAAGAAGACACGTTACGTATCAGTCATCTCGCGTTGTAGAACGTGAAATAAGGAAACATACATGGCACGAATTATCGTTGTAACCTCTGGTAAAGGTGGCGTCGGTAAAACCACAACCAGTGCAGCCATCGCAACTGGCCTTGCACTGACCGGCAGCAAAGTTGCCGTTATCGATTTTGACATTGGCTTACGTAACCTCGATTTAATCATGGGCTGCGAACGCAGGGTCGTCTATGACTTCGTCAATGTAATCCAGGGCGAAGCAAACCTGCATCAGGCACTTATCAAGGACAAGCGAGTCGAAAACCTCTTTATTCTTCCTGCCTCTCAGACACGTGATAAAGATGCCCTGACCAAAGAAGGTGTAGGCCGGGTGCTGGATGAACTTAAGGCGATGGAATTCGATTTCATTATCTGCGACTCGCCAGCCGGCATCGAGACCGGTGCACTCATGGCACTGTATTATGCCGATGAAGCAATCATCACCACTAACCCTGAAGTCTCTTCAGTTCGCGACTCTGACCGCATCCTTGGTATCCTGGATTCAAAGTCACTACGTGCAGAAAATGGCCTGCCAGCTGTAAAACAGCACTTGTTGCTGACCCGCTACAATCCAAGCCGGGTTACAAATGGGGATATGCTGAACGTAACTGATGTAGAAGAGATTTTGCGTATTTCCCTGTTGGGGGTCATTCCGGAAAGCCAGTCTGTGCTGAATGCCTCAAACAAAGGGGAGCCGGTTATCCTGGACAAAGAGTCTGACGCCGGTCAGGCATATGCGGATGCAGTAGCCCGCTTGTTGGGTGAAGACCGCCCGTTCCGCTTCCTGGAGGAAGAGAAGAAAGGATTCTTTAAACGCTTGTTCGGAGGATAAAATGGCACTCTTAGAGTTTTTTAAAACTAAGAAAAAGACATCAGCCAACATTGCGAAGGAGCGCCTGCAAATCATCGTTGCAGAGCGTCGCCAGAAGGACAGCCCGGAACCTTCCTACCTGCCACAAATGAAGCAGGATATTCTGGACGTAATCCGTAAGTATGTTGAAATCGGGCCGGAGCAGGTCTCGGTAACGCTTGAACAACGTGATGATGACCTTTCGGTGCTCGAACTGAATGTCACCCTGCCAGAAGACAAATAATATCCTGTAGATATTAAAAAGCCCCAGGCAGCATGGCTGCCTGGGGCTTTTTATATGTGATGCGTCTGTCAGGCAGCCAAGGCGGCTTTGAGTTTATCGGCAAGAAGCGGTGCCCGCCAACCGTCCATCATAACCGGCAGTTTGTCTGCCTCTTCAGGCTTATCGAAATGCCATCGGATCACGCGGTTGAGCATTTTCTTAGAGCCCAGCAGTTCCGGAGGTAATCCTGTTTCTTCGGCAACGGCAGTGACCTTCTCTTTCATAACTGCCATCAGGCTCTTGTAGCCAGGCAGGTCAACAATTCGGTCAATCTTCTGAGGCAGATCAGCTTCATCACTTTTAATGGCTACAGCGGTAAGCTTAATCAGGGTATTGCCGTGGATATCGATTTCCTTACGGTCAAAGCCCTGCTCCTGCATCTGGCGTTTGGTCTGGATATTGAACCGGGCCATCTTCCAAAGGTTTAGATCCTTAACTACAAAGTTCAGGGCAAGATCGCGCTTTTGGGCTTCTTTCAAACGCCATGCAGCCAGAGACTTTAACACCGCAAGCTGACGAGGCCGAAGCTGCCAGGCATTTTTCACATCCAGGTATGCTTTTTCCGGGTCAGGCTTCTTACGCTTTTTATCCACCATGTTCCGTGATTCTTCCAGCGCGGCATCCCACCAACCAGCCTGTTGTACTTTCTCTTTCAGGGCTGCGTACAACGGAGCCAGATAGTGGACATCTGCTGCCGCATAGTTCAGTTGGCTGTCAGTCAGCGGACGGGCACACCAGTCTGTACGAGATTCTCCTTTATCCAGCGTGACGCCCAGATAGTTATCAACCAAAGCTGCAAATCCGGTTGACACACCGTGGCCAAGGAAAGCGGCCAGAATTTGAGTATCAACAATGGAAGAAGGCAACTCTCCACTGTGATGAAGAAAGACTTCCAGATCCTCGCTGCACGAGTGCAACACCTTCATTACGCTTTCGTCCGCCAGCAGCGCCCAAAGTGAAGACATATCTTCGATTTCAAAAGGGTCTATTAACGCCAGCGTTTCGCCGTCAAACAACTGGACCAGTCCCAGTTTCGGATAAAGAGTGCGGGTTCGAACAAACTCGGTATCCAGCATGACCGCTTCAACCTGCCGGGCAGCCTGGCAAATCTCTGCCAGGCGTTCTGCTGAGGTCACTATTTCGTAATTCACTATCTATCTCTTCTCCGAGGTATGCCGGTCTGAATTTCATCTTGCCGGACAGCACAAACCAACATGCTCTAATAAAAATGCCGGCACTCGGCCGGCAATGACTTTGGGTTAGTTTAACGGGAATTCTGCTTTGGTGCACCCCGCTAAATCTGTGGAGCGGCAATTACACGTTGGCAGTTTCTTTGTCCGCTTTGCACTCTTCGCGTAGCGCACGGCGGAGGATTTTTCCTACGTTGGTCTTTGGCAGGTCTTCACGGAACTCCACCAGCTTAGGAACCTTGTAGCCGGTCAGGTGCTTACGGCAGTGCGCCAGCAACTCATCTTTGGTCAGTGACTGGTCTTTTTTAACCACGCACACTTTTACCACTTCGCCGGATACTTCGTGTGGTTCACCAATAGCCGCTACTTCCAGCACCTTGTCATGCATGGCGACAACGTCTTCGATTTCATTTGGATACACGTTGAAACCGGAAACCAGGATCATGTCTTTCTTACGGTCAACAATATGCAGGAAGCCATGCTCATCGAATTTGACGATATCGCCGGTAGACAGCCAGCCATCTTCGGTCAGTACTTCACTGGTTGCCTCTGGACGCTGCCAGTATCCCTGCATGACCTGTGGACCACGCACCTGAAGTTCGCCAATGCCGTCTTTGCCCAGAGGGCTGCCTTCATCGTCAACAATACGGACTTCAGTTGATGGGACCGGCAGACCAATCGAACCATTGTATTCAACGGTATCGTAAGGGTATGCAGCCACCAGCGGCGAACACTCCGTCAGGCCGTAACCTTCCATAAGGTGCTTGCCTGTCAGTTTAAACCAGCGTTCAGCCACTGCACGCTGTACAGCCATACCACCACCCACTGTCAGGCGCAGGTTGGAGAAATCCAGCTCGTGGAAATCTTCGTTGTTCAGCAGTGCATTGAACAGGGTGTTTACACCGGTCAGCGCAGTGAAAGGATATTTCTGCAGTTCCTTAACAAAGCCAGGGATATCACGTGGGTTGGTGATCAGCAGGTTCTGTCCACCCAGCTCAAGAATCAGCAGGCAGTTTACGGTCAGGGCAAACACGTGGTATAGCGGCAGTGCCGTCACGATCATTTCGCGCCCTTCAGCCAGCACCGGGCCATACATGCCTTTGGCCTGCATGACGTTGGCAACCATGTTGCGATGGGTCAACTCAGCCCCTTTCGCAAGGCCCGTTGTACCGCCGGTATATTGCAGGAATGCCGTATCTTCAGGGTTGATAAACGGCTTCACGTATTGCATCCGGCGGCCTTTGCGTAGTGCAAGGCGCATGGAGGTAGCATCCGGCAAGTGGTACTTGGGTACCATCTTCTTGATGTACTTCACCACAAAGTTAACCAGCGTACCTTTGGCGCGAGGCAATTGGTCACCGAGACTGGTCAGAACCACATGTTGGACACCGGTGTTCTTTACCACCTTCTCAAGGGTATGGGCAAAGTTTGAAACGATAACGATGGCCTTGGCACCGGAGTCATTCAGTTGGTGTTCCAGTTCGCGCGGGGTATACAGCGGGTTAACGTTAACCACAATACAGCCCGCTCGCAGAATACCGAAAATAGCGATTGGGTATTGCAGCAGGTTTGGCATCATCACTGCTACACGGTCGCCTTTCTTCAGCTTCAGTGAATTTTGCAAATAGGCAGCGAATGCACGAGAACGCTCTTCCAGCTTGCGGAAGGTCATTACCTGACCCATGTTGATAAATGCAGTCTGATCCGCATACTTCTGGACAGACTTTTCAAACATGTCGACCAGTGATGAATACATATCCGGATTGATTTCCGCTGGGACATCCGAAGGGTATCGGTCAAGCCAAACCTTCTCCACGAGGATTCTCCTGTTTAATTCACGGGCCTGGCCCGCTTTGAGAGCGCTAGGGTTAATACTTCAAACAAGCGTTTGACAATATGTACATTATATTTAACATGCGATTAACACAACAGTTTTAATCGCGTGTTTGAATTTCTGTCACAAACTGAATTATCTGGGTTGCTACTGCATCCGGACTGTCCATATGGCAGTGGTGCCCGCCATTAACCTTGACCAGTGTCAGATCCCGAAACCAGCTGTGACGTGCTTGTCCCTGCACGCCCCGAAGCTGAGGATAGCCCTCAGTACCGAGAATCGCGAGTACCGGACAGCAAATAGCTTCTACGAAAGCCCTCGCCTGTCCATCATCCATGCGATAAGGAGAAACCGCTTTAAGACGGCTGTCATGCCGCCAGACCAACCCTTCAACACCGGTTTCCAGTGAGCGGGTCACCATGGGCATAAGTTGGCCATCCGTCAGGCCTGAACCTTTGCGGCGAAGTTTCAGGGCCTGTTGTTCATCTCTGAGTATCCGTTTTGCCGTATTACGGTACTTCACCCGGCTGTGAAGCCCCGCTCTTAACCGGGTTGCCGCCCCTTCTGCCGGTTCCGACAGAGGCCCTAATGCCTCTATGGCAATAAAGCCGGCAATGTTTTCAGGGAAAGCTCCGGCATAACAGGATGCCACCATGCCACCGAGAGAATGGCCGACAAGGAACACCGGCCGCTGCAGCGTCAGTACAAACTGATGCAACACATCGGCATAATCCTGAAAAGTCTGGAAATGGCCTTCTGCACGGTGGAACGACTGACCGTGCCCCGGCCAGTCAGGCGCATAGAGATTAAATCGCCCTGCCAGTAATGGCATGAGCGTCTGGAAACTGGCAGAATTATCCAGCCAACCATGCAACAACACCAGAACGGGCGAATCCGGCTCAGCCAGCGAACGCTGAACGGCCAGTTTACCGTCCGGCAGGTTTACAACTATATTTTCTGCCATGTATTCCGTATGAAATTGTTCTTAGGTTGAACCTGCTCAAGGTGTAATAACTGTCTGGACCCGACCGGTTGATACACCAATGCCAAACCCAATACAGCCGCCCCAAGGGCAGCCTAAACCGGAATTGATATCATCCATAATGATTCGCTGCTGGACACGCCACAGCTGGCTTCCGGTACTGTCAATCACGGGGAAGGTATAACGGTATTCCCCCACTTTGCCTTCCTGGGTTCCGGCATAGTGACCGAGAACGGTTATCAACCGTCCCTTGGCATATTGTACGGGATCAATGAACCCTTTCACGTTTGCCAGGAAGCGGCCCTGGGCATCAGCATCCGGGTTAGGCCTTGCTCCGCTGGTAAGCGGAAAAGAAACCACTTCAATAACCGAGTTATCCTTCAGGTTTTGTACTGAAGCAATGACACCACCCAGCCGAATTTCTTTGCCTTTCAGCGCTTCACCACCGGCTTTAACCATTGTGTAATCTGAAAGCACCTCTTCGTCCGTTCCCTTGATACTCTCCGGAACGGTCGCGCAGCCTACCACAAAAAAAGCCATCAGCACAGCCACGATAAACCTAGCCATCTTGTTCTCCTTACTCGGAAATTTGCCTGACAACGAAGACGCGGGATTTATTCGTCAGACAAAGATATCGACACCAAACATTGCGATGAGTTCGTCCCGCTTTTGTTGGTTCATGACAGAAAGGTATTCGCTGAGGGCCTGGCGACTTTTTCCATCAGGCAAATCATAGTGGACTTGGGCATGGGCTTCACCGGCCATTTCAGGATTGCGGATACCACGGGCGACAGCCGCCGCGACCTCTGAGGGTTGCGGCGCTGATTGCGCATCGTCCGTGTTTGGGGATTTCTTTTTGTTCAGCGAAGGTCGGTTGACCTGCGCTGGCAATCCCTGTATCCGCACCATGGGATATCCTTCCGGCTCCGTTAACTCTTTCTATTTTCGTCGCTTATTCGCGACCTGGCAATTTTTTCCAGGCGACAGTGTCGCGGAGGTAGACCGGCGCGGCCTCTTCAGGCACAACGGTTTTCCCTTCTGCCAATGCCCGTTTTGCGATTACAGCCATATCCTGAGCTTCAGGATACAGTATGCCAACGTCCTCTGTTTCCAACCCCAGTGAGGATGCCAGTTCCGGATAGGCACTCCAGCCAGTTCCTGCCAGAGACCAGACATCGTCTTTTTCAGACAGTGCCAGTACATCCGGTGCAACCACTGCTTCAGCTACGACCGCCTGCCAGTCCCCACTTTCAGCTCGTTGGTACTGCCCGAAGTAAATCTCGCTCATGCGAGCGTCAATGGCAGCCAATACGTTGTGTTTTCCATGCAGGCGATAGCAGGCTTGCGCCATCGCTTCCAGTGTGGAGACGCCAATCATTGGCAGATCAGCGCCAAACGCCAGGCCCTGTGCAATACCGATGCCGATACGTACTCCGGTAAAACTCCCCGGCCCCTGTCCGAATGCCAACGCATCAACATCCTTCAGCGTGATGCCGGCTTCTTTCAGCACCTCATCAACCATAGGCAAAACACGGGTGGTGTGCTCGCGAGCCGCCAGCGCACTGCGTGAATACACTTCGTCACCGACCAGCAGTGCAACGGAACAGTTTTCGGTAGCCGTATCAACGGCGAGGATTTTTACAGTCATTCAGTCCTCAGGGCGCTCTTTGTCTTCGCTATGTTCAGTTAATTCCAGCGATCCATTAATGGAAGTCAGAAATTCACTGACTCGTTCCAGATCCCGGGTTCTAGGCATTGGCGGCAAACTTCTGAGGAAGGTAGCACCATACTGGCGGGTTACTAACCGGGTATCGCAAATGACCAGGACACCTTTATCGCTTTCATCGCGGATAAGGCGTCCGACTCCTTGCTTCAGGGTAATGACCGCATCAGGCAGTTGAACCAGTGAGAATGGATCGCCCCCCTGTAACCGGCAATCTTCGATCCGGGCTTTTAACAGCGGATCATCCGGTGCCGTAAAGGGCAATTTGTCGATAATAACACAGCTGAGTGCCTGTCCTCTAACATCAATCCCTTCCCAGAAGGCACCGGTAGCGACTAGCAATGCATTCCCCAGTTCAAGGTACTGGCTAAGTAACATCTGTTTCGATGTTTCACCCTGGGCCAGTACTGGCAGGGTTAATCGCTGACGGAATCCCTCAGCCAGATCACGTACCATCTGGTGGGAAGTGCAGAGGAAAAAGCAACGCCCCTGGTTTTGCTCCACGATTGGAGCAAGCATCGTTACCAGCTTGTCTGCGATGCCATAGCTGTTGGGCTCTGGCAAAAAGCGGGGCACACAAAGCAATGCCTGGTTTTCGTAGTCAAACGGGCTGGTTAATGTCAGTTGTTTCGCCGGCTGGAGCCCCAGGCGTTGGGTAAAGTGGCTGAAGTCATCATCAACTGCCAAGGTGGCAGAAGTGAAGATCCAGGCACCGGGTTGAGCTTCAATCTGTTCCCGGAATTTTTCCGCTACCGAAAGCGGTGTGATATTGAGGCTGAAATGATACTTACTGCACTCATACCAGTAGGAATACCCGGGAATGCTGGTGTCAGACAGCCGGGTCAGGCGATTTTTCAGCAGCGTTGCCCGTTCAAACGCGGAGTCCAGAAGCTGGCTTCGCCCAAGTGACAGTTTGGCCACTTCATGGAGCAGATCCAATGCCTCCGCGACCCTTTCCAATTCCCTGACCACCGGAGGGTTTTTAACCATCTCACGCCAGTTGCCCCGGTAACCCGGCTCCCCCAGTACCAGACGCAGGTCTGATGTACATTGGGAAAGGCGGTCGGCCACTTTTTCCAATTGACGGGTATCCCGAAGCTCTGTCCGGTAGGCAATGTTGACGTCTTTCGCGAGCTCCTGAAGCTGACGGCTCGATATGCTTTGGCCAAAATACTGACTGGCGATATCCGGGATCTGGTGGGCCTCGTCAAACACCAGTACATCCACTTCCGGGATCAACTCCCCAAACCCGGTATCTTTGAGCGCCAAATCCGCCATAAATAAATGGTGGTTAACCACCACCAGATCAGCTTCCATGGCCTTTTTACGGGCACGGACAACATAACAGTCTTTGTAGCTCGGGCAATCTTTTCCAAGGCAGTTGTCATTAGTGGAGGTAATGGATGGAATAACTGGGCTGTCCTCAGCAATCACATCGCATTCACCCAAATCACCGGTTTTGCTCTCGGATGCCCACTGGCGAATCTTAACCAACTGGGTCAATAACGTTGGGTCTGAGTGACCGTCATGGCTTTCAAGCACCTGTTTGCTGAGCCGCTCCGGGCAAAGATAGTTGGCACGCCCTTTTAGCAGTGCAATACGGCCGGTAAACCCCATGGCACTGGTAATGCGTGGCAGATCCCGGTGGAAGAGCTGGTCCTGCAGGCCTTTGGATCCGGTACTGATAATGACTTTTTTGCCACTTGCCAACGCAGGTACCAGGTAGGCAAAAGTCTTGCCCGTACCGGTCCCGGCTTCAACAACCAGTTGGGACTGCTTTTCAATCGCCGATGCAACGGCCAGCGCCATATCGGTCTGAGGCTGGCGGGGCTGGAAACCGGGAATCGCCTGGGCCAGCATCCCATCCGGGGCAAAAAATCGCTCTATCATTGTAAATCTATACAGTACTGTTTGAATGCATTATGCCATTGCTTCCGGTAAGGTGCTACGCAACCGGCTGACAGGTCAAATGACCCTGTCGTTATATACGAGCCGGGTGTTGCAAAAAGTGTGGCATGGGTCAAATAAGTTTGACCCTTCAATCAGAACAGAGTAAAAAATCTGTTCAACACTAAATCAAATCAACGATATGCAGGCCCCATGGAACGGAAAACGCTGTTGACCTACTGCCCAGACGCAAAAGGTCTTATCGCCCAAATCACCAATATTTGTTACAAGCACCAACTCAATATCATCCTGAACCGTGAATTCGTTGATCACGACAGTGGGCAGTTCTTTATGCGCACTGAACTGGAAGGTTACTTTAACGACCACACTTTCCTGCTGGATATCGACCGTACCCTGCCGCAGGGCAGCTACCGCAAGTTGGTCGATTCCCGCCGTAAGCGCATTGTTATCATGGTCACCAAGGAATCACATTGCCTTGGCGATATCCTGATGAAAGCCTTCGACGGTTCACTGGATGTCGATATTGCTGCCGTGGTCGGAAACTACGATACTCTGCAAGCACTGACAGAAAAGTTCGATATTCCTTACCACCATGTTTCCCATGAAGGCTTGAGCCGTGAGGAACATGAGCAGGCCATGCTGAGTGTTATCAGCCAGTATGAACCGGATTACATTATCCTGGCGAAGTACATGCGTGTACTGACAGAAAACTTTGTTGCCCAGTTCCCGGCCCGTATCATCAATATCCACCACAGCTTCCTGCCTGCCTTTATCGGTGCCCGTCCTTACCACCAGGCCTGGGTCCGCGGCGTAAAGATTATCGGTGCTACGGCGCACTTCGTTACCAATGACCTCGATGAAGGCCCAATCATCGGCCAGCATGTCATTCCGGTCGACCACACCTTCAGCGCAGAAGACATGGCAAAGTCCGGCCGGGATGTTGAAAAGCAGGTGCTGTCAAAAGCCCTGGGGATGGTGCTGGAAGACCGGGTGTTTGTGTGGGGAAACAAGACGGTGATTTTGTAAGCGAGTAGCGAGTAGCGAGTAGCGAGCAATTTACACCGATGTTCGGAGTGGCAGCAATCCCGCCACTCCAGACTCAACTCTCACTGCTTGCTCGATCTATTTGCTTTCGCTTTCAATTACCGCCCTCAGCGAAACCGGGTGCAGTTTGATACAAATATTGTCTCGCTTAAATGCTACAGTCGGGTTTGAAATCCGCTCCCCCTCACCTTTCGGAGAACTGCATTTAACCTTCACACCCATCCCTGGCAGATGCGCCCAGTTCTCTTCAAGAGCCGGGAAGAGTACCAGTACGTCTTCAAGCAAGGCTTCAACGGTTTCAGCTTTTGAGGGGATGACCCATTCTATATGCTCCCAGCCTTCAACCGGGTAACGCTTGTCTCCCGGATAGGGGAGCTCTACGCAATCTATGTTGCCGAAATCTGTGGTATATGCTTCATCAAGGCCAACAACAACGATTGGACGGCCATTGATAATATTCTCTGACAACAACTGGCCTTTTTTCATCCACGCCAACTGCAGGGCTTTTGCTGACTCCGTATTGTTTACCCGCAAGGCAATATGATCCGGCTGGAACGGCGTCATATCCAGACCGAGTAAATCAACCAGCACTTTCACCTCGGAAGTAAACGCTGTCAGCGAAGATTCCAGCTTTTCAACGGATAACGTATCGACAATCTTATTTTCCATCTTTTCTTCCATCTGCGTAGCACGCACATTCAGCGCATAACTATTCATAACGCCATTCTATGATACGTGAGGTCTCAACCAAGGACGGCCAACTGTTCCGCCATTGATTCCCTCGTATTTTCTTCAGCTTTACCCGTAGAAAAAATTCTTCATTATTCTTTATTTCGGGTTGCCAAAATACCGTGATTTATGGGTATTATTAGGGCCATTGACAGTCCGCATTCCCACATTTGACCTGTGGACTACCGCTATCTGCCAAATCATCGGACGAAAGATAGCATTTAGGAGCCCAGGACGGAAAGAATCTCCCCCGCAGGCGGAATGCACCAGGCACCGGCACAGCCACGTTGTACCGGTACTTCAATTAGATACTGAGCGCAAAAGGTAATCGAGTGAATATTCAAGCTCTTCTCAATGAAAAGGTCGCTGCTGCGATGACAGCAGCCGGAGCACCTGAAGGCAGCCCTGCGGCAGTAAGGCAGTCTGCAAAGGCCCAATTTGGTGATTATCAGGCCAACGGCGTAATGGGTGTAGCGAAGAAGCTGGGTTGTAATCCACGAGAATTTGCGCAGAAAGTTCTGGATAACCTGGACCTGTCTGAAATGGCAGAAAAGGTGGAAATCGCAGGCCCTGGCTTTATCAACATCTTCCTGAACGATGCATGGTTGGCCAAGCAGGCGGATATGGCTTTGACTGACTCTCGTCTCGCAGTCACCAAAGAAGCGCCTCAGACTATCGTTGTTGACTACTCAGCACCAAACGTTGCAAAAGAAATGCACGTTGGCCACCTGCGTTCAACCATCATCGGTGACGCTGTTGTGCGTACCCTTGAGTTCCTGGGTCACAACGTTATCCGTGCAAACCACCTTGGTGACTGGGGTACCCAATTCGGTATGCTGATCGCTAACATGGTTCGTAAAGAGCAGGATGGCGCTGACGTATCAATGAACATCAGCGACCTGGAAGGTTTCTACCGCGAATCTAAGATTCTTTATGATGAGGATCCGGAGTTTGGAGAAACTGCCCGTAACTACGTGGTACGCCTGCAAAGCGGTGATGAATACTGCAAAGAGAAGTGGAAGCAACTGGTTGAAATCACCCTTAAGCAAAACCAGCGCAACTACGACCGCCTGAGTGTTTCCCTGACTGACAAAGATGTTATGGGTGAAAGCACCTATAACAGCATGCTGCCAGGCATCGTTGCAGACCTGAAAGAAAAAGGCCTGGCTGTTGAAGATGACGGCGCAGTGGTTGTGTTCCTTGACGAGTACAAGAACAAAGACGGCGAGCCTATGGGTGTTATCATCCAGAAGCGTGACGGCGGCTACCTGTACACCACTACTGATATCGCCTGTGCCAAGTACCGTTACGAGAATCTGAACGCTGAACGTGTGCTGTACTTCATCGACTCCCGTCAGCACCAGCACCTGATGATGGCATGGACTATCGTGCGTAAAGCCGGTTATGTGCCTGAAGAAGTATCTCTGGAGCACCATGCGTTCGGTATGATGCTGGGCAAAGACGGTAAACCGTTCAAGACCCGTGCCGGTGGTACTGTTCGTCTGGCAGATCTGCTGGATGAAGCTGAAGAGCGTGCATTCAAGCTGATCGACAGCAAAGAGTCTGACTTCACCCAAGAAGAAAAGCGTCATATCGCAACAACTGTTGCAATGGCGTCTGTTAAGTATGCGGACCTGTCCAAGCACCGTACTACTGACTACATCTTCGACTGGGACAACATGCTGAGCTTCGAAGGTAACACCGCGCCATACATGCAGTACGCTTACACCCGTATCGCATCTATCTTCAACAAGGCCGGTATTAGCCCTGAAGACCTGGAAGGCAACATCATCCTGGCTGATGAAAAAGAAAAAGCACTGGCTTCAAAACTGCTGCAGTTCGAAGAAGCTGTACAGCAGGTTGCCCGTGAAGGCCTGCCACACATGATGTGTAGCTACCTCTACGAACTGGCTGGTGCCTTCTCAAGCTTCTACGAAGCGTGTCCAATCCTGAATTCAGAAGGTGAAACCAAGCAAAGCCGCCTGCGTCTGGCCGCTCTGACTGCTCGCACCATCAAGCAAGGTCTGGATCTGCTGGGTATTAACACCCTGGATCGCATGTAACATGCTTTGTATGGCAGACCATTAACCGTAATGGTCTGTTTAAAAATCCCCGCCCAGGATTTCCAGGCGGGGATTTTTTAATTCAAACTGAATCACTTACTGCCCGAACCGCACACCACTTTCTTCCAACCAACGATTTTGCTCTTCCGTACCCTCACGCCCTAAAACATCATTCCGGTGGGGAAAACAGCCGAACTGGGCGATGATATCGTGGTGCTTCACCGCGTAGTCATAGAACCCGGCAAATACCGGTTCATTTTGCTCGGAAACGCTGTCTCTAAGAGCCGCATAAAGATCGCAGCACTCTTGCTGGTCGGCTAAATCTTCTGAATGTTCGAGAGGGAGATAGAAAAACACCCGCTGAATGGGTGCAAGTTGTTGGTCAAAACCTTTCGCCAAACCAGCGCGGCAAGCTTTTCTCGCCAAGTGGTCTGATGCAAAAGCCCTAGCCTGTTTGCGGTAGATATTGCGGGTAAACTGGTCGAGAAGAATGACATAAGCAAGGTTACCTTCCGGGGTTTCCAGCCAATGCTCCAAAGCCCCTTCAGAAGCCATTACGACGCGATCACCAAACCTTTGCTTTATTTCCTCATCAATTTCTACGCCACCCATAAACCATAGTTTCTGGCGGTTCTCCTCACACACTTCCCCACTGATGGGGCCAAACCAAAAGTCCAGAATATCCTGATATTCGTCTTGCATTCCCGCCACTCCTATCATCCGTTGCATGATTCCCTGGTGCGTGATTTACTTGCACCAACTATCTATAACACAGTGACACAACTGATGAATACCTCAGCGTTTTCCCTGCATCCCCGCGTGGATGCCGATACTGATTGGATTGGTGACCTTCCGCTTTGCCGCGTGCTTTTACATAAGGAAAATATCGGCCCATGGCTTATCCTAGTTCCCCGTTATGAGGCATTGCGTGAAATCCACCACATGGGCGAAGATGACCAGATTCGCTTTATCAAGGAATCATCTTTTGTAGCCAGGCTTCTGGAAACAGCATTTAACCCGGAAAAAATCAATGTTGGCGCTTTGGGTAATATGGTTCCACAACTCCATGTTCACCATATCGCACGATTCAGCAATGACATCGCATGGCCAGGACCTGTTTGGGGAAATACCGACGGAACACTGAGAAACAAAGATGAACAAGAGGCGTTGGTTGCCTTGTTCAGGGAAAAGCTGAAAAATTTTACCGGTTTTATTCCGGCCTAATATACCCAGCCACCTCAAGATGCAGTTTTCAGCGAGAGTTGATTGGCTGTCAGTCAAGGCGCTGTTTTGACGATCTAGTGGCTCTAAATCAAGAAACAGCAACGCAGAATGAAAGCAAAACGCAGCGATAGATATCGCCGCGTTTTGCTCTCTTTAAACCACTAATTGGGTTATTCAGAAACGCACTGTCAGGGGAATTTCTGATGAGGATGTCAGCCAGTGATACCTGACATCTTCGCCTCCCAACCCAGTGTTTATCACAATGCGTTTTACCTTACCCTTTTTTTCCCAGACTCCGATCATCGCGTCTACACCATCCTGGCTTAAGCTGAACTTTTTCGCCAACTCAGAGCGAGTCGCTGTGCCGTGGTTTTCGATTGCCTGTCGCAAGTCTTGAAGAATCATTGGGCAAGTGCCTCCAATACCGGGTTCTCTTTTGCTTTACGTCGCAACATCAAAATCACAGCAATCACGACTAGAGCACAAATTGCGATAACCGAAATGCTGTAAACCGGTGTCACCGTGATTTGTGTCGCCTGGTAAAACACAGCTGCCGCGATATAACCGAACACAAATGTCCATCCGGCCACAAACAACATGAATGACTGGCCAAACTCGCGGGCATATGCACCAAGCGCCGCAGCACACGGGGTGTACAGGAGTACAAACAACAGGTAAGCAAAGGCTGCGCTGCCGCTGACAAAGTGGGACTGCAGGTTGCCAAAGATAGTTGAGTCCACACCTTGTTCTTCTGCAACAATATTTTTGTCGTGCAGATCTCCGACCTCAATGCCCAGCGGGTCGCTGTAGCTCAGGCTGGCCAGATTATCAGGAATGGATTGCAGTGCTTCCTTCAGGCTGCCCAGCAGATCGTACTCTCCGCCATCTTCACCGCTACCGGTGGCGTACAGGCTGTTCAGCGTACCTACAACCGCTTCTTTTGCGAAAATACCAGTAATGATACCAACAGTCGCCTGCCAGTTATCCTGCTTCACGCCAATAGGCTCAAACACAGGTGTCACGACCTGGGCAACCTTGGAAAGCACAGAATTCTTGGAATCCTGGTTGCCGAACGTGCCATCCATACCCAGTGAATTGAAGAAGCTCAGAATAGCAACGACCAGCACGATGGTTTTACCCGAGCCGAGGACAAATTTCTTCAGCTTATGCCAGGTCTTGATAACCACGTTACGAACGGTAGGCAGTTCGTAGCTGGGCATTTCCATAATAAAGCTGTCGCTGTTCCCCGGATAAAGCGTGTGGCGCAGCACTACACCGGTCAGTACGGCCGCCAGGATACCCAGCAGATAAAGCAGGAACACAACATTCTGGCCGTTATCCGGGAAAAACGCGGCAGCAAACAACGCAAATACCGGCAGGCGAGCACCACAGGACATAAACGGAACCATAGCCGCAGTCAGTTTACGCTCACGCTCTTGTTCCAGGGTACGGGTTGCCATAACAGCCGGGACGTTGCAGCCAAAACCGAGAATAAGCGGTACAAACGCTTTACCCGGCAGGCCAATCTTCTGCATCAGGTGGTCAAGGACAAAAGCAGCACGCGCCATATAACCTGAACTTTCCAACACGGACAGGAACAGGTACATCGCTGCAATAACCGGGATAAAGGTAGCAACGGTCTGAATACCACCGCCAAAACCGTCAGCCAGTACAGTCACCAGCCAGTCAGGTAGGTGACCGTCCAGCAGGTAATGACCACCTTCGACCAATACCGCACCAAAGCTGATATCAAAGAAGTCAATGAATGCACTGCCGATGTTAATGGCAAACATAAACATCAAGTACATCACACCGAGAAAAATGGGGATACCGGCAAAACGGTTCAGCAGTATGCTGTCAATCATGTCACTGGCATGACGGCTCAGTGCCCCCTGCTGGCGACGGATTTCAGTACATATTTTATGCAGGAATGTATAGCGGGTATCCGCCACGGCAAGCTCAAGATCAATGTCGACTGCAAGTTTATTGCGGAGATTACAGACCTTGGCACGATCTTCTTCACCCAGTCTGTTAATAACCAGGGCGTCATCCTCCAGGATCCGGATAGCCATGGCACGGGCATCGTCAATTCCGTCAAAATCGACAGTATTCATTACCTCTGCAATAGCATTTTCAATCTCGGAACCATAAGTCAATTCCATCGGCGAATGGCGCACACCCTGTGCCAACAGCTTATGCAAACGTGATTTAAAGCCATCTACCTGGCTCTTGTTTGTTGCAGACAGCGCAAAAACCGAGCACCCGAGGTGTTTTTCCAGCTTATCAATATCGATAACCTGCCCCAAACGCTGCACGGCATCCAGTTTATTTAAAACCACGACCATTGGCTTACCCAGCTCACGAAGCTGCAAGGTCATGTAAAGACCGCGCTCGAGAGATGTGGCATCAACGACATTAATAATCACATCTGCATCAGCATTATAGATAGCGCTCGAAGCAATGGTTTCATCAAGGCTGTTCAGGTCGTTACCACTATCAAGAGAGTAAATCCCTGGCAGGTCCGTCAGGGAAAACAGATCACCGGAACATTCATATTGGCCGGTTTTTTTCTCAACGGTTACGCCCGCCCAGTTGCCAACCTGTTGTTTTGCACCCGTCAGACCATTAAAGAGTGTGGTTTTACCGCTGTTAGGGTTACCAACTGTCAAAAGTGTATAAGTGGTCATTTCGGTGTTACCTCAATACATTCAGCGAGTGACTTACGGATAGCAACATCAACGCCTCTCACTCGTACTTGAATCGGGTCACCCATTGGTGCAACACGCACTTTGGTAATCGCCGTTTGAGGAAGAATTCCCATTACCATCAGCTTTTTACGCGTAGCTGATGACACTGCTTCCAGTGAAAAAACCGTTGCTTCTGCTCCAGAAGCCAAGTCGGCTAACTTCATCGTCACCCACCTAAATGAAAATTATTGTCATTACGTTTCAGATTTTACGCTGACAACTCAGAAAAGAATTGAGTTAAATCAATAAACTCATTTTGCAGGAATGAAATGAAGCTGTTTTTTTATCCACTTGTCTTCCGAGATACCTTACACACCGGAAAAACTTGCGTTAAAACCGTTAATTGCAGAATTGAAGTGGCTAATAATTGACACTTTCAGTACGAAAACTTTTCCTAAAATACGTCAAAAACAAAAATAACAACGGAATAATATTTAACAATTACAGTTAGTTATACTGACTTTGAGTTAGATAAACCGCCAAGACAAAAAACTGTCACAAAACTCATAACGCCTTAATGGGTTAATTCGTTATAAATACTTCCATCAACAAAGCGTTGGACCTAGTACGCAGGTACGTGGCACAAGCCACGTATCTCCGGCAGCAAGCGAAGGTGTCATTGGCACCCGTGATATGGTCTCCCCGGCCATATCACGCTCTTTTTTTCTTTGGCTTTTCCCCTCTTACACTTGAAATCAGCCCGCTTTAAGAACCGGTCATAGGTACCTGCAGCACTATGCGATACACGGATGCCCCCGATAGCATGTACAAGCAATTAACCTGATCGACCCTTGAAACTCGGTTCCGGGTGCGAGCGCCAAGCTGTTGGTCTGTTGGTCTGTTGGTCTGTTGGCAAACCGGGCAACGAGCTTTTGGAAGATGACAGTCGGAAGGAATGACGAAAAAAGTGGTTCGATTAATAGAGCCACAAAACACTTGGGAGCGAGTGATACCCAGCCTTAAGACTGCCAGAAACTAATATTCTTTGTTCCGGCTCATATACTGACTGGGGGTCTCCCCGTATTTAGCTTTAAACCGGGCGCCAAAGTAAGACAGTTCGTTAAAACCACACTCTTCCGCTACGTCAGAAACAAGGCAATTTTCGTTCAGCAATATCTCGGCAGCACGTTCAAGCCTGTACTGGGTTAAAAAGTCACGGAAAGTCTGTTTATAGACCTTCTGGAACCTACGCTGGATACTTCGTTCTGACAGGTGCAGTCTACTTGCCAGTTCAGCCAGGGAAAATGCAGGATCAGAAAAGCGTTCACTGACAACAGTTTCAACCTGGCTCTGCCATAGTGAGTACTGCAAGGCTTGAGTCTTATTACCCTCCCCTTCTGTTATCGGCAAAGGGGAAAGCGTTGATTCCAGAGGCAGGACTGCCTGGATGGTGCCAGATGAATCAGATACCTTTGGAAGGTATTGCTTTGCAGGTACATTGCTTTCAGTTCGCCGCAGTGTCCTTATTGAACGAGGACGGATTGCGGTTATCTCCTTGCTGGCCGCAACCGTATCCAACTGTTTTTGCAGGAATTCAGCATCATTAAGAGAAGACTGTACAGACTCTTCATGACTGATACCCGCTTCTTCATCTATCTGCCTGCGATAAATGAACACACACAAAAGAACCCCACTCAGCAAGGTACCAAACCCAACCAGTATATAGAGAGGCACTATTGGCTCGGATTTAACGTTGAAAGTAACATCCGTATGGGCATAGGGTGGGACAGACTGGTGAATATGAAGCCTAAAATCCCCACTCTGGTCAGCAAGGTCTGTGATATGACCATGAGGTGCATGCTTCCATTCGGAAGCCCCGTTCTCACTCTCTACCTGGTATTTTATCCCGACATGGGGAAGTAACGGGTCAGATTGAATTACCAGTGTGTGTTCAAGTCCTTTTCGCAAAATAGGCCATGACTGCCTGTCATCTTGCGAATAAGGTGTCACATCAAATGAAGGGAGACGGGCCGACAGAATATCCCTCACCAAAGAGACTGGCGTTGAAGAAACCTCATCTTCAGAAACGGTTATCAGGGACTCACCAAAAATCCCGCATCTGTTTAATCTTTCAGACTTCCAGGATGTCCACTTTACCCCGTTGAAAACAACGTTATTTGAATAAACAGCCCACAACCCCTGCCCTGGACTGGCTTTACATACCGGAATAGCATCAAGGGCAACTTCCTCCTGAATTAATTCAGTCGAATCTTTAGCAAACTCCAACTTCCATTTTTGGCCCTGAGATTCAACATACATCCTATTAATGCCGTCAAAATAGATATTGTCGATCACTCCCATTGAGGGCAAAAATCGGAAGAAGCTGCCATGAACATACTGGTACAACCCCTGGTTACTGCCGAGCCAAATACCGTAAAGTCCGGTGTCTACGAGTGACGAAATCTCTGTATTTGCCGCATCACCCTCGACCCAAAATGTATGCAAAGTATTTACCGTGCCAGTTTCAGGCCACCAGCGAAACAACTCACCGGTACCGGTAAGCCACAATGTGTCAAAACCGTCAATAAACAGTTCATTGACATAGATATTATCAATTTGTGCAGGGACAGTTGTGTAAAGCCTTTCGAGAGTTAATGTATCGAAAGAGTACAATCGTCCTGATATTGTTGCCCAAAGAACCGACTTTCTCTCAACCAGCGAAGTCACTTCTCCAGAAACGCGTACTTCAGCCAGCTGATTGAGGTACTGATCTGCACGGACAATCCTGCCTCCTCGAGCCCAGAATATACCATCTTCACCAATCAGGCTTATGGCTCCGTCACTCGGCAAAGAGCGGGACTTGGTCGGAATCAGGTTTGATAACCACATCGTCCGAACACCACGCTCATCTGACACCCATATCCTCCCGTACTCATCAATAACAGTGCTGGCAGTCGGGTCAAAAGCCGAGCTGAATGCCGGCTCTTCCATCTCATCAGGGTTCCAAACAAAAAGCCCCCGATCTGACACGATGAATAAGGTGTGGTTGTAAGAAAGTACATCCTGAATTTTCACACCGGTATAAACCGTTTTAATTTCAGTATGTTTATTTGATATAGCCGTCAGTTGGGAGTCCGAAGCTACGATTATGCCATAGTCTGTAGCCCAAATACCGGTAATGGCATTTCTTGTAGGTAGTTTGACCTGTGAAAAACGCCCTTCTTCGAACTTGAATAAACTACGGTAGCTGGCAATGTATACGTGTTTTCCTCTGCTGCCGAGAAAAGCAATTTCTTTAACAGGTACATCAATGGACGCCAGTTGGGCTCCTTCCTGCAAACTTTTTCCATCCACCCGGTATAGGGACTTGCCCGACGCCAGCCACAGGTAGCTATCTGTTGAAGAGAGCAACCATTTGCCAGAATGCGGCAGGTTTGCTGCAACGCCATTTTTTCCTGAACCAATGCTGAAATAGCGCAACTGGTTACGAACAACCTGATAAAGATCAGACTGATAGAAAACGGCCGGTATCGTGATGGAAGGCTGAATATCCGACAGGTGTTTATCCCCGGCATAAACAGATTGGACAACACCTTCGCCGTCTACACTCCAAACCTTGCCGGCCTGCGTTACCAAGCGATAGCTTTCTGACTGGATGACAGCGGAACTTTCAGGTGCAGCAACGACCGCAAATTCAGATAGCAGGGTAATGATGGCCGATATAAAGGCAAAAAGTACCATCCTTGGTTTTAGCCATTTCATTAACATGTTGCTCGATTCATTGCTGACGGATGTAAGTGGCGGGAAGAAAAACAACCTCAAGTCTGAGTTAGATAGCCCTTATATGCAATAACGCGCATTTCGCAGTGAGAATCGATTCACAATAAAAAAAGCCCTCCCAGGATTACCCGGAAGGGCAATAACTATTCACGAAGTTCAGCTGTTGAGATCTGTTTCCAGACGTTGCTTACTGGCCAACGCTTCAGCTTCATAAGCATTCAACTGAGATCTTGGTACCGGGCTTGCCTGAGGCAGGCTGACCGTCATCGGATTCACCGGCCTGTTGTTTTTATGAAGTTCATAGTGCAAGTGCGGTCCGGTTGAACGGCCGGTATTTCCACTCAGGGCGATCTTCTGCCCCATTTTCACGTGTTGTCCCGGTTTAACCAGAATCTTCGAAAGGTGAAGATAACGGGTAATATATTCACGTCCGTGCTTGATTACCACGAAGTTACCGGCCAGTCTGTGGTGCTGTGCCTTAACCACTACACCATCACCGGTAGCAAGAACCGGCGTGCCCAATGGCACCGCAAAGTCAGTTCCGTTGTGCGGAGCGATTCTTCCGGTAATCGGGTGATGACGATGCGGGTTGAATGATGAGCTTATCCGGTAACGTTTTGCTGTCGGTAGCCGGTTGAATGCACGTTGCAAACTGTGACCATCGGCATCGTAGAACTTACCGTCTTTATTACGGTGAATAAAAATCTGATCATTTCCTGATTGATACAGCAATGACTGGACGTCACCTGAGCCAACCGGATCACCGTCTATGTATTCACGTGACAGTTCCACTGCAAATTTATCGCCTTTGCGAGCCTGGCGACCGAGATCAAAACGCCACTGCAATGCCTTGACCAGTGTTTGAATCTGGTTTGGCGTCAAACCTGCAGATCGGGCTTGCTGGTAAAAGCTCGACGTGACACGGCCAGCAAGAATGACCGGGCGAAATTCACCCTTGGCAATATCCTGCTCGTGGTTAATCTTATCGTTCGCAAAGGAATAAATATCCTTGGTTTTGCGGTCACGCTGGATGGTTAATGACTCCAGTTCACCCTTTTTGTCCAAGGTCCAGCTCAGGTCCTGGCCAACTCTCAAGCCAGCAACATCCGGGTAGGCCTTGGTCAAATCGTAGAGTTCGCTGTTGGATATCCCATATTGGGAAAAGATTGAACTGAGAGACTCGCCACTTGATACGGTATGGCTGTGTTGAACAACTTTGTCTTCGCTAAGTTGTTTATCCAGGTCATCTTTCGGCACACTGAGCGCAGGGTCATCAGGCGCTATGTTTTCACCTACTGGCTCACTGTCAATGTTAGCCAGAGGGACTTTTGCGCTGTCGGCCAGATTGATATCAACCCGGCCCCGGTGTTCAGTACCGATATTAGGAGTAGAAAAGAGAGAATGTTCTGGCTGCCAGATAACTGCTGCACCTACAACCAGTCCAAGTGAAATAAGTATCCGTTTCTTGTTTAAAGGTAATCTTCGCGTCAATGCAATGAGATTTTCGCGATCGCTCATTGCAGGCACTCCGCGAACTGCTTACCCATGTTTCGGATAAAGCCAGGGTAATCCCCATTGTAATCGGTCGCGACAGGATCAAGTGTTGATATTTTTATTTTCATGCCTTGGGTAATACTGTTTACGACACGTGGGTTGAACTGCGGCTCGGTAAAAATACACGAAGCCTTTTTGTCCTCAAGCGCGTGTCGGATTTTATTCAGGGTCCTTGCACCGGGGCGACGATCAGGGCTTACCGTGAAATGCCCGGCCTGAGTAAGACCATAGAAATCTTCAAAATATCCATAAGCGTCGTGAAAAACGAAATATCCCTTTCCTTTAACCGGCTCTAGCATCAACTTGACGTCGTTGTCGGCGCGGTGGAGGCGCATTGTAAAGTCTTCGAGGTTTTGTTGGTAGCTTTGTTTATTCGCTGGATCAATGTTTATTAACGCTTCAGTAATGGCACTCGCCGCAACTTCTGCCTGAGCTGGGCCTAACCAAACATGCGGATCAACCGAGCCATGATGATGCCCGTCATGATCATGGTGCTCATCAGCATCAAACTCTCTGAGCTTCATTCCATCGATTGCAGTTAACTGAACACTATGAGGTTTTCGAGCGACCAAGTCTGACAGAAACATCTCAAGCCCCGGCCCAACCCAAACCACCAGGTCAGCATCATCCAATTGGCGTACATCCGATGGACGCAGGGCATAGTCATGCGGAGAGGCGCCGGCTGGCAACAGGGTTTGATTGGTCGCAACCCCTTTCACCAAATCATTAACTATCAGTGATACAGGCTTGATCGTTGTAACAACCTGGATTTGGTTTGCATAGGAAGCAATAGGAAACGTTGCACATAACAGCAACCACAACAGCAACTTTTTCATTTACCAGCCTAATTTCTTTCTTCATACCATGGGCCCGGAATGTTATATTATAACAATTCAATGATCAAATTTGCTGGATGTTTATGCCTTCCCCTTTGATTGAACTAGACCAAGTCACTGTCACTTTCAGTGGCAGGCATGTACTTGATGCCGTCAGCTTTAAGCTGACTAAGGGAAAAATCACGACATTAATAGGCCCTAATGGGGCTGGGAAGTCGACACTGGTAAAAACAGTAATTGGCCTGACAAAGCCGTCTCAAGGCAAAGTAACCCGGAAGAAAGGGTTACGGATCGGTTACGTACCACAAAAATTGAAACTCAATGATTCCATGCCAATTACCGTTGAGCGATTCCTCAAGCTCAGCGGCATCAAAAAACAAGCTGAAATCAATGACGCCTTGGAAATTGTTGGTGCAGGGAAATTATTCCATTCAAGTATGCATACCCTTTCCGGTGGTGAAACTCAGCGCGTACTCCTTGCCCGGGCGATTTTGAAAAAGCCCGAATTGCTGGTACTTGATGAGCCGGTACAAGGTGTAGATGTTAACGGACAACTCGCGATGTACAGCCTGATTGAATCACTTCGTCATACGCTGGGTTGTGCGATTTTAATGGTCTCTCACGACCTTCATCTGGTGATGGCGAAAACCGATGAAGTTATTTGTCTCCAACACCATGTCTGCTGTAGTGGCGCGCCTGAGGCTATCTCCAACCATCCATCATATATCGCCCTTTTTGGACGTAATGAGAGCGAGCAGTTAGCGTTGTACCACCACCATCACAACCATAACCATGATCTGAGCGGAAGTCCCCTCGGTCCATGTCAGCATACCCACAAGGAACGACACCGTGCCTGAATTGTTGATTGCCCCTTTACTGGCCGGATTGTCAATTGCTGTTGCTGCGGGCCCTCTCGGCTCTTTTGTCGTCTGGAGGCGCATGGCTTATTTTGGTGATACACTCGCCCACGCCTCGCTGCTTGGTGTTGCCCTTGGCGTCCTTTTGAATATCAACATTAACCTTGCCCTGGTTGTCTGCTGCTTGGGACTCGCTCTTATTCTGGTAAGCCTTCAGCGTCAGCAACTGGTTGCCACTGACACACTGCTTGGCATTCTTGCCCATTCTTCACTGTCCCTTGGCCTGGTCGCTATCAGCTTTTTCGATAATGTCAGGGTTGACCTCATGGCTTACCTCTTTGGTGATTTATTAGCGGTGGACCAAAATGACGTCCTGATGATTGGTGCCGGTGCTGTGGTCATGCTGGGGCTTCTTGCCTGGTTGTGGCGTCCGTTGCTTTCCATGACTATCAATGAAGAAATGGCAAGGGTCGAAGGAGTAAATGTTGAGGCGATGCGCTTGATCCTGATGTTGATGATAGGCTTGGTTATTGCGCTCGCCATGAAGTTTGTCGGCGCACTTATCATTACATCATTGCTGATTATCCCACCCGCAATCGCAAGACGTTTCTCGACAAGCCCTGAACAAATGGCGGTGAATGCAAGTGTCGCCGGCATGCTTGCGGTGATTTCCGGCCTTTGGCTTTCCTGGAACTATGATACCCCGGCGGGACCTTCAGTTGTTGTTTCTGCTGCTTCCCTGTTTATCATCAGCCAGTTGAAAAAAGCCGAACAGTAAGAAATCCTGTTCCAAGGCAATACAGATTTGACATTAAAAAGGGCTGCCAATGGGCAGCCCTTTTGCGAATCGGTTTGTCTATTACCAACCCGTTTTGGTACGAATCGCTTTACCGATATCAGCCAAGCTTCGAACCGTCGTCACACCGGCATCTTCCAGCGCAGCAAACTTCTCGTCTGCTGTACCTTTACCACCAGAGATGATTGCACCGGCATGGCCCATACGCTTGCCCGGAGGTGCAGTCACACCGGCAATGTAAGACACAACCGGCTTGGTGACATTGGCTTTGATGTATGCTGCAGCTTCTTCTTCTGCAGTACCACCGATTTCACCAATCATCACGATAGCTTCGGTAGCCGGATCCTTTTCAAACATCTCAAGGATGTCGATAAAGTTTGAACCCGGAATTGGGTCACCGCCGATGCCGACACAGGTGGACTGACCGAAACCTTCATCAGTTGTCTGCTTAACTGCTTCATAGGTAAGCGTACCGGAACGGGAAACGATACCCACTTTACCCGGCTTGTGGATGTGGCCAGGCATGATACCGATCTTACACTCACCCGGAGTAATAACACCTGGGCAGTTCGGACCAATCATACGGGTACCGGTTTCTTCCAGCTTGGCTTTCACATAAAGCATATCCAGCGTTGGGATACCTTCTGTGATACATACCACCAGCTCGATACCAGCATCGACAGCTTCCAGGATTGCATCTTTACAGAAAGGTGCTGGAACGTAGATAACTGATGCAGTCGCACCTGTTGCTTCTACTGCTTCGGCTACCGTATTGAACACTGGCAGACCCAGGTGCTCAGTGCCGCCTTTACCCGGAGACACACCACCGACCATTTGAGTACCGTAAGCAACAGCCTGCTCAGAGTGGAAAGTACCCTGACCACCGGTGAAACCCTGGCAGATAACCTTGGTATCTTTGTTGATCAAAATAGACATTATTTGCCCTCCGCTGCAGCTACAACTTTTTCTGCTGCTTCTGTCAGTGAAGTTGCAGCAATAATGTTCAAACCGCTGTCTGCCAGTTTCTTAGCGCCCAGTTCTGCGTTGTTACCTTCAAGGCGCACAACAACAGGAACCTTAACACCCACTTCTTCAACAGCACCGATAATACCGTCTGCAATTAGATCACAGCGTACGATACCACCGAAAATGTTAACCAGAACGGCTTGTACATTGTCGTCGGAGAGAATGATCTTAAATGCTTCAGTAACACGCTCTTTCGTCGCGCCACCACCAACATCCAGGAAGTTTGCAGGGCTGCCGCCATGCAGGTTTACGATGTCCATGGTTCCCATGGCAAGGCCTGCACCGTTAACCATGCAACCGATGTTGCCATCAAGCGCAACATAGTTCAGTTCCCACTGTGCTGCGTGCGCTTCACGCTCGTCATCCTGGGAAGGATCGTGCATGTCGCGAATTTGTGGTTGACGGTATACTGCGTTGCTGTCGATAACCAGTTTGGCATCGAGGCAGTGCAGTTCGTCCGTAGCGGTAATAACGAGAGGGTTAACTTCCACCAGCGCAACGTCACGCTCAAGGATCAGTGTGGCAAGTCCCATATAAATATTGGTGAACTGACGAACTTGGGCACCTTTCAGGCCAAGTTTAAAGGCCAGTTGACGCCCTTGGAATGGCTGAGGGCCAGTAAGCGGATCCAACGCAACCTTGTGGATCAGCTCAGGGGTCTCTTCTGCGACTTTCTCAATTTCCACGCCACCTTCAGTTGATGCCATGAAAACAACTCGCTGGGTACCACGGTCTACAACCGCCCCCAGATACAGCTCTTTTGCGATATCTGTGCATGACTCAACCAGAATTTTGCTGACCGGCTGACCGTTAGCATCCGTCTGATAAGTCACCAGATTTTTACCCAACCAGTTTTGGGCGAAATCCTTAATTTCTTCCTTGCTTTTAACCAGCTTTACGCCACCGGCTTTACCACGTCCACCTGCGTGAACCTGACATTTGACGACCCACTGGTCCCCACCGATTTTATCCGCGGCCGCTGCGGCTTCCTGAGGAGTATCACAGGCATACCCTTCGGATACGGGCAGACCATATTCAGCAAATAGCTGCTTTGACTGATATTCGTGCAGATTCATGATGCTCTATCCGTGTTCTAGTCCATGTAGTGATTATCTTTACTTTCCACGTATCGGGGGCCTCATGTGCCCCCTTTTATTTTGGGCTTCCGCCTATGCTGATTTTTAAACGTCAAGCAGCAAACGTGTTGGGTCTTCCAGCAACTCTTTTACGGTTACCAGGAAGCCAACGGACTCGCGACCATCGATCAGACGGTGATCGTAAGACAGTGCGAGGTACATCATTGGCAGGATTTCCACCTTGCCATCAACCGCCATTGGACGATCCTGGATTTTATGCATACCCAGAATTGCTGCCTGCGGTGGATTGATGATTGGTGTGGACATCAGGGATCCAAATACACCACCGTTGGTGATGGTGAAGTTGCCACCTGTCAGCTCATCAACGGTCAGTTTGCCGTCACGACCCTTGATAGCCAGATCCTTGATACCCTTTTCGATTTCGGCCAGGGACAGTTGGTCACAATCACGCAGTACCGGAGTAACCAGTCCACGAGGTGTTGAAACTGCCATGCTAACGTCGAAATAGTTATGGTAAACAATGTCGTCGCCGTCGATAGACGCATTGACTTCAGGGTAACGCTTAAGCGCTTCAACAACGGCTTTTACGTAGAAAGACATAAAGCCTAGGCGGATATCATGGCGTTTTTCGAAAGCATCTTTGTACTGCTTACGAATATCCATGATTGGCTTCATGTTGACTTCGTTAAACGTTGTCAGCATCGCTGTACTGTTCTTGGCTTCAAGCAGACGCTCTGCAACACGCTTGCGAAGGCGAGTCATAGGAACACGTTTCTCGCTGCGCTCTGCCATTACCGGAGCAGGCTCTGCTTGTGCTGGAGCCGATGCAGGAGCCGCACTTGGTGTACTCTTGAGGTGTGCTTCCACATCTTCACGTGTGATACGGCCGCCAACACCGGTTCCCTTAACGGCACTCGCTTCGAGGCTATGCTCCGCCAACAGTCGGCGAACCGCCGGGCTCAGCGCGTCATTGCTTTCTTCAGTCAGAGACGCCGTATGACGCTTGTCTGGAGATGCTTCGGCTTCTGCTGGCTTGTCCGCAGTAGGTTCACCTGCCACGGCACCTGGCTTCAATCGGGCGATAAGTTGCTTGGAAAGTACTGTTGCACCTTCTTCTTCAATGATTTCTTCAAGCACACCCTCTTCCGGAGCCGGAACTTCCAGAACCACTTTGTCTGTTTCAATATCTACGAGTACTTCGTCCCGCGCTACCGCTTCACCCGGCTTCTTGTGCCAGGTTGCAACCGTCGCATCCGCAACAGATTCTGGGAGGTCAGGAACCAGGATTTCGATGGTCATCTTGTTATTTTCCTTATTCAGAGCGCTTAGTTCAGGTTCAGGGCATCTTCAACCAATGCTTTTTGTTGTTTCAGGTGCAGTGACATGTAGCCCACTGCAGGCGACGCAGAAGCTGGACGGCCGGCATACTGCAATTCGGCACCGGCTGGCAGCGCGAATCGGAAGTTATGCTGGCTTGAGTACCAAGCGCCCTGATTCTGAGGCTCTTCCTGACACCAAACAAACTCTTTGGCATTCGTGTATTGGGAAACAATGTTATTAACTTCATCTACCGGGTACGGGTACAACTGCTCAATCCGGATGATGGCGACATCTTCACGTTCTGCTTTGCGGCGAGCTTCCAGCAGGTCGTAGTAAACCTTGCCGGAGCACATCACAATGCGCGTCACTTTTTGCGGATCCAATGCATCGACTTCACCGATGGCAGGCTGGAAGTTGCCATCAGAAAGGTCTTCAATGGAAGAGACGCATAATGGGTGGCGAAGCAGTGACTTCGGTGACATTACGACCAATGGGCGACGCATTGGGCGCAGCACCTGACGACGCAGCATGTGGTATATCTGGGCCGGCGTTGAAGGGACGATTACCTGGATGTTTTGCTCGGCGCAAAGTTGCAGGTAACGCTCAAGACGTGCAGATGAGTGTTCAGGGCCCTGACCTTCATAGCCATGCGGCAGAAGCTGGGTCAGGCCACACATACGTCCCCACTTTTGCTCACCTGAACTGATGAACTGGTCCATAACAACCTGCGCACCGTTGGCAAAATCACCAAACTGTGCTTCCCAAATGGTCAGGCCACCTGGTTCTGCAGTTGCGTAACCGTATTCAAATGCCAATACCGCCTCTTCTGAAAGCACAGAGTCGACAACATCGAAAGGTCCCTGCTTATCGTGCAGATATTGAAGCGGCACATAGGTGCTGGCGTCATTTTGGTTATGCAGCACTGAATGGCGGTGGAAGAAGGTACCGCGACCGGAATCCTGGCCGGTAATACGAATACGCTTACCCTCATCAAGCAATGTTGCGTAAGCGAGTGTCTCTGCCATACCCCAGTCCAGCTTCTTGTCACCATCCATCATCAACTGACGGTCTTTGTAAAGCTTGGCAACTCGGCTGTGAAGCTTGTGGGTTTCCGGATGTTGGCAAACACGCTTGCCCAACTCAATAAGGCGGTTTTTATCAAAGGTGTTCGGCCACTCCACTGTCCAGTCATGGCCGAGGTATGGCGACCAATCGACAGAATGCATCTGCATTGGACGCCACTCTTTCACCACACACTCACCGGAATCCAGCTGATCACGGTATTCATTGATAAGATAAGTGGCTTTTTCCAGATCAACGATAGACTCATCACCCAGCTTATCAGCGTAGAGCTTGCGAGGTGTCGGGTGCTTCTTGATCTTCTGGTACATCAGCGGCTGGGTTGCATTTGGCTCATCCGCTTCGTTGTGCCCGTGGCGACGGTAACAAACCAAATCAATCACCACATCACGCTTAAATTCGTTACGGTAGTCAATGGCTACACGCGTGACAAAAGCAACCGCTTCCGGATCATCCGCATTAACGTGGAAGATAGGAGCCTGTACCATCTTGGCAATGTCAGTACAGTACATCGTTGAGCGAGTGTCACGCGGGTTTGACGTTGTAAAGCCAACCTGGTTATTCACCACGATGCGAACTGTACCACCCACTTTGTAACCGCGGGCCTGTGACATGTTGAATGTTTCAGCCACAACCCCCTGACCGGCAACCGCAGAGTCACCATGGATGGTAATAGGAAGGACTTTGCTTCCGTCTTCATCACCCAATCGGTCCTGACGGGCACGGACTGAACCCATGACTACCGGGTTTACAATTTCCAGATGAGACGGGTTAAAAGCCAAGACAAGGTGAACATCGCCACCCGGTGTCGCAAAGTCCGAAGAGAAACCCTGGTGATATTTAACATCACCGGTACCCCAGGTATCGTCATGCTTACCGGCGAACTCGTCGAACAACTCAGAAGGTTTCTTACCCAGTACGTTGACCAGAACATTGAGGCGACCGCGGTGGGCCATACCAATAACCACTTCACGGACACCCTCTCCGCCTGCATGACGAATCATTTCTTTCAACGCAGGGATCAGGGCATCACCACCTTCCAGAGAGAATCGTTTTGCCCCGGGGAATTTGGCACCCAGGTAACGCTCAAGGCCTTCGGCAGCTGTCAGCTCTTCAAGGTAAGTGAGTTTTTCTTCATCAGAAAAGGCAGGTTGGCCGACAACGGATTCAAAGCGTTGCTGAATCCATCGCTTCTCTTCTGTCGACGTAATGTGCATATATTCGGCACCGATTGAACCGCAGTAGGTCTTCTTCAATGCCCCGTAAATTTCATCAAGCAGCATGGTATCTTTGCCTACGGCAAAAGAGCCCACATTGAAACTCTGCTGGAAATCTTCGTCTGTCAGTTGGTGATAAGAGGGGTCAAGCTCAGGGACGATTTCCCGTTGCCATAATCCCAGGGGATCAAGATTCGCAAGTTGATGTCCGCGGAAACGGTATGCGTTAATCAACTGCAAAACCCTAACTTGCTTAGCATCTACATCAGGGTCATTTACTGGCGCTTTAAAGCGTGCAGCCTCGGTTGCCAAGCGGCGGAAGTAGTCACGAACACGTGAGTGCGGTTGCTCGACCGCGGTGTCATTGACTTTGGGCAGGTCATCGAAAACGGCTTTCCATTCCGGCCCTACTGCGTCTGGGTCACTGAGGTACTGTTCGTAGAGATCTTCTACGTAAGTTGCATTGGCGCCAGCCAAATGAGAAGACTCCATCCAAGCCTTCATCACGCCATTTTGCATTATTTTCCCTTAACCACTAGTTGATGTCACAAACCGGTCTACTGCCGGGTTCCGGTTCGGCTCCCGGGAAGGAGCCGAATTCTTACATTCCATTATGGGCTAATTTAAACAGCTCGTTTCAAAAGCATTGACTTAATGTGGCCAATAGCTTTTGTTGGATTCAGCCCTTTAGGACAAACATTTACACAGTTCATAATGCCATGGCAACGGAAAACACTAAAAGCATCGTCCAGATCGGACAATCGTTCTTCAGTTGCCGTGTCACGGCTATCAATCAGCCAACGATATGCTGCCAAAAGACCTGCCGGTCCTACAAACTTATCAGGGTTCCACCAGAATGACGGGCAAGACGTTGTGCAACATGCACACATGATGCATTCATACAGACCGTCAAGATGCGCACGTTCTTCCGGAGACTGGAGGTTCTCACGTGAAGGTGTAGCACCGTCGTTGATAAGGAACGGTTTTACACGCTCATAATTTTGGTAGAACTGAGTCATATCAACCACCAAATCACGCACAACCGGCAAGCCCGGTAGCGGACGGATTACAATGGTAGGCTGATTGGTAAGGGCGGACAGCGATGTAATACACGCCAATCCGTTTTTACCATTCATATTCAGACCGTCTGAGCCGCAAACACCTTCCCGGCATGAGCGACGAAACGCAAGGGTTGGATCCTGTTCTTTCAAAAGGATAAGTGCATCAAGCACCATCATATCCGAACCTTCAGGCACTTCCAGCGTGTAGTCCTTCATGTACGGCGCGTTGTCTACGTCAGGATTGTAACGATAGACAGAGAAATTCAATTTCATCTTTCCAGTCTCCCTTAGTAGGTCCGTACTTTTGGTGGGAAGGCTTCACGGGTAACAGGTTCCATGTTAACCGAACGCTTGGTCATGCTTTCTGTTTCTGGACTGTAGATGGAATGGCACAGCCAGTTCTCATCATCACGCTCCTGGAAATCGAAACGTGCATGGGCACCACGGCTTTCCGTACGGAAGTTTGCAGCCACGGCAGTAGAGAAAGCCGTTTCCATCAGGTTATCCAGTTCCAGACATTCAATTCGCTGAGTATTAAATTCAGAAGACTTGTCAGCTAAATGTGCATCTTTCAGGCGATTGCGGATAACTTTGAGTTCCTCAAGGCCTTGAGCCATCGCTTCACCTTCACGGAATACCGAGAAGTTATTCTGCATGCAAGACTGGAGATCTTTACGAATCTGAACAGGGTCTTCGCCACCAGTGGACGATTCCCAGCGATTGTAGCGGGCCATAGCCGCTTCAATATCAGATTCTGATGCGTCGCGGGCTTCAACCTGTGCCGCCAACGCCTCTTTCAGGTGAATACCGGTAGCCCGGCCAAATACCACCAGGTCAAGCAGTGAGTTTCCACCCAGGCGGTTTGCACCGTGAACAGATACACTGGCAATCTCGCCACAAGCAAACAGCCCCTGCACTTCTACATCATTGCCATTCGTATCCTGGGTGAGAGCCTGACCGGAAATCTGGGTAGGGATACCACCCATCATGTAGTGGCAGGTTGGGATAACCGGAATGGGTTCCTTAACCGGATCCACGTGAGCAAAGGTGCGGGACAACTCACAGATACCTGGCAGGCGAGATTCAAGAACCTCTTGGCCAAGGTGATCAAGCTTGAGCTTGATGTGTGGGCCCCATGGACCATCGCAACCGCGTCCTTCACGGATCTCAACCATCATTGAGCGTGCGACAACGTCACGTCCCGCCAAATCTTTAGCGTTCGGTGCATAACGCTCCATAAAGCGTTCGCCGTCCTTGTTCAGGAGGTAACCACCTTCACCACGACATCCTTCGGTTACCAGAACACCTGCACCGGCAATACCGGTTGGGTGGAACTGCCACATTTCCATGTCCTGAACAGGCACATTGGCACGAAGCGCCATACCAACACCGTCACCGGTGTTAATGTGGGCGTTGGTCGTAGACTGGTAAATACGGCCAGCACCGCCAGTAGCCAGTACAGTCGCCTTGGCTTTAAAGTAGCAAAGTTCGCCGGTTTCCATGCAAAGTGCCGTCGCACCAACAACCGCTCCGTCCTGGTTCTTCACCAGATCCAGCGCATACCATTCAGAAAAAATCGTCGTTTTATTTTTGATGTTCTGCTGGTAAAGCGTATGAAGAAGCGCATGTCCGGTACGGTCTGCAGCTGCCGCTGTTCGTGCAGCCTGCTCACCACCGAAGTTTTTTGACTGGCCACCAAACGGACGCTGGTAGATGCCACCATTTTCAAAGCGCGAGAATGGAAGCCCCATCTTCTCAAGCTCGATAATGGCTTCCGGGCCTGTTTTACACATGTATTCAATCGCATTTTGGTCACCAATATAGTCGGAACCTTTTACGGTGTCATACATATGCCATTCCCAGTTATCCTCATGGGAGTTACCAAGGGCAACTGTGATGCCGCCCTGGGCTGATACAGTATGAGAACGGGTCGGGAAAACCTTTGACAGCAGAGCACAGCTCATTCCGAGCTGGGAAATTTGGAGCGCAGCACGCATGCCTGCGCCGCCGGCGCCAATTACTATGGCGTCGAATTCACGAACTGGAATACTCACTTACACACCCCACAAAATAAACAAGCCGGAGAAGAAATACACAAACAATACGGCAACAATGCCGAACTGGAGGATCATACGAAGGCTAGATGATTTGATGTAATCCGTCAGAACCTGCCACAGGCCAATCCATGCATGAATCAGCACGCAAACCAGCGCCAGCATAGTGAATACCTTGGTACTTAACTGTCCGAAAAAGGCAGTCCAGTTCAAGTAGTTCACATCAGCGCCAAAGGCGAAGTATCCAACGATATAAAGTGTGTATAGAGCGATGATGATTCCGGAAGCACGAATAAGCAGCCAGTCATGGATGCCATTGCGTCCGAGAGAAGAAGCTTGTCCTACCATACCAGTACCCCCGCGATGACAGAAAGAACACCGGTAATCGCGAACGATACGATAGCGCTTTGGTTGCCGGATTCAATTTCTTCAAAGTGACCCATATCCATGATGATGTGACGAATACCACCAACAATATGGTAAAAGAGGGCTGTCATGATTCCCCAAAGAACGAACTTCACAAAGAAGCTGTCTACGATATCGGCAGCAGTTTGAAATCCATGTATTGAAGAAAGAGACAGGCTTAACAGCCATAAAAGAATTCCCACCGAGATGAATGTGATAACGCCACTCACCCTGTGTAGAATCGACGCAATCGCAGTAACCGGAAAGCGAATGGTCTGTAGGTCGAGGTTTACAGGTCTTGGCTTTTTAACGTTCACGGTATTGCCCACTCAGCTCCATTGAGCTCTAGTTATTATTAACACTCCCCAAACTAGAACAAAAACCCGGCGCCCGACTTGTAACACATTTGTAAGATGATATGAGCCATGTCGCATGTCACCTGCAACTCAAGGTCCAGAACATCAAAAAAATGTAAAGAAATGATTACCAGCCCAAAAACGCCCCGGATTTCAGCCCTATCCAGAGGCCTGTTGGGAGTATACGTCGCACCAAAATCAATTACAAACGCACAAAATTGACCGAAATCCCGAAACAGAAATTTAACGCGAGTTGCATTTAAGTTATTGCTCCGCGCACACTCTCTGAAGTTGAAAATTGACATAATTGAAGGTGATCTGTACAAAAGATGAGTCTCCGGACACCGGAATAGGACTATAAAAACAAAGGAGAATGTTATGGCAGATAAGAAAGCGACCCTCCATATTGAAGGGAAAGCGCCAATCGAACTGCCGATCATGGGAGGCACTGTAGGCCCGGAGGTTGTTGATGTCCGAGCACTGGGAGCCAACGGTTATTTTACTTTTGACCCAGGTTTTGTATCGACAGCTTCATGTGAGTCACAAATTACCTACATTGATGGTGGTGCCGGCGTCTTGCTGCACCGCGGCTATCCCATTGATCAACTTGCCAATAATGCAGAATATCTCGAAGTTTGTTATATCCTGCTCTATGGCGAAGCCCCTACCAAGAAACAGTACCAAGATTTTGAACGTATCGTGACACGCCACACCATGGTTCACGAACAAATTGCCAGCTTCTTCCACGGTTTCCGCCGTGACGCACACCCAATGGCTGTAATGTGCGGAGTTGTAGGTGCACTGGCTGCGTTCTATCATGATTCTCTCGACATCAATAACGATGTACACCGGGAAATCACCGCATTCCGCTTGCTGTCTAAAATGCCGACGCTTGCTGCAATGTGTTACAAGTACTCTATTGGCCAGCCTTTTATCTACCCGCGTAACGACCTTAACTATGCGGAGAATTTCCTGCATATGATGTTCGCGACCCCGGCTGAAGAGTATGAGGTTAACCCGGTTGTTGCCCGTGCAATGGATAAGATCTTCACCCTGCATGCGGATCACGAGCAAAACGCATCAACATCTACTGTTCGTCTTGCTGGTTCTTCCGGTGCCAACCCATTTGCATGTATCGCTGCAGGTATAGCATCACTTTGGGGTCCTGCTCATGGCGGCGCAAATGAAGCCTGTTTACGCATGCTGGAAGAAATTGGTTCCGTAGACCGCATTCCTGAGTTCATTGAACGCGCCAAGGACAAAGATGATCCTTTCCGCCTGATGGGCTTCGGTCACCGTGTCTACAAAAACTATGACCCTCGCGCTACCGTAATGAACGAAGCGTGCCACGAGGTACTCGACGAGCTTAAGATCGACGATCCACTTCTGGATGTAGCGATGGAGCTTGAGCGAATCGCCCTTTCTGATGAATACTTCATCGAGAAAAAGCTCTACCCGAACGTAGACTTCTACTCTGGTATCATCCTGAAGGCGATTGGTATCCCGACGTCCATGTTTACCGTAATCTTCGCGATGTCCCGTACTATTGGCTGGATTGCACACTGGAACGAAATGCACAGCGATCCAAACAACCGTATCGGCCGTCCTCGTCAGCTGTACACCGGCTACGAAGCTCGCGAATTTACACCGATGAAAGACCGCGAGTAACGGTTAAAAAGAAACACAAAACGCCGCTAAATGCGGCGTTTTTTTATGAGCAACAGCGGAAGATTAAACCGGATTATCAATATCTACAAAGGTGACGGCCAGACCGTGTTCCCTCGCCAGCCACTCTCCCAGTGCTTTAACCCCGTATCGTTCGGTTGCATGATGACCCGCACCGAAATAGTGAATACCCTGTTCACGCGCCGAGTGCGTCGTACGCTCAGATACTTCCCCGGAGATAAAGGCATCAAGGCCTTTTGCGGCCGCCAATTCGATATAATCCTGGCCACCGCCGGAACACCAGCCAACCGTTTTAATCAGGTGACTGCCACCCTTGATAAGAAGCGGTTTCCTGCCAAGAACGTCTGAGATTTTCTCTGCAAAGTCCTCGGCAGACACTGGCTCCTGCAACTCACCGTAAACGGCTACTGACTTAGCCACCCCCTCTTCAAGGCCGCCTAGAGGGGAAATCCCCAGCAAAGCAGCCAATTGAGCATTATTGCCAAGCTCAGGATGCACATCCAATGGCAGATGATAGCCGTAAAGGTTGATGTCATTCTTAATCAGTGTGCTGATCCGGCGGTATTTTATGCCCCGGATAGCTTCCGGCTCATTTTTCCAAAAATAGCCATGGTGAACCAGCACTGCATCTGCACCAAATTCAACAGCCTTGTCTAACAACGCCTGACTGGCGGTGACACCTGTAATAACGCGAAGAACGTCTTCCGTCCCTTCTACCTGAAGCCCGTTTGGACAATAGTCACGGATTGCACCAGGTTCGAGCAAATCATTGAGAATACGTTCCAGCTCTAAGTTGTTCATTGAATCTCCCCGCTCATGCGGCTTAATAATCTGAGAACGCGATGATTCTAACGCAACGAGGCATGAGACCCAAATGACCTAGTACAACTCTCTCGAGCCCTGTTCAGTTTGTGCTAACCAAACCGGTTTTGTACTTGTTTTTAACCAGATACGATGCAGCCGGCTGTACAAGGGCGCTCTCAAAGAAGGAAAAAGAAGTACAGGCAGCGCCAATCCCCCGGCAATAATGACAAAGGCACGACGACAGACAATTTGAAGTGGGGTAAAACGCTTAAACATTGAAAGCCTCATCCTACCAGTTCAGACTGGCTTATCGTAATCCTCAACCCGTAGGATTACTACAATGGTAATCAGGGTCATCCGTACACTTTCCGGAACTATGTTGCAGATCACCAATGTAATACCAATTGGATTTATTCATTGTTCATAGATGACGTAGGTGAGTTCTTTCAGTTCCAGTCGCAAATTGCAATTGCTTGGGGCCAAACACCAAAACGAGTAACGCAGAAATGCATGATTTCAACCAGTCAGAATGATCAGGCAATGAGTCCGATTGGCATAAATACTCACGGAGCCCAATAATGTTCCAGTCTTCCTCACAAGTACATCGTGACCTGCAATGGATTGTGGAAAGTGGCATGCTTGCAAACGGCAACGAACCGTTCATCATGAGCCATCAATATCTTGATAAGTTTTCCCCTGCGTCAGTCCCTTCGGTAAGCTATGTGGGAAGCAGGCGTATCGGTCATTACTTTGAATGGCTTTGGAAACAGTTGCTCGACCATTCTGGTGAATGGAAAATTGAAATGAACGAGCGGCAGATCATCTCAAACAAGACGACACTCGGCGAAATCGATTTAATCGTATCAACGTGCAGCCACACGGTCGTATCCATAGAACATTGGGAACTGGCAGTTAAATTCTACCTTGCTTTTGAAGGACGTTGGCTGGGCCCGAACCCGGAAGACTCTCTCCATGACAAGCTTGACCACATGCAGCGACACCAGCTTTCGCTCTCAGACTCTCATGCCTTCATCAACCAATACCCTACATTGCATCCTGACAACAAACAGATGGTGATACAGGGCAGGCTCTATGTGAACCCCTTCCTTTCCTCAAGTCATGTAAACGACACCCGAATTGCGACAAATAGGGTAACCGGGGCATGGTGCTGGAAAAACCAGATACCCGATAAAAAGGCATTCTATCTTTTAGGCAGGGACCAATGGCTGGGGCTTGAAGACATCGCCAAATTGCCGGAAATTCAGGGGCAGGATATCCGGAAGTTGCCAAATACAGTCCACGCATTGGATGACTCCGGGAAACCCTGGTTCTTCGTCAACGACTTTTGGCCATTCCGGGACCACAAAAAAGCCACTGACTGAGCAGTGGCTTCAAATTTTTATAAGGAAGAACGGCTTTTACAGCCCGGCTTCCTCAAATACTGCACTGACGATTTGCTGTGCTTCCTGCTCAATTTGGGCAAGGTGCTCGACACCCTTGAAGCTTTCGCAGTAAATCTTATAGATGTCTTCAGTACCCGATGGACGCGCAGCAAACCAGCCGTTTTCAGTCACCACTTTCAGACCGCCGATAGCCGCTCCGTTGCCAGGAGCATGGGTCAGACGGGCAGTGATTGCGTCACCAGCCAATGTTTCTGCCTTGACCATTTCGGCAGAAAGTTTGCTCAACACGGCTTTTTGTTCGGTATTGGCAACGGCCTGCAAACGGCTGTATGCCGGTGAGCCATATTTTGCAGCAAGCTCGTTGTAATACTGCTGAGGGTTCTTACCGGTCACAGCGGTGATTTCAGCAGCCAGCAAACAAAGGATGATGCCGTCTTTGTCAGTAGACCAAGGCGTGCCATCCTTACGGAGGAAGGATGCGCCAGCGCTCTCTTCACCACCAAAACCGAAGTGGCCGCTGAACAAGCCGTCAACAAACCATTTGAACCCTACCGGCACTTCACAAAGTTCACGACCGAGGCCATCAACCACGCGATCAATCATAGCGCTGGAAACCAATGTCTTGCCAACAGCTACATCCTTCGCCCAACCGTCACGGTGACGATAGAGGTAATCAATACAAACTGCCAGGTAGTGGTTTGGGTTCATGAGACCTGCGGGAGTAACGATACCATGGCGGTCATAATCCGGGTCGTTCCCGAATGCCAGGTCAAAGTCATCTTTCACCGCAAGCATGCTTGCCATTGAATAGGGTGATGAACAGTCCATGCGAATCACGCCATCTTTATCCAGCGTCATAAAGCGGAAAGACGGGTCAACCGATTCATTCACCAATGTCAGATCCAAATCGTAGAATGCTTTGATCTGTTTCCAGTATTCAATACCTGAGCCACCGAGCGGGTCAACACCAAGGTGTAAACCTGCCTTCTGAATTGCAGCCATATCAACAACATTCACCAGATCAGCTACATATGGTGCGACCAGATCCTGTTCGATAAACAAACCGCTGTGCTTGGCTTCTTCCCAGCTAATGCGCTTTACGCCATCCAGGCTGTCAGCTATCAACTGGTTGGCGCGATTTTCGATCGCCTTGGTAATTTCACCTTCTGCCGGTCCACCATGAGGTGGGTTGTATTTAATACCACCATCCTGAGGAGGGTTATGTGAAGGCGTGATAACAATACCGTCCGCCTTTTCTGGCGAATGGGCTTTGTTGTAAGTGAGGATAGCGTGCGAAATACCTGGCGTTGGGGTGTAACCGTTGTCTTTCTGGACAATCACTCGCACGCCATTGGCAATCAGCACTTCTACCACAGCGACAAATGCAGGTTCGGACAGGGCGTGGGTATCTTTACCGACGAACAATGGGCCGGTGATTCCGTTTTCTGCACGAACTTCAGCAACTGCTTGCGCGATTGCCCAGATATGGTGCTGGTTAAATGAACCCTTGTCAGAACAACCACGGTGTCCGGACGTACCGAATGCAACGGCTTGGGCCGCGTCTACAGGGTTAGGTTGAATTTGAAAGAAATTGGCAACCAGCAAAGGAATATTGTAGAGATCCTGCTGAACAGCAGGTTTACCCGCGCGGGGATGCATAGCCATGAACGTTTCCTTGTTGAATAAAAATTCTTATCTTCTTACCGGCTCGCCACAAGCATCCTGGCACAGGCGAAAAAGGCGGGACATCGCAGGATACACATGGCGCTATCCGTGTCCGGACCGGCCATCTGACATGGCCGCCGGAGATAAAACACGGAATTTGGAGATTTTAAATCTCGTTACAAACCTTTTCAGTAATATCAGCAGAGAAGCCCATCTTGGCCATCACCTGTTCGATCATCTGACGCTTGCGGCCAGTGTTCGTATTGGTAATCACCCAGTAAGGCGTACTTGGAATCTGCTTTGGCTTTGTGGTTTTGCCACTTTCCAGAAGGGTTTGCTCACTGTCACCAAAATAGACACGGGTACGGCCTTTCAGTGACGTTGCATCGGCAAAAGCCTGGCTGTCGATGCGGTACAGTGCAGACAGCACCATCATAAAACGACCGATGGCCTTTTCCTGAGCCGCGAATTCATCAGAAATCAGTAGAGATCGCATTTCTTTCACACGATCTACACTGGTATCTTTACCGGCGTCTTTGCTCACAACGATACCTGGCTTGACCTGATCGACCACTGGCGTCAAGGTTACCGGCGCGTCGTTATTACGCTCCAGCAGCAGGCGTCTGAGAATATCAGAGGCACTTTCGCCGATACGAACAGTTTGGCTCGCAATATAACGGTATAGCTCTTCATCTACCTCGATCGTCTTCATCGTAATGTTCGTCGTATCCTATCTGTACATCAACCTGGCGATTATACCTTGAACCATGTTTATACTCTACGCCAACACCTTACATTCGGAGAGAAAAAGATCGTGTTGCTCAACTACAAATCAACCGGAGAGGGTAAACCTGTCATTTTGATCCATGGTCTGTTTGGCAGTCTCGACAATCTGGGTCTTTTGGGAAAAGCGTTATCGTCGCATTACCGGGTGATTCAGATCGATCTCCCCAACCATGGGATGTCCTACCAGCCATCGGAATTTACATATCAGTCCCTGGCTGATGATGTCCTGGCGCTGCTCGACCACCTAGGCCTCGACGAAACTGTACTTATTGGCCATTCGATGGGCGGTAAGGTTTCAATGGCACTCGCCCAGCAACATCCTGAACGGGTGGAAAAACTTATCGTGCTAGACATGGCTCCGTACGATTACGGTGTGCACCGCCACCAGAATGTCTTTGCCGGGCTGACAGCCAGCCAGAGTCAGATACTTGCATCACGAAAGGATGCAGAGGCCATTCTTGCACAACATATTATTGAGCCGGGTGTCAGACAGTTTCTGCTTAAGTCGCTGTACCGAAGTGAAACCGGCAGCTACCAGTGGCGCTTCAACATCGATCACCTGATTGACCAATACCCAAAGATCATCGGTTGGGATGTACTGGGTACCTATAGCGGCCCTACCCTCTTCGTAAAAGGGCAACAATCAGAATACATCACAGAGGATCACCGAACTGCCATCGCACAGCAGTTCCCCAACGCCAAAGCACACATGGTTTCAGGTACCGGACACTGGCTTCATGCGGAAAAACCTGAAACCGTAGAAAAAGTAGTGACACGTTTCCTTGCAACCCTCTGATTTATCAGAGCTGTTCACAAGGATGTGAGTTTGGGCAACTATTGTCCAGTCGCCAGTTACACCTAAAAGCGGCCTTATGATATATTGCGCCGCAACTGTAGCGACTGAATGGAGGCAGTTATGCTCTATGAGCACTACGAGTTGCTCGAAAAGATAGGGTTGGATCTTGTGTTTGCTGGTATATTCTTTTTTATCGGCATGGCAATCAGGGACGTTTTGAATCAAGGTAACGTTCCAACCTTTGGTCGCCGTATTGTTTGGCTGGTACTGTTCCTCGGTTGTGCTGGATTTATTGCCAAAGGCATTATTCAGTTGGTCTGGGAAGGCGCAGGTATCGGCTAAGTACGTGGTTCGAAACCCGTATCGGTTTTTAAGGCAAGCCTTAAATCATTTTGACTATGCAACCCCGGCATGGGTTGATAAAAAGCTAAAACAGGTATTCTTTCTATGGCAACTGTAGGACTCTTCTTTGGCAGCGACACAGGTAACACTGAAGCAGTCGCGAAGATGATTCAAAAACAACTTGGCAAAAAAATGGTTCACGTTCAGGACATTGCCAAGAGCAGTAAAGAAGATATCGACAACTTCGACCTGCTGCTGCTGGGTATCCCAACCTGGTACTACGGTGAATCACAGTGTGACTGGGATGATTTCTTCCCGGAACTGGAGAAAATCGACTTTTCTACCAAGCTGGTAGCCTTGTTCGGTTGTGGCGATCAGGAAGATTACGCAGAATATTTCTGTGATGCCATGGGCACCCTTCGCGATATCATTGAAGCCAAGGGCGCGACCATTGTTGGTAACTGGTCTACTGACGGTTACGAATTTGAAGCCTCAAAAGCACTGGTTGATGATGCCAATTTTGTCGGTCTTTGCATCGATGAAGACCGTCAGCCTGAACTGACTCAAGAACGTGTAGAAAACTGGGTCAAACAGGTCTACGAGGAAATGTGCCTTGCAGAGCTGGAAGACTAATTTCCCGCTCTAAAGCCACAAAAAATGCGCCTCTCACGGCGCATTTTTCGTTTTCAGGCTTTCCCGGTACTTGGGTTTCTTACGGATATACAGCACCCTTCTTACCGTCGCGACTATCTGGCCTTTGTTGTCTTTTACATGAACCAGGAATTCAGGAAACGTTTTATCCCCACCGGCTGTCTCATTCAAAATGCCATTCAAGACATCCTGACTGATTATAAAATCGGCATAGAGCTCTGATGTACCCGGCTGGATAAAGTTTATATCTGCCTCCTTATCCCAGACAAAGTACTCTTCGCCAAGTATGCCCATCAGCATCAGGGCATAAACCGGATCCGTCATAGAGAAAATACTCCCTCCATATTGAGTCCGGTTTGCATTTTTGTTCCACCAGCGTAATTTGAGCCTCATGGTCACCTGGCGAAAATCACTGCTGATTGTGTGGATTTTTATACCCGCCCCCCAAAATGGAGGCCAGGCATTGAGCAGAAATTTCACGATACCGGGCTTGTAAAATTTATAAATCACTAAAATAACCCCAATCTGGTAAGACCAGTTCATTTTACATCTATATAACACGAATGCAAAACAAGCAGTTGGTCTCGATTTTGTTGCTGTGACTGGTAGTTACAGAGGACTTTTGTTAGGCTAATTGACAATGTTTTGCGTTTTCATCCCCACCGACCTCGGGTCGTGAGAATCAGGAAGACTCGAATGCCAGACAATAACCAGGCACTAAAGCAGGCAGGTTTAAAAGTTACTCTGCCACGTTTGAAAATTTTAGAAGTTTTACAGCAGCCTGACTGCCAACACATCAGTGCTGAAGATCTGTACAAAAAACTGATTGATCTGGGTGAAGAGATTGGTCTTGCTACCGTATACCGCGTCCTGAACCAATTTGACGATGCTGGTATTGTTACCCGTCACCACTTTGAAGGTGGTAAATCTGTATTCGAGCTTGCCACCCAAGAGCACCACGATCACCTCGTATGCCTTGACTGTGGACGTGTGATTGAATTCTCAGATGATGTGATTGAAAACCGTCAGCGTGAAATTGCTCAAAGGCACAATATCCGTCTGACCAACCACAGCCTCTACCTCTACGGGCACTGCATTGAAGGTGACTGTAAAGAAGACCCTAGCCTTCACGGTGATGAAGCTTAAGCTTAAGCTTCACATTCAGATACAAAAAAACCGAAGCCTTGGCTTCGGTTTTTTATTGCCGGATTTCCGGTAATTACCGGAAACCCGGAGGTCAGAATCAGTTCTGATCCATTTTCGCCCAGCTGTCACGCAGGCCAACAGTGCGGTTAAACACCAGGTTGTCTGCTGACGAGTCTTTATTATCAGCACAGAAGTAACCGATACGTTCGAACTGGAAACCAACTTCCGGCTTGGCTTCAGCAAGGCTTGGTTCAACATAACCTTTCACTACTTGCAGTGATTCGGGATTAATAGTTGAAGCAAAGTCATCAGCCGCACCCGGATTCGGTACAGTGAACAGGCGATCATACAGGCGGAACTCTGCTGGCAGGCCCTTATCCGCTGATACCCAGTGGATGACGCCTTTGACCTTACGGCCATCTGCAGGATCTTTACCCAGCGTTTCCGGATCGTAAGTACAGAAGATAGTGGTGATATTACCTTCTGCGTCTTTCTCGACACGTTCAGCTTTGATTACGTAAGCGTTACGCAGACGTACTTCCTTACCCAGAACCAGACGCTTGTACTTCTTGTTCGCTTCTTCGCGGAAGTCTTCACGCTCAATCCAAATTTCACGGCTAAATGGTACTTCTCGGGTACCCATTTCCGGCTTGTTCGGATGGTTAGGTGCATTCAGGGTCTCAGCATCACCTTCGAAGTTCTCGATAACCAGTTTAACCGGATCGATAACCGCCATCGCACGGCCTGCATTCTCGTTCAGGTCGTCACGGATACAGGACTCCAGTGAGCTCATCTCAATGGTGTTATCCTGCTTGGTCACACCAATGCGCTTGGTGAACTCTCGGATAGATGCTGGCGTGTAACCACGGCGTCGCAGACCAGAAATGGTTGGCATGCGTGGATCGTTCCAACCGTTAACGAGCTTCTCAGTCACCAGTTGGTTGAGCTTACGCTTGGACATCACTGTGTATTCGAGGTTCAGGCGGCTGAACTCATACTGGCGCGGGTGACACTCAAGTGAGATGTTGTCCAGAACCCAGTCATACAGACGGCGGTTGTCCATAAATTCCAGCGTACACAGTGAGTGTGTAATACCTTCCAGCGCATCCGAGATACAGTGGGTAAAGTCGTACATTGGGTAAATGCACCACTTGTCACCCGTCTGGTGGTGGTGGGCAAAGCGCACGCGGTAGATAACAGGATCGCGCATCACGATAAATGGCGAAGCCATATCGATTTTTGCACGCAGGCACGCCTTGCCTTCTTCGAACTCACCGTTCTTCATTTTGTCGAACAGTGCCAGGTTTTCTTCAACGCTGCGGTCGCGGTAAGGGCTGTGCTTACCAGGCTCAGTCAGGGTGCCACGGTACTCGCGGATTTGCTCTGGAGACAGTTCGTCGACATACGCCAGGCCTTTTTCGATCAGCTCAACAGCATAGCCGTGAAGTTTATCGAAATAGTCAGACGAATAGCAGATATCGCCAGACCACTGGAAACCCAGCCACTGAACATCTTGCTTGATAGATTCAACGTATTCGATGTCTTCTTTTGTTGGGTTGGTGTCATCGAAACGCAGGTTACATTCACCCTGATAGTCTTTGGCAATACCAAAGTTCAGGCAGATGGACTTTGCGTGACCAATGTGCAGGTAGCCATTTGGTTCAGGCGGAAAGCGGGTATGAACACTGGTATGTTTGCCGCTTGCCAGATCTTCATCAATGATCTGGCGGATAAAGTTGGTTGGCCGTGCTTCAGAGCCACTCATCTAACACACCTCACGTGGGTAAATGCGATCAGAAATTTCAGCGGACAATGATCCATGATTCGCCGCCCTGACTCAACTGTTAACACTCTTCCATTCGGGAAAAGTTGTGATTTTCTTTCTTCTCACCAGGAAGAAGACTGAAAATCTGCCGCTCTAAATAAAAAAAGCGGAGCAACAGCCCCGCCTCAGTGGTCAAAAAACACCCAGAACTACAAGCTCACGGCGCGTCCGGCTCGTTTACCGTCAGCACTCAGTGCACGAACGGTTACTTTCCCGTTCACGGAAGGCTTATCCGCTGCGTTGTAAGTCATCCAGGTTTTACCGTCGTCCAGCGAATACTGAAGTGCCAGACCCGGGAAGCTGATATTCATTTCCAGCTTACCGTCTACCACCTTCGCACCCGGAACCGGAACGCGGTACTGGATACCGGCTGCATCCAGTTTTGCAAGCTCACGGTGACCCAGTACATTGGCAAAACGGGTCCAGTCTGTGTTCAGTGACTGCTTGTTCACCAAGTTGGTATCAAGACGGTACTCTACACCTGGCTTATAGTCATTTTCCCATTCTGCCTTGTGCCATGCACGTTCTGCAGCAGCGAGAACACGAGGGAATACCATGTATTCGTACTGGTCATCCGTGCGTACAGTCTCACTCCAAAGTTGCGCAGACAGACCATGGAAGCCCTTGTATTCAGCTGTACCCGCACCAGCAAAGCCATTTCCGTCACGATCTACAGAAGTCTCAGCATTCTGAGGCAGGTTTTCCGGTGCAAAGCCAAACATCTTGCGGGTATCAGTGGCACGGGTAGCCCAGTAGTAACCACGCTCTGCCGGATCGACTTCATAAGGCATGTCCATGTACACATAATCCGGGTTGGAAATGATCATGTCATAACCTTTAGCTGCCCAGTCATATGCGGAAGACACGCCACCCCAGTACAGCACATCCCAGAAGTTCACGCGGGTTTTATCAGTCGCAAAAGAGGAAGCATCCTTTGAGTGTTTCAGGCCATCCTGCCATGCTTGGAAGTTTGGAATACCCTTCTTCGCCACAACTTCACTGACTTTTTCTGCAAAGTAACTTGGCAGGTGCGCTGCATCACTGACAGTGCCGTTGGCAATCAGGGTCTGGCACATTGGAGAACGAGCGAACGGCTTGTCCTGTTTTGAAAGATCGATATCTCCCTTCCAGGCAACCTTGTCAGCACTGTTGATGTCCTGGAAACCGGCACCCAGCTTGATGTTCTTGGCTTCGTCACCACCAAAGTGCCAGGTCTCAAGCGGCATACCGGCTTCAGCATGCATAGCCGCCACTTCGCTGACAACCTTGTCCACGAAGTTCAGCGATGAACCCATGCAAGGGTTAATGAAGCTGTGCTTGTCGTAGAACTGTACGGTAGTGACATTAGACGTATCCTGGGGATCCATCAGGCGATACTGGTTGGCCTCATCCATCTTGCCTTCGGCTGCCAGGCGCTTGAATCGCGCTTCCATTGCAACAACCGCCGCACGGGAGTGAGCCGGCATATCAAGTTCTGGAATGACATCAATACCGCGAGCCTTGGCGTACTTCAGGATTTCCATGTAGTCATTACGGCTGAAGAAACCTGAACCGAAGTTGTTGCTGTCCGGACCTGAGCCCAACTGTGGCAGCAAGCACTCGGTTTCAGACAGGTCGTGGCATCGCTCAGCACCTACATCGGTCAGTTCTGGAAGGCCTGGAATTTCAAGGCGCCAACCCTCATCGTCAGAGAGGTGGAGGTGAAGCTTGTTCAGTTTATAAGCTGCCATCTGGTCAAGGGTACGCAGCATCGCTTCCTTAGAATGGAAATTACGCGCAACATCGACCATCACACCCCGGTATTCAAAGCGAGGGGCATCTGAAACAGTGATTTCCGGAATCGTTTTTTCACCGTTTTGTGGAACCAATGACAACAGGGATTGTACGCCGTAGAAGGCACCATCCATGTCATAACCTGTTACCGTCGCACCTTTTTGAGTGACTTTCAGCTTGTAAGCACCGGATACCTTGTGCTCCCCTTTGAATGCCTCAGGGTTCAGAGCTAACTCAACAGGGTATTGGCCGGACGTGTTTACACCCAACTCATTTGCACGAGTTTTCAGTGCATCCAGCATCGGGGTGGTCATGGCGTCGTTAGTGAAGTGGATACCCTTATCCAGATTGATTTCGCCCTTACCAACGATGGTTTTCACTGGCGTTGGGACAATGGCACTTTCAATAACGCTGTCACTCAAAACCGCAACGTCACTGTTTTTGTCAAAACGGCTTTGGGCAGTTGCGAGGATATTGTTGTCACCCGGTACACGCTTCCACTGCTCGCCGGCAATGTCAGCGACATAAGAATCGGTGTTTTCAGTATCCAAAGATTGGATGGTACGCGGCTCAGACTCACCGGCAATCACATAAGCACGAGGCATGAAGTCTGTCTTGAACAGCGTCCAGTATTCACCCACCAGCGGAACAGTGACTTTTTCACCAGCCTGGAAACCATCGAATTTATCCGTTGGTTCCAGCTTGTGCAGGTCACCGGTAATACGGGTCACCTTGAACTGGTCGTTTTTCACATCCAGGATGAGACGGATGCTGTGGAAGTAGATTGCCCAGTCTTTGCTGTCAATCTCGTCACCCTGGTTGGTCAGTTCTAGGTTTACCACGTTGCAGGATGCCCATTCGGCCTCCATACTCTGGCAGTTCATTCCCTCATTAGCACCGTGGTTGGTTACCACGTCGAAGTTAACATCAATATTTTGTGCGATTTGGTTAGCGATATCTTGGTCAATAGCTGGATTGGAAGCGCAGCCAGCCATTGCGAATGCCACACAGGAGGCAATCACACTTTTTTTGATTGTCATTTTGGTTTTCTCCGGATGCCCCGGCCGGGGCGACAAGCTAGATAGGACTTCTTAAAAGACCGGCCTCAAACGAGGCCGGTAATAATTAAAGATGAAGATAGTTTTAGAACTTATGGAAGTTGTACATCTTTCAGGTCATCAGACGCTGAGATATTCTTCATTTCACCGGCGATGATTTCAGCCAGAGGGCCAAGAATCACCTGCAGGTTGTTTTCACCAAGCTTAACAACACCAGCTGCACCCAGCGCTTTCAGTTGCGCTTCATCTACGATGCCGCGGTCTTTCACTGACAGGCGCAGACGGGTGATACATGCGTCGATGCTGTTCAGGTTATCGTGGCCACCCAGAGCTTTCAGGTACTGGCGAGCCAGTTCTTTACGATTACCTTCTTTAGCAGGAGCAACAGTGCGCATTTCTTCGTCTTCACGGCCAGGCGTTTTCAGGTTCAGAGCCTTGATAACGACAGTGAAGGCTACGTAGTAAACTACGAAGAACACCAGACCCAGAGCAATCAGCATGTACCACTGGTTGGCAACAGGGTTCTGAGAAGACAGTACCATATCCACCAGACCGGCAGAGAAGCCGAAGCCAGCAGTCCACTGCATAGCAGATGCGATGAACAGTGACACACCAGTCAGGAATGCGTGCAGTACATACAGTACTGGTGCAACGAACATGAATGAGAACTCAAGAGGCTCGGTTACGCCGGTGAAGAAAGAAGCGAAACCAGCAGCAATCATGATAGAAGCAACTTTTGCTTTGTTCTCAGGCTTGGCAGCGTGGTAGATAGCCAGAGCAGCACCAGGCAGACCGAACATCATTACTGGGAAGAAGCCACCCATGTACATGCCGGTAACACCCTTGATAGCTTCACCAGACTCAAGGCCTTGTGCGCCCATCCAGAAGCGGCCCAGGTCGTTGATACCTGCCAGGTCGAACCAGAATACGGCGTTCAGTGCGTGGTGCAGACCAACAGGGATCAGCAGACGGTTGAAGAAGCCGTAGATACCTGCACCGATAGAGCCGGCACCAGTGATTGCTTCACCGAAGTGTACCAGGCCGCCGAAGATAACAGGCCATACGTACATCAGTACAAAAGAGATAGCGATTGAAGTCGTAGCTACCAGGATAGGAACCAGGCGCTTACCGCTGAAGAATGCCAGTGCTTTTGGCAGTTCAACAGTGCTGAAGCGGTTGTAGATTTCTGCAGTAACAATACCAATCAGAATACCAATAAACTGGTTGCCAATCTTAGCAAAAGCGAGTTTGGTAGTAGGATCGTCTAGAGATACCAGGCCGATTTGCTCTACAGCACCTGGGCTACACAGGGTTGTGATAACCATGTAACCAACGAAGCCAGCCAGAGCAGCAGCACCGTCGTTATCTTTTGACATACCGTAAGCAACACCAATTGCAAACAGTACAGACATGTTGTCAATAATTGCTGCACCAGATTTGATCAGGAATGCAGCCAGTGCGCTGTTACCACCCCAACCAGTTGGATCCAGCCAATAGCCTACGCCCATCAAAATTGCCGCTGCAGGCATTACTGCAATTGGCACCATCAGCGCACGGCCGACTCTTTGGAAATAACCTAAAACGTTCACCTTAGTTCCCCCTATGGATGTCCGTTATGTACTAGACTTAAGCGACTTATTTCGCTATCCGATGTTTGTCACTGGCAGTTTATGACATTAATTTTGCCCCGCAAATTAAAACCTCACTGTTTGTGACTTTTATCACTAGTCAGGATAAAAAAGACCGATTTTTGCTGACGGGATCATAAAACTTATTTTATGATTAAAATTAAGATCACTATGAGATACTATAGTGGCAGTTGATTATTGATGCTTAAGAGGTGTTACTGTGAGACTCATCCCTGTAAATACATCGCACGAAGTTGGTCTGTGGTCAGCACGATATATTGCTGATTCTATTAACAAATTCAACCCAACCGCTGATCGTCCATTCGTGCTCGGCCTACCTACCGGTGGCACCCCATTGAATACTTACAAACGCTTGATTGAGCTTTATAAACAAGGCGAAGTAAGCTTCAAGCACGTAGTAACCTTCAACATGGATGAGTATGTAGGCCTGCCAGCAGACCACCCAGAGTCTTATCGCAGCTTCATGTACAACAACTTCTTTAATCACATTGATATTCAAGAAGAAAACATCAACCTGCTTGACGGCAATGCACCAGATGTAAATGAAGAGTGCCGCCGTTACGAAGACAAGATTCGTTCATACGGTAAAATTAATCTGTTCATGGGTGGTGTGGGCAATGACGGTCACATCGCATTTAACGAACCTGCGTCGTCCCTGTCTTCACGCACGCGCATCAAGACCCTGACCGAAGACACCCGCATCGCGAACTCCCGCTTCTTTGGCGGCGACATTTCTCAGGTGCCAAGACACTCCCTGACCATTGGTGTGGGTACGCTGCTTGATTCGGCAGAGGTTATGATTCTGGTAACCGGCCATGCCAAGGCTCAGGCACTTGAAGCAGCGGTAGAAGGTTCAGTAAACCACCTTTGGACTGTTTCAGCTCTGCAACTGCACCCTAAGGCTCTGATTGTTTGTGATGAACCATCAACCATGGAGCTGAAAGTGAAGACTGTTAAGTACTTCAAAGAACTTGAAGCTGAGAACATCAAACACCTATAACGAAATATAAGGATACTTCCATGTACGCGCTGACAAATTGCCGAATCTTTACCGGAAGCGACGTGCTGGATAATCACGCCGTCATCATCGACGGCGTCCATATCCAAGCAGTTTGCCCACAAGCAGAAATCCCAGCAGGCATCGAAATTGTCGACTTGCAGGGTGCTAACCTGAGCCCAGGTTTCATCGACGTGCAACTGAACGGTTGTGGCGGTGTGATGTTTAACGACGAAATCACCCCAGAAACACTGCACATCATGCACAATGCCAACCTGAAATCAGGTTGCACCAGCTTCCTGCCTACACTGATCACCAGTTCAGATGAAGACATGAAACAGGCGATCGCAGCAGTGCGTGAATACCAGGCTAAGTATGAAAACCATACTCTGGGTCTGCACCTGGAAGGCCCGTACCTGAACGTGGCCAAAAAAGGCATTCACAACATTGAGTACATCCGTCGTTCTGACGATGAGATGGTTAAGCACATTTGTGAAAACGCTGATGTAGTGACCAAAGTCACCCTGGCCCCTGAACTGGCTCCGGAAGAGCACATTGCTCAACTGGCTGAAGCAGGTATCGTTGTTTCTGCCGGTCACACCAATGCAACCTATGTTGAAGCCCGTAAAGGCTTCGCTGCAGGTATTACCTTCGCTACTCACCTGTTCAATGCCATGACTCCAATCGCTGGCCGTGAACCGGGTATGGTAGGTGCAATTTATGACACACCTGAAGTGTATACCGGAGTTATTGCTGACGGTTTCCATGTGGACTATGCCAACATCCGTGTAGCTAAACGCATCAAGGGTGACAAGCTGATTCTTGTGACCGATGCGGCAGCTCCAGCAGGCGCTGACATGGATTACTTTATTTTTGTAGGCAAGAAAGTATATTACCGAGATGGTAAGTGTGTTGATGAAAACGGCACACTTGGCGGCTCTGCGCTTACAATGATTGAAGCTGTTCAAAACAGCGTTGAGCATGTTGGAATCGCTCTGGACGAAGTACTTCGAATGGCAACCCTGTATCCAGCCCGAGCAATTGGCATGGATCACAAGCTGGGTTCTGTTAAGAAAGGTTACGTGGCTAACCTGACCGTGTTCGATCGTGACTTTAACGTCCAGGCGACTGTTGTAAACGGTCAATATCAACAGAGCTAGGAACCTATGACAGGCGGACAAATTGGTAATGTAGATCTCGTAAAACAACTCAACAGTGCGGCTGTATACCGCCTGATTGATCAGCAGGGACCAATTTCCCGTATCCAGGTCGCCGATGTGAGTAACCTTGCACCGGCAAGTGTTACCAAGATTACCCGTCAGTTGCTTGAGCGAGGACTGATTAAGGAAGTCGCTCATCAGGCATCCACCGGTGGTCGCCGTGCTATCTCGCTGACAACCGAGTGTTCGCCATTTCACTCCATCGCGGTCCGTCTGGGCCGCGATGTTATCGAAATCAGCCTATTCGACCTTAGCAGTAAAGAGCTTGCGCGACAGTCTGAAGCATTCAGCTATGCCAGCGAAGCTGAGCTCATTGAAGGTCTAATGGCCCGAATTAATCAATTCCTCGCTGCCAACCAGTCTATTCTCAAAGAGCTCATCGCCATTGGTGTCACACTGCCAGGTCTCATCGACCCTGAAAACGGCATTGTGGATTACATGCCGAATATCCAGGTGGACAAAATGGAACTGGGTCAACTGGTTTCAGAGGAGTTCGGTGTGGCCTGTTTCTTGGGGAATGACACCCGGGCACAGGCTCTTGCAGAACATTATTTTGGGGTTAGTAAAAAATATCAGGATGCACTTTTAGTTAGCGTCCACAATGGTACCGGTGCTGGTATTATCGTGAACGGCCAGATTTTTCTGGGAAGCAACCGTAACGTCGGCGAAATCGGCCACGTCCAGATTGACCCACTTGGAGACAAATGCCAGTGCGGAAATTTCGGTTGCCTTGAAACAGTTGCCGCTAACTCTGCGATAATTGAAAACGTAAAAAAACTTCTCGCCCAGGGTTATAACAGCCCACTGGGTATGAAGGAAAATATCTCCGTTTACGATGTTTGTGATGCTGCTCTGCAGGGAGACGCTCTCGCTGAACAGGTACTGCTGAAAGTCGGTCACCATCTTGGTAAAGCCATTGCAATGACTATCAACCTTTTCAACCCTCAGCAAATTATCATTTCAGGCGAGATCACCCGTGCAAGAGACATCGTCTTCCCGGCGATCCAAAGGTGCATCGAAACCCAGTCACTGAAGAAATTCCATATCAACCTGCCGGTTGTTGCTGCAGAGCTTCAAGACACGCCTACCATTGGTGCATTCTCCCTGGTGAAAAGAGCGATGCTAAACGGCGTACTGCTACAGAAACTGCTTGAAGAATAAACCTTCCTGACAAGCAGCGAGAGACAGTCCCCAACTTCGCTAAGAGATAGTTTTCGCTAAGAGATAGTTACAAAAAAGTTGCGGCGGCCGGATAAGGCCGCCGCTCTCGTTTGTGATACACTCCTGTCGGCCTTACAAGACAAATTGTCAGAATGGCCATCCTTCCTCAAAGACAAAAGAAACGATAGGACAATCGACACATATGGAATGGATATTTATCGTCGCCGCTTTCGCGTCCGGTTTTATTGCCCTTCGTTGCGGTTTACCCCCATTGGTTGGGTTCCTAGTCGCCGGTTTTGGTTTGCATTACGCTGGCTACCAATCCACGCCTACCCTAAACTTATTGGCGGATCTCGGGGTTACCTTGCTCCTTTTCACCATTGGGTTAAAGCTTGATATCAAAACCCTTCTGGCAAAGGAGATATGGGCAGGGGCAACCATCCATAACCTTCTGACTACTGCTGCTTTTACACTGGCGCTGATCTTCTTTAAAGCCATCGGTATTGATGCCTTCGCCGGCTTTGATATCACCCAACTGACCCTTGTTGCTTTTGCCCTTTCTTTTTCAAGCACCGTTTTTGCAATCAAGGCCCTTCAGGAAAAAGGTGAGCTGGGCTCTACCTATGGCACCCTGGCAATCGGTGTCCTCATCATGCAGGACATTTTTGCCGTCATCTTCCTCACCGTTTCAACGGGTAAAATCCCCGAAATTTATGCCCTGGCCCTTTTTGCACTGCCACTGCTCCGCCCAGCCTTGCACAAACTCCTTGATGGCGCCGGGCACGGCGAAATGTTGGTGCTCTACGCGGTATTCCTAGCGCTGATCTTTGGTGCGGGCCTATTTGGTTTTGTTGGTGTAAAAGCAGACCTGGGAGCCCTCATCGCCGGCATGTTAATGGCAGGACACCCCAAAGCATCGGAAATGGCCAAATCGCTTTTTAACCTGAAAGAGCTGTTCCTTATTTGCTTCTTTCTCAACATTGGCCTTGCCGAAGCACCTACGATGAACGGAGTGGTTATCGGCCTGCTTCTGATCCTGCTTCTCCCTATTAAAGGTGTGTTGTATTACGCCATATTCCACGGCTTCCGTTTCCGGGTCCGTACAGCACTTCTGGCAACGTTAACCCTGTTTAACTACAGCGAATTTGGCCTTATTGTCGCCGGGCTGGCTTATTCCCTCGGGCTTTTGCCAGGCAGCATGCTGGTTGCGATGGCCGTTGTCGTATCACTCTCATTCCTGCTTGCTGCACCTCTCAACACTTTCAGCCAATCCCTTTACGGCACGCTCGGCGGCAAACTGAAAGAACATGCATCCAATCAGCTCAATCCGTCAGACCAGCTGATCTCACTTGGTGACGCACGAATCCTCATCCTTGGTATGGGGCGAATTGGCAGCGGTGCCTATGACGAACTCACTCACAGGCTGGATACACCGGTCTTGGGCATTGAGGCAAGAGAGGAATCTGTCAGCCGGCATAAAGATGAAGGTCGCAATGTCATCCATGGCGATGCGACAGATCCCGACTTCTGGGCACGACTAATGTCTCGCAAACAAATCGAAGTGGTATTGCTCGCGATGCCAAACAGTCAGGCGAACATTATTGCCATGGAGGAAATACGGGAGATGGGATTTGATGGCAAAGTTGCCGCGATCACCCGTTACGCTGATGAGGTCGACCAATTGAAAGAACTCGGCGTAGATGAGGCGTTCAATATCTACAACGAAGCCGGAAGCGGTTTTGCCCAGCATGTATGCGCCCGTATTTTGGAAAAGCCCCCTTCAAGCCAATCGGCAGCATGATTCAAATGAGGGAGACAATCCTCCCTCTTTTCTTCATCTCTCTTCTTCACAGCTCACTCAATTGTTCATTTTTCGCACTCGATATTTATTTCATTCACTAAAATGCGCTTATATCTGAATATTATTCACTTCAACCGCACTTTGTTTACTGTTTTTCCTGTTAGGGGTTGAGTTTTTTTGTCGAAATGGCAAATTGAAGAAAACGACAGGATGTAGTCGGAAAGTTACAGATGTGAGGAAGTTATGTGTTCAGTATTCGGAATCCTAGATATTAAGTCAGACCCAGTTGCCCTGCGTGAATCTGCGCTGGCAATGTCTAAAACCATGCGCCACCGAGGTCCAGACTGGTCTGGTATCTACTCTTCAGACAAGGCTATTCTGGCCCACGAGCGCCTGGCTATTGTCGATCTCAACAGTGGGGCTCAACCTCTGCTTAGTGATGATGGCAAACAGGTGTTGGCAGTTAACGGTGAAATCTACAACCACAAAGAGCTCCGGGCCGAGTTTGCACCTGACTACCCTTTCCAAACCGAGTCTGACTGCGAAATCATCCTCGCACTGTATAAAGAAAAAGGGACTGAGTTACTCGACTACCTTAACGGCATTTTTGCATTCATTCTTTACGATGAAGAGCAGGACGCTTACCTGATTGGCCGCGACCACATTGGCATTATCCCGCTTTATCACGGTTATGATGAGCACGGGAACTACTATGTTGCTTCAGAAATGAAAGCACTGGTGCCTGTTTGCCGCACTATCAGTGAATTCCCTCCTGGTTCATTCCTCTGGAGCAAGACCGGTGAGCCAGTGCGTTATTACAAGCGCGAGTGGATGGAATTTGATGCGGTTAAAGATAACGAAACAGATAAAAAAGCACTGAAAGATGCGCTTGAGTCAGCAGTTAAGCGCCAGTTGATGACAGATGTCCCTTACGGTGTGTTGCTTTCAGGTGGCCTGGACTCTTCTGTTACATCAGCTATCACCAAAAAATTTGCCGCAAAACGTATTGAAGACAACAGCAACTCAGATGCCTGGTGGCCTACCTTGCACTCCTTTGCAATTGGCCTTGACGGTGCGCCAGATTTGAAAGCTGCACGTGAAGTGGCAGATTACCTGGGTACCGTTCACCACGAACTGACTTACAGCATCCAGGAAGGCCTTGATGCAATCCGGGATGTGATTTACCACATCGAGACCTATGACGTCACCACGATTAGGGCTTCCACCCCTATGTACCTGATGTCGCGTAAAATTAAAGCCATGGGCATCAAGATGGTACTGTCCGGTGAAGGTGCGGATGAAGTGTTTGGCGGATACCTCTACTTCCATAAAGCCCCGGATGCAAAAGAGTTCCACGAAGAAACTGTCCGCAAACTGCTGGCGCTTAACATGTTCGACTGTGCCCGTGCCAACAAGGCAATGGCTGCATGGGGTGTTGAAGCCCGCGTACCCTTCCTGGACAAGGAGTTCCTTGAAGTTGCAATGCGCGTGAACCCAAAAGACAAGATGTGTGGCAACGGCAAGATTGAAAAACACATCATTCGTGAATGTTTTGAAGATTACCTGCCGCAGTCTGTCGCATGGCGCCAGAAAGAACAGTTTTCAGATGGCGTAGGTTACAGCTGGATTGACACACTCAAGGCTGTTGCAGAAGAGAAAGTCAGTGACCAACAGCTGGAAACGGCAAGCTTCCGCTTCCCTTACAATACGCCAACAACCAAAGAAGCGTATATGTACCGCGAAGTCTTTGAAGAGTTGTTCCCCCTTGAGGATGCCGCCAAGTGCGTACCGGGTGGCCCGTCTATTGCCTGCTCAAGCGCCAAGGCCATTGAATGGGATGAAGCGTTCAAGAACATGGCAGACCCTTCCGGCCGTGCCGTACAGACGGTGCATAACGAGTCCTACTGATCTCTCAGTGGTGCCAGATGAACAGATACAAAAATCCCGGCAAATAAGCCGGGATTTTTCATTCAAAGCGAACTTAGCGTTCCCAATATGCCTCTTCAAGGCTGTCTTCACGCTCAGGCAGACCGCGGGACAGGCGCGGAGAATGCTGGGACAGCACTTCGTAGCTCACGCGGTTGGCGTACTTACAAACCTGTGAGAACGACGAGTAAGTGAGGAAACTGTGCTGGTGCTTGCTAGAATTAGGCACGTTGTCACGGTGGTAACGGTTGGCAGCAATGTCATGCAGTACCGCAGACAGCGCACCATCACCGGCACCGTTGGTGTTCTTGATGCGCTCTGGGCCACCCATGTATGGTGCAATGTGCGAATAGGCCTTCATCGGGCATTCACACTCGTCTTTAATCATAGGACGGCTGAATTCAAACTGGTTGAACTCTGCAATAGCCCCCGGAAGCAAAGGCAGTGATGTCTGGCGCTTGGCAGCATCTTCGGTGTAACCGGCCATGTAAAGGCCGACAGGGCCTGCGGTACACAGAACCATATCTACCCATTCCAGTGCTTTGTCCGCAGCCAGAAGCGGGTCTTTTTCACCGGTCAGGGCTTCGCCTTCATCTTCGTTCATTGCTACGACAGAGACATGGTCACGCAGGAAGTCGCACCACCACTGAGGGTTGCTGGTGATAACGTGCTTGGTTCCCATCGTCATTACAACCGGCACATCATATTTTTTCGCATACTCAATCGCACGCATGGTCGCTTCGGGCATTGGGTCGCCCTCTTTACAGCGTACCAGGTAGGCTGTCAGAACCAGTGCAGATGCATTTTCAAAGATGTGCTCTGGAATTGAATCAGCAGACAGCTGGTTCATCAGGCCTTCACTGATCGCGAAGGTACGTTCACCGTCTTCTGAAATCAGCGCATAACAGCGACCAATTGGGCCCTCAACAGACTGGAGGTAGTTGAGGTCAACACGGCTGGAGGTATTGCAAAGGTAGCGGTATGAATAGCTGCCAATTTCAATATCCTTGCTCATTACGCCAAGCAGGATAGATTTGTCATCAGCCAGTACAGAATAGTTGTGCAGGGTATTGCCGATAGTACCGCCTGCAAACTCATGGGTGATGAGGTTCTTTTCCTTAAGCTCCTGGTAAAGGGCTTCCGCACGCTCGCTGTCGATAACCAGCGAATGTCCTTTACTCAGTTCGTATTTTTCCAGGAAGGAATCGTCCACTTTGGCTTCAATATCCACCAGCGTCTGGTCAATACCGATAATATGAGGACGTTTCAGAGACGCCTCATCCCTCGCTTTCAGAAGCGGATCGCGGGCATGGACGGGAAAATAGTGCTTTGACTTACGTTGTCCTGGAAACTTCATGGTGTTGTTCGGTTATTGTGCCAAGGAAGCGTGAATTCTATCACACATTTTTTCTGCAAAAAGACCCTTCCCAAAGAAATAAGGCGACATTAGTCGCCCTGCATAGCATTCTCTGATGGCTTACCACGATTGCGTATGGCGTTTCACCAACTCTGACATCATGGAGATATGCGCCGGATCATCATTCAAGCATGGGATGAACCGAAAAGTTTCGCCACCCGATTCGACGAAGGTGTCTCGACATTGAATCGCTATCTCTTCAAGTGTTTCCAGGCAATCAACAGAAAATGCAGGGGTAATGACATCCAGACGCTTAATGCCCTTCGCCGGGAGCGTCTCAAGCGTTTTGTCGGTATAGGGTTGCAGCCACTCCTCCCGGCCAAACCTTGACTGATAGGTCATCATGATTTGGTCAGGATTGAGCCCCAACCGGACACGCAGTCTTTCCGTCGTCCCTTCACAGTGCTTTGGGTACGGGTCCCCATTGTCTGCAAAACGCTTCGGAATACCATGGTAGGAGCACAAAAGCAGATCCGGTTTACCCTTTTCATTCCACATTTGTTCCACAGACTGGGCCAGAGCCTCAATATAGCTCTCTTCACTGAAGTAATGGTTCACAAATCGCATCTCCGGGACATCCGGCATCGTTTTCAGTGCACGGGCAACCTGGTCAAAGACTGCAGCCGTTGTAGTACCTGAATATTGCGGGTACAGCGGCAATACCAAAACCTTTTCACACCCTCTTTTTTTCAACGCATCAATACCCGATAGCGTAGAAGGGTTGCCGTAGGTCATACCAAGTTCAACCGGTAAGCCGGTTAGCTCTTCCAGCGCCGCTTTCTGGTGCTGGCTGAAAACCATTAAAGGAGAGCCGCCCTCTTGCCAGATCGCCTGATAAAGTTTTGCAACTTTGGGGGAGCGGATTGGCAGGATGATGCCATGGAGAATCGGGCACCAAAGCCAACGAGTGAGATCGACAACGCGGTGGTCATGCAGGAATTCACCGAGAAACGCCTTCACACCTTTTGGTGTGGGAGCGTCCGGCGTCCCGAGGTTTGCCAGTAAGATTCCAACTCTCGAACTGTTGTCCTGCATGTTTCGTTCCCCAATTGCGTTGTCATGAAAACTGTAAGGAGTGACACCAACAAAGTCAGTATGAATGCATGTTCAATTTGCCATAAAAAAACGGAGCAACCAATTGATTGCTCCGCTTTTTCTGCAATAGGTAGAATCTATGATTAACCTATCAGCGATATAGGTTTCGATTAAGCCAGGGCTTTATCGATTTCTGCACTCACTTCTGATACCTGTTGAGTACCGTCAAAACGCAGGTACTTGGTATTGCCGGCTTCAGCTTCGGCACTGTAGTAAGCAATCAGAGGGGCAGTTTGATCGTGGTATACCTTCAGGCGTGAACGCACGGTTTCTTCTTTGTCATCATCACGGACAATCAGGTCTTCACCGGTTACGTCGTCCTTACCTTCCTCTTTCGGCGGGTTGTAAACAACGTGGTAAGTGCGGCCAGAAGACAGGTGTACACGACGGCCAGCCATGCGCTCAACGATAACATCGTCAGGAACATCGAACTCAAGTACGTAGTCGATTTCAACACCGACCTCTTTCAGACCATCTGCCTGAGGAATAGTACGTGGGAAGCCATCTAGCAAGAAACCCTTCGCACAGTCATCTTGCGAGATACGCTCTTTCACCAAACCAAGAATGATGTCGTCAGAAACCAGCTGACCTGCATCGATAACAGCCTTAGCCTGTTTGCCCAGTTCAGTACCTGCTTTGATCGCAGCGCGCAGCATATCGCCAGTAGAAATCTGAGGAATGCCAAACTTTTCCATAATGAACTGTGCCTGAGTACCTTTACCGGCACCTGGAGCGCCCAGAAGGATGATGCGCATAGTGTCCCCTTTTTGGTTAATATTGGAGTTTCACAAAGAGCGAGAAAATACACGCTTCGCGAAACGCTATCAAGCCCGGTATGCACCGGGCTTGATAAGTATCATGACCGAATATTTATTCGCGGTCGATTATACCTTAGTCGCCAGCAAAGTATTCATCACTTTCAGGAAAGATGAAGGATCTTCCAAAGATCCGCGCTCTGCAAGCAACGCCTGGCCGTAAAGCAACTCTACCCATTTACCGAATACTTCTTCATCTGCTTCGTCAGCTATCTGCTTAACCAGCGGATGTTCCGGGTTAATTTCGAAGATGTACTTCACTTCCGGTGCCTGTTGGCCGGCGGCTTCCAGCAACTTGGCCATCTGGGTACCCATATCATAGCCATCGGTTACCACGATAGCCGGGGTGTCAGACAGCTTGAATGTTGTACGGACATCTTTGACGCGCTCGCCAAGGTAAGCCTTTGTGCGGTCTACAACAGACTCGAATTGTTTCTCGGTTTCCTCACGCTTGGCCTTGCTTTCATCATCGTCGAACTTGCTCAGATCAACGTCCGCTTTAGTAACAGACTGGAACTGCTTACCATCAAATTCAGGCAAGTAGCTCATCATCCACTCGTCAATACGGTCTGACAGAAGCAGCACTTCAATGCCTTTGGCTTTGAACTGTTCAAGGTGCGGGCTGTGTTTGGCTGCACTGTAGCTGTCTGCCGTGATGTAGAAAATCTTGTCCTGGCCTTCCTTCATACGTGCAACGTAATCAGTCAGTGAAACGTTCTGCTCACTGGATTCGTTGTGGGTAGAAGAAAAACGCAACAGGGCCGCAATCTTCTCACGGTTTGCAAAATCTTCTGCCGGGCCTTCTTTCAGAACCAGGCCAAACTCTTTCCACAGGGTAGCGTACTTCTCTGGGTCGTTCTTGCCCATACGCTCAAGCATGGAAAGCACACGCTTGGTCAGCGCATTACGCAGTGACTGGGTGACTTTGTTGTCCTGCAGAATTTCGCGGGAAACGTTCAGCGGCAGGTCATTGGAATCAATCAGGCCACGAACAAAACGCATGTAGCCAGGCATAAACTGTGCGGCGTCATCCATAATGAAGACACGCTGCACATACAGCTTCAGGCCATGCTTGTGGTCGCGGTTAAACAGATCCCAAGGCGCTTTGGATGGAATATACAGCAGGCTGGTGTAGTCGTTCTTGCCTTCAACGCGGTTGTGGCTCCAGCTCAGCGGCTCAGAGAAGTCATGGGCCAGGTGCTTGTAGAACTCCTGGTATTCCTCGTCAGAAATATCGCTCTTGGAACGGGTCCACAGCGCCTGGGCTTTGTTGATCTTGTCCCATTTGGCTTCTTTGTCGTTGCCTTCTTCGTCTTTTTCTACTGTCCACAATTCGACAGGGATACCGATGTGGTCTGAGTATTTTCCAACCACATCACGCAGACGCCAGTCGTTGAGGAACTCCTTACCGTCTTCACGCATGTGAAGGGTGATATCAGTGCCTCGGCCTTCTTTTACGATCGACTCAAGGGTGTATTCACCTTCACCGGTTGATTCCCACTGCACCGCTTCATCAGCCGGGGTGCCTGCTGCGCGTGTACGCACCGTCACTTTGTCGGCCACAATAAAGGCAGAATAGAAGCCTACACCAAACTGGCCAATAAGCTGCGCATCTTTGGTCTGGTCATCAGTGAGCTTCTGGAAAAACTCTTTAGTGCCGGACTTTGCAATGGTTCCCAGGTTATCGATCACCTCATCACGGCTCATACCGATACCGTTGTCTGAGATCGTCAGCGTGCCGGCTTTTTCATCGAACGATAAACGCACATGCAGATCACCGTCATTTTCATACAGCGCAGAGTTCTCCAACGCCTTGAAACGCAGTTTATCTGCCGCATCTGACGCATTGGAAATCAACTCACGCAGGAAAATCTCTTTATTTGAGTAAAGAGAGTGGATCATCAGGTGAAGCAGTTGCTTTACTTCTGACTGGAAACCGCGAGTTTCCTTGCCCTGGACAGTTGCTTGTTCGCTCATTGTTTCTCCAAAAAAGAATTACCTGTTGCTATCTGCTTTTGAGATATGGGCACTTTTTCCGATTTCAAGCGCATTGGTCTTTTTTCACAAGTTTTGTTTTTTTTAGGTTGAGGAGTAAGATACTATGCGCTCAGTAAAGCCCTCATCCCGTTGCGTAAGAGGACTGCCATTCATTCTCAATCGCTAGCCGGCTGAAACCTTAAATAGAATGAAACAATCAAAAAAAATCTTAATCGGTGAAAGATTCGTCTTTTGTCCTAACGACAGCTCGTTAGTCGATTTACTGGAAAACAACGAACAAGTCCGTCTTGGAAGCAACGAATGTCGTGTCCTGATGGTACTTCTCGAAGAACCACATGCAATTGTCCCAAGAAACCGTATCCATGATTATGTTTGGCGGGAGCAGGGTTTTGAAGTCGATGATTCCAGTCTGACCCAGTCTATTTCGACACTGCGCAAAGCGTTGAAAGACTCTACCAAATCGCCTGAATTTGTGAAAACTGTCCCAAAACGCGGTTACCAGATTATTGCGTCCATCGAAGACTACGATGAAACGAAAGAAGCTGCACTTCCGCTGCCCGAGGTTGCTGTAAGCACTGATGAAACCCATCCAGTTGCGCTAAACGGCAACACGATGGACAGCGTAGAAACAACAGCCGATAACAGCCTGCTCAACGTTGTAGAAACAGGCACCAGAAACAACGCGGTAACGAGCAAAGTTGAAGTAAGCAAGCAGGTACATGTTAAGTCACTCTCGTTTCCTGCTATTTTCTGCCTGGTTCTCGCAGTGCTTATTCCGCTGTTCCTGTTTATTTTTACTGCACAAAAGAGCGAAACGTTCCGTCATCTCACCACGGTAAAGGGTGTTGAGGTAATGATCCCGGAGAATAATCCTTCGGTCGCCAACTGGCAGCCAATGATTGAGCGTTGCGTAACCCAATATGCAGATAAATACCTGAAATCAAGAAACCTTCAGGAAGTCATTGTTACCGGTGGCCAGAAAAACCAGCTTGCGCTGAACTACATCCATGATGCAGCCCATGCAGATCTGAATATTACCTATTCCCTTCTGACCAATCAGGAGGACAGCAGTAACTTATGCAACTAAAACGTATCCTTAGCCATCAAGGCGTTCGAAAATACGGCCCATACTGGATTTTGGCTATTTCTGTGGTTCTCAGTGCCTGGTTTTTCCTTGGCAGCGATTATCGCATTGAAAAGATGCTTACCCAGAATGAATGGCATACCCGCAGCCTGAGCCGCATTGAACCTGCTGCATTTGATGATGTACCGGATCTGAGTTCTTCTTATACCACCAGCGCAACGGTATTTTTGCCAAACCACTCCTATTCGCGCCAGACCGACGTCTTGTTGCGTGGCAAATCAGAAGACGTGAAAGTAAAACTGATTATTGCAGAACAGGGGAAATGGTCTGTCAGCGGTGGCTACCTGACTCTTCAGCCAACCTCTTTCAGCGACGTTACTTCCGGAAATAACGAAAGCTTCACGACGCAAGAAATGGATCTGTTAAGGGCATTCTACAAGTTGAACGTCTTACAAATCCGTCGTATAGACAAGATCAATAACAGTACCTTGATGCTGACAAGCCTTAATTACGGATCCATTGTCCTAACCAACAAATAGTCTTTCTGACTTGGGTTAACATAACCGGCGCATAAAGTGCCGGTTATGTTTGGTTATACCCAAATCACCTCAAGGTGCAGTTTTCAGCGAGAGTTGATTTGGGTATAGGTATATTACTGTTTCACACACATCACGGAATACACACCATGTTCCGACTCTGCCCCCTCAGTTTCATGCTCAAAGCCAGGGAATGTTGCATCCCAGATCTGTAAGCTCTTCAGGTATCCAATTTGTGGGCTGGCATCATCCCCGAAGCTTTCACCGGACATCAGCATCGGAATACCGGGTGGATAAGGGATTATGGCATTGGCGGCAATCCGGTTTGCCAGGTTACCAACAGGTACCATTTCAACGTCGTCAGCAACAATGGCCTGGTAGGCCTTTCGGGGAGTGATAACTGCTTCAGGCAATGTTGAGTAAGCAGCATTGAGTTTTTCTGATGGATTGTGCTGTTTCAGGAAAGCAAACATCCTGTCCCCCAACTCACTCAGCCCCATGTCAGCGTATACGTCCGGATTGGACGCCGCGAGTTCAGGCAACACTTCCCTTATGGGCGAGTTGTCATCGTAGTGCTTTTTGAACGACAGCAGCGTATTGACAAGCGTTGCCCACTTCCCTTTGGTAATTCCCATGGAAAACAGGAACATAACCTGAAAATCCGTCGTCCTTGTCGGAACGATGCCATACCGGCCCAGGTACTGGGTAACCAATGCTGCCGGAACACCGGTATCAAGGAGGTTGCCATCCTCCCCCATTCCCGGAGCCAGAAGGCTTACCTTGATGGGATCCAGCATACACCAGTCCGGCGGCATGTCTTTAAAGCCGTGCCACGTGTCGTCAGGATGCATTACCCAACAATCCTGGTTAGCGGTGAGCATGTCTGCCGGAGCCTCTTCGAACGCGTACGTTTTGCCGGATTCCGGATCAGTTACCCGCTCTGCATTCCAGGGTTTAAAGAACCAGTCTCCGTCATCGGTAAATTCCCGGTATAAACGCCCCATCGCCTGTCGGAAATCCACTGCCTCGCGGATAACCTCCAGCGTCAGTGATTCCCCTTTGTTGCCATCCATCATCGCGACAGCAACATCATTTGACGCACTAATCGCATACAGGGGGGATGTGGTCGCATGCATCATATACGCTTGGTTAAACCGTTCGAAGCTTATGGCTCCTTTGCCGTTGCGTACATGCAACCATGATGCCTGGGATAGTGCATTTAACAATTTGTGGGTAGAGTGGGTGGCAAATACTGTCGGGCCCCCTACCGGCTTATCTTCTGGATCACCTCGCATCGCATGGTGGTTGTGGTAGATAGGGTTGAACCTTGCATACCCGAACCACGCTTCATCGAAATGGATCCTGTCGCTGCTTTGAGCCAGGATATCCTGTGCACTGGCGGCGTTGTAGCAGAGACCGTCATAAGTACAGTTGGTTAACACTGCATATACAGACCGGTTTCCGGCAAGATCTTTTGTCAGTTCACTGTTTGCAGCCGATTCATCCAATGCGGCTTTTTCCATCTGTTTGGGGTAGATCGGACCAATGATGCCGTAGCGGTTTCGGGTCGGTACCATATATACCGGTAAAGCCCCGGTCAGCATAAGTCCCTGTTCTATGGACTTATGGCAGTTGCGGTCGACAATTATCAGCTCATTTTCGTTCATACACGCCTGCATAACTGTCCGGTTCGCCCCGGATGTGCCCGTCACCAGTGAGTAGGACTGATCAGCACCAAAAACACGGGCTGCATATTTTTCGCTGTCACCAAATGCACCGGTATGATCAAGCAGTGACCCAAGCAGGCCACGTTCAATCCCCATATCTGTGCGAAACAGACCTTCGCCGTAATAGTTATAGAACCTCTGCCCCGCCGGGGTTTTTGTGAACCCTACCCCGCCCTGATGTCCCGGAGCAGCCCAGGAATACTCATGTACATCATCGTAATTCATCATGGCGGCCATTAGCGGAGGCAACAGCCGCTCACGGTAACGTCGCATGGCTGCAATGGCCCGCCCGGCAATAAAATCTGCCGTATCCTCAAGGATCCATGCAAATTCCACCACTTTTTCCATCATCTCCCGCGTGACATGCAGGGTTATTTTCTTGCGTTCAGCCAACAAAAATACCGGGACATCTTCCTGGCGGCGGTTCAGTTTCTCAATAAGGACATAGAACCGTTCATTTTCCTCGGATTGGGAGCCACTCATTGATGAGGTCAGCATCATGCAGTCAATTGCGGTGTTGGCAAAAAGGATCGAATAACAGTCGTCGAAACTGGTTGCCCGGATTACCTTTGTACCGTTGTCCTCCAGTTCATCAACCAGACGTTGAATTGCGTTTCCTACTACCCCACCTTTTGGGGATTCTTCCAATATCAGAACGGTATATTTTTTTCCGTAAGTTCTCATGTAATTTGCTCCGGCTAAGTAAACGAGGAAAGCACATAGAAATAATGTGGAATTAGAAACAAACAGAAGCCGGAATAAAATTAGTAATTCCCACCAGTTAAACTTATTCATATTTGAGATAAACACGAAATAGAATTTGCAACAGGAAATAATTCAATGCCTTGTTGTGGAAATATAGAATAATCGAATATAAAACAATTCCAACAAATAAAATACTTTCCAAATTTCAAGAAAAATCAAGCAATAAACTTTTTGTAAAACCTCAAGATTGTCTTCTACACTGCCTTGGGTTTAGTTCCTCATACAGTAAGCATTTTAATTCCCACATCTTTTATAGATGACTAAAAATGCGTTTCAAATTCACATATTAATTTGATTTGTGGATTATCTCCTCACCGATATGGAGAGATATTATGGCATCCGAATCCAATAAAATGGGCCTGGTAGGGCTAACTACCATTGTTACCGTCAATATGATGGGTTCAGGCATCATTATGCTTCCGGCAAGCCTTGCACAGACCGGGGCAATTTCTCTGCTTTCCTGGCTGGTCACTGCAGTAGGCGCTATGTGCATCGCCTATGCTTTTGCCAAATGCGGAATGTACTGCAACCGGGATGGAGGAATGTCTGCCTACGCCAGTGAAGCACATGGCAAATCCTCGTTTTTCATCGCGTCTTACACGTATTATGTTTGCCTGGTTATCAGTGCTGTCGCTATTGCCGTTTCTGCTGCCGGATACCTGGTGCCATTTTTCCCGTGGCTGAAAACCAGCCCAATACACACCTTCGTAGGCGTGGTATCCATACTGGTAGTTACCATGGTAGCGAATTTCTGGGGCCCCAGGATCACCGGGCAAATTTCATCATTTACAGTCTGGGGAATTATTATCCCTGTCGTTGGGCTGTCTGTAATCGGCTGGTTTTGGTTTAAGCCGGATGTATTTGCTGAAGCCTGGAACCCCCACCATGATGGGACGGTCACGGCAATTTCTTCTGGTATAGCCCTTACGTTATGGGCATTTCTTGGAATTGAGTCCGCAGGGGCAAATTCCGGGGCAGTTGAAAACCCGGAAAAAAATGTCCCCCTTGCCTGCATGCTGGCAACGAGCTTCACGGCTGTTGTTTATATCGCCTCGACATCTGTGATTCAGGGCATAATCCCCAACCATGAACTGGCTGTTTCGGATGCGCCATTTGGACTGGTTTACACCTATATGTTCAACGAAACAGTCGGTATGGTCATCACGGCCTTGGCAGTAATTGCCTGTATCGGCTCTCTCCTTGGATGGCAGTTTACCAATGCGCAGGTGTCCAAGGCTGCCGCTGACATTAACCTGTTCCCCAAAATATTTGGTGAAGTTAACCATGCCAATGCCCCAATAAAGGGAATGCTGATCATGCTGGGGCTTGAGCTGATCCTGGCTCTGATGACGATATCTCCCAACTTGGTAAAGCAGTTTAATGTCCTGCTTAACCTGGCAGTGTTTATCAATATGGTGCCTTATATTCTTTCCCTGACAGGCCTCGAAGTTATTCTGAGGAACAACAAGGTGAAAGACAGCGAATACAAGATTGGAGCAGCAGTAGGGACGGTCGCGGTGGTATACAGTATTTACGGCGTGTATGCATGTGGACAGTCAGCGGTGTTCTGGGGATCTATACTGACGCTGTTCGGCTATATTTTCTACGGGTTCGTTGCTGGCAGAGATGCTCAGCACGCGCTACGTTGAGGAGGCGTCTATGCACCTCAGGTTAAAAAGATCTATTGGTCTTGGTACTGTACTAGCGGGCTTTATGGCACTGCAGTCTGCACAGGCTGAAAGTGACGGAGGTGATCAAACCGCACTGGAAATCCTGACGGGCAAAAGAATTGTGGTTGAACGGAATGTACCAACATCCAAACCCCATTATGTTTACCGGCCTAAAGCCCCTCTTTTCCATCAGGATCATCCGGAAAACAAACCGGAGGAACCAAAAATCATGAAGCATCCGTTGGCCGATCACCCGGAGGTCAACAACAACCGCGGACTGAGCCCGGTTCCTTTCCATCACGACAGCAGCCAATAGCAAAAAGGGCCGCAAAACTGTGCGGCCCCTGCTTTAGGTGTCATTCTGCTTAACCCAGGCGATGACGGCCAGCCAAGGAATGGCTGAGTGTCGTACCATCTACCAACTCAAGCTCACCACCCATAGGGACGCCATGAGCAATGCGGCTTGCGACTACATCATTCTCCCGGCAAAGTTCAGCGATATACTGCGCTGTTGCCTCGCCTTCCACTGTCGGGTTGGTAGCCAGGATTACCTCCTGGATAGACTCATTCTCCAGACGCTTTTCAAGCACATCAAGGCCGATGTCATACGGGCCAATGCCATCAAGCGGCGAGAGATGCCCCATCAGGACGAAGTATCGCCCTGAGAATTGGCCGGTTGCTTCTATCGCAGCAATGTCTGCAGGGCTTTCGACCACACAGATCTGCCCGTTTTCCTGACGGCGGGGATTACAGCAAATGGCGCAGGTATCTTCTTCCGTAAACGTACGGCAGTGGCTGCAATGCCCGACTTCAGTCATCGCCCTGGTCAGGGAATCAGCGAGTTTCACTCCGCCCTGACGGTCTCGCTGCAACAAATGGAAAGCCATCCGCTGCGCTGACTTGGGGCCTACACCCGGCAGGCAGCGCAACGATTCCATCAGTTGCTCCAGCAGTAAACTGGTACGCATTGATTAGAATGGCATCTTGAAGCCAGGTGGCAGTTGCATACCACCGGTAACCTGGCTCATTTTTTCTTTCTGGGTTTCTTCAACACGACGGGCTGCATCATTGAAAGCTGCCGCAATCAGGTCTTCCAGCATCTCTTTGTCGTCTTCCATCAGGCTTTCATCGATTTCAACACGACGAACATTGTGGCTGCCGGTCACAGTCACTTTAACCAGGCCAGCGCCAGACTCGCCGGTTACTTCCATATTGGCAATCTCTTCCTGAAGCTTCTGCATGCGATCTTGCATTTGCTGGGCTTGCTTCATCAGGTTGCCCATACCACCTTTACCAAACATAGTTATCTCTCTCTGGGAAATTACTGTGACTATAGAGGACGAATACTGTCTTCATCCACCCTCGCGGCAAACCGCTGGCAGATAAACTGTATATTCGGGTCATTGTTGATATTTTCAATGGCTCCGGCCAGTTTTTGTGAATATAACTGCTCACGAAGCTCAAGAGGCGTTGTTCCCTCAGTACCGGTTCTTATGGTTAAATGAACCGGCTGATTCATCACGGTACTCAGGGATGCCTCAAGTTGTTGTTGTGCCTTGTCAGACTGCAGATGAGACTGATCAGGACGAAGAACCAGGGTCACTGACTCACCGGACTGCTCCATGGCTGCATTCAGGGCAAGCTGCTTAACCAGACGACCAACATCAAGCTGATTGGCAATTCGGCTCCACTCATCACCTGTACACGATTCTTCCAGTAACTTTGCCGCCATTTCCGGGGTTTTGGTGTGGTTTAACGCCGTCTTGATGGTTTCCGGCGTAATTTCTACCACTTCAGCCTTTGGCTTTAATATCCCGGTAGGTTTCCAGCGGTAATCTTCTGGTTCCGACGGCTTAGCATTATCCGGTTTGGGCTGAGGCAGTCCCGGCTCGGCAGGATGCTCTGCGGCAATACGCTCCAGTGCAGACAATGTCTTGCCTGCCGAAACCGGTTTAACCTTTTTTGGGCCGTTATCCCCCTGCTGTTTCGCTTTCGCCCTGCTTCGCAGCAGATTACCCGCCGCCAGCAAATGCCCCGCTGTTGAACTTGTTGCTGGCTGTGCCGAAACCTGTTCCTGGTTAGCTTGCTGGGTCTGTGGAACAGCTGAAGGGGCTGTATCATGATGCGGTACCATATCATGGTAATCATCTTGCTCATCAGGAAGCGGAGGCATCGAGTCCAAATCTGCCGGAGGTGGCATCTCTGGTTGTGCTGGGGTTGCATGCGGTACAGCACGAAGATCCTGAGGAGCTCGAACTGGCGCGACCACCGGCTCGGCCTGAGCTTGTTTCACAGCAGCTCTTGCAGGTTGTTCAGTAGATTCCTGCGGCGCAGGTTTGGCCGTAACAGGTGACGGGGAAGCCGCTCTTACTGGTGCATTTGTATTACCCGGCGTCTGGACAGATACAGTTTGCGCAGTGACTGGCTGAGGTGTCCACATTGCCTTCGCCGGCTGGAAAGCCAGCATACGCAACAGTGTCATTTCCAGTCCAGCACGCCCATCCGGGGCATAGTTCAGGTCGTCACGCCCCTGGAGGGCAATCTGGTAATAGAGCTGGACATCCTGAGGCGACATCGTCGCTGCAAGCACGCTAATTCGTTCATGGTCTGGGTGGCTGGCCGCAACCACAGATGGCATTACCTGGAACATAGCGATGCGGTGTAATTGAGTAGCGAGCTCTTTGAGCAAGCCATCCCAATCAACACCAACTGAAGCGATTTCTCCAAGCGTATGGAGAAGCAGTGCTGCATCAGCGTGAGTCAACGCTTCCAGTAAGCTGATTGCCTGGTCATCTGCCAGGGTACCCAGCATATCAGCGACTTGAGCGGTAAATATTTCACCATTTCCAAGGGCAATAGCCTGGTCAGTAAGGCTGAGCGCATCTCGCATACTGCCTTCAGCGGCTTTCGCCAGAAGCTGCAGAGCACGGGGCTCGGAGGTTACCCCTTCGGAATGGAGAACATGGTCAAGCTGGTGCTGGATCTGATCCGTACTCAGGTGTTTGAGATGGAATTGAAGGCAACGAGAAAGAATGGTAACCGGCAGCTTTTGCGGATCTGTCGTTGCCAGCAGGAACTTTACATACTCTGGTGGTTCTTCCAGCGTCTTGAGAAGTGCATTGAAGCTATGACGAGAGAGCATGTGCACCTCGTCAATAATGTAGATTTTAAAGCGCCCGCGAGCAGGCTTGTACTGGACGTTATCCAGTAAGTCACGGGTATCTTCTACTTTTGTCCGCGATGCAGCATCGATCTCGAGCAGATCAACAAAGCGGCCTTCATCGATTTCTTTACAGGTCGCGCACTGCCCGCATGGATTGGCGGTAATACCCTGCTCACAGTTCAGGCCTTTGGCGAAAATACGGGCAATGGTTGTTTTCCCCACACCCCGGGTGCCGCTGAAAAGATAAGCATGGTGAAGACGGTTATGCTCAAGTGCATTCTCCAGTGCTGTGAGCACGTGAGATTGTCCGACGACATCAGAAAACTGACGTGGTCGCCACTTTCGAGCAAGAACTTGGTAACTCATATTTTTGCCCTGACTGAATAAGGCCCTATGCTAGCACAGCTGTAACGCAGCAGGCGACAGCACCGGGTACTGTCGCCTGCTAATTAACCAATTGGTGTGACAACGGTTTCGTTTGAAAAATTAATGGCCGTCAAACTCACAGATAGTGAAGACATTCAGGCCCAGCTTTTCAAGACGCGCTTCTCCACCAATTTCCGGCAGGGAAATTACGAATGCTGCGTCAGCCACATCACCACCAAGGCGACGGATAAGCTTTGTAGTCGCTTCGATAGTACCGCCGGTGGCCAGCAGGTCATCAACCACCAGTACTTTATCCCCTTCGCTGATAGCATCAACGTGGATTTCCAGTGTGTCCTGGCCGTATTCAAGTTCGTAACTTTCAGAAATTACTTCACGAGGCAGCTTGCCCGGTTTGCGCACAGGAACGAAACCCACACCCAGCTCAAGTGCCAGAGGCGCACCGAACAGGAAACCACGGGATTCAGTACCCACAACTTTGGTAAAACCGCCATCGCGGTACTTTTCTACCAACAGCGCGATTGTGGCTTTATAAGCTGCAGCATCTTCCATCAAACTGGTGATATCTCGGAAAATGATGCCTGGCTTTGGGTAGTCAGGAATGGACTTAATGCTGTTTTTGATCTGAGCAATCGCGTCTTTTGTCATAGTCATCTTTCCGGCCTTGCCGGGAACTCCTGTTTATCTCAATCAGGACACCGTGTCCCCGTCTTGCGGAATGACCTGCGAAATCTGACGGGATGCTGGGTGTCAACACAACCCAGTGATGTTATGTGTTTTCACCTTGCGGAGCAACTGGGGCACCTTCAGGCAAACGATTAAACCAGATAAGTAAAGTGATACACATGACTGCGAGCATGATTTTGAGCCAAATGAACGACACAATATAGATAGACAGGCAAAAGCTCAGGACAATAAAAACGTTCGCTCTTTTTTTTACCTGACGAGAAACCGCACGGTGTTCATGCCAGTCCCTTATAACAGGGCCGTACTTGGGGTGGTTGTTAAGCCAGGCCGCTGCCCTGGGGGAACTTTTCAGGAAACACCCGCTGGCAAGCAACAAGAAAGGGGTAGTAGGAAGAACCGGCAGGAAAATGCCGATGATGGCGAGCGCAACTAAAAGCCAGCCCGCCGAAAACAAGAGAAAATTGGTGACTTTCTGTCGCACTGTCACCTCCTGGTTACCTAACTCCCAATAATTTTGAGCCAGGTTAGGGTTGCAGGCAAGGTTGGAATAAGCAAAACAACTACCAGCCCCAGAAAATAGGCAAAATTATACGGATCTTTATACTCTTGGCTCACGATTAGCTCCTCACTACGTTTATTGTCATTTTTCGCAACACAATATAAACGAATCGTTCACCATCAAACACCGATAAAATAAAAGGATATTTTCCTCGCAAGTTGATTCATATCAGTATAGACAATGCTTGCCAGACGTAAACTCATGTAATCTGAGTAACGCGAATGTGTGCCTATGTTAACCACAGAGCAACTATCAACATTTAAAGATGCGCTGGAAAACGAAAGACTGACTCTGCGCGAACGCATATTGGCATCGTTGACCGACTATCCCCTGACCCAGCCGGAATTGCTGCAAACCCATCACCTAATCGGGCTTTGCCAGGATGAAGGCAGGAACTCAAAGCATCTTGGGTTCAGGCTGGAACGTGTCGACGCCGCGCTTTGCGCCATGATGATGGAAATGTACGGCTTGTGTGCAGACTGCGAGGACGAAATTACTGTCGCAGATCTGGAAAAAGATCCCGCAGAGCCCCGTTGCAAGTCATGCAGGATGCATGACCACTATCATCACGAAGAAATTTGATCAAAAACACCGGCCTGAAAAGCCGGTGTTTTTGTATGGGAGTCCCGTCACTAATCCTGATCGACCATCCATTTACGGAAGGTTTTACGTTCTTCTTTGGATGCTTTGGTGTACCAGAGCTTTAACTGAGTGAGGGCATCGCCAGTAATTTCTACTTTGCCATCTTCTTTTACCTCGACGGCAACATCTTCAATATCAACCGGGCCAGATTGCTCAAGAATAATGCCCTGCTCTTTGTTGTATTTGGCTACTACTTTTTCCATATTGGAAAAACCAGCGAAGCCTGTTCCCGTGAGTCCCACACCTTTTATCAAAGACTTTTTGTCTGATGAGGTCTTAAGCATCCATTCAGGATCCCGTTTAAAAAATGCTTTAACTTGGGTAAGTGTTTTAAAGTCCCTAAGATAGATTATTGCTTCCCCATCAACAGGAGTGTACTCAAACAAATACGGTCGGGAGGTGTAAATTGCCGTCTTGCTGCCATTTCTGACTTCACCAGAATATCTCAAGGCAATCTGGTTAGTTTGAGAACTTAACTTTAGAAGTTTTTCCTGTTCATCAGTCACTTCTCGTCCATTAAGAACCAAAAACTCTATATTGTTACCTGCTATAAGCTTCGATTCCGCAAAAGCAGGGGCTGCAATTGAACACAATAGAATGAATGCTGATGCTAAAAAGTTACGGAACATTATTCTCTCCATGACCAACAAAGCCGCCAAATGGCGGCTTTGATATAAGAGGTATTACTTTCAAAAGACTATTAGAAAGCGACTTCCATACCTACTACATAACCCATATCGATGCCATCAACATCCGCATCACCAAGCTCAGCATATACTTTCGCGTTGCCGTTAAGCTTGTAAGTTACGTTACCGTAATAGTTGTTGATAGTGTCAACGCCGCTAACGTCAGAGTCAACGATGTTGTAACCAACAGCGTAAGTGAAATCACCCATTGAGTAACTTGCAGCGATTTCAACTACGTTCAACTTGTACTTATCGCCATCAGAAACACGCTTGTATTCCAATTGCCCGTACAATGCAGCCAGTGAGATTGCGTCAAATGAATATTCAGCTTCGATATCAAACGCATTCACATCGGTTGCAACTGCAGTTGTACCATCGTACTTAAAGCTCAGGTCTTGACCATTGTAGATGTATACACGTGCATCTAAATCACCGAAACGAGCACCAATACGTCCGTCAACAACCGTTGGTTCGTTGTCAGTAGTATCAACTCCATCAGAAGTCAGAAGCGTCGATACACCAAAGTAAAACTGATCTGCGTCGTAAGTGTACTTAGCGGCTTGACTGCCGTGAGTGGTTACAAAACCAAATTGCTCAAAGCCAAGCTCGTAATCTTTACCAATACCTGCATCATCAGAGATCAGGTATTGACGACCAAACGTAACAGTACCGAAATCACCGTCCAAACCAACATAAACAACATCGTTGGTAAAGTCGCCGCTTTCAAACTCAAACGCCAGATCTGCGATAGCACTGAGGGAATCAGAGATCTCAACAGAGGTGTTCAACTCCAGGTCACCGTCATCAATACGGAAAGCGCCGTCAGCATTTTTCTTCAGAAGCTGCGCGTACTGAATTTCGGATGCACCCTTGAGTGATACGCTTACGCCATCTGCGTCATGCAGGTTGATAGACGCACTCGCGGTGCCCGCTGCCAGCAGAGCTGGTACAGCCATTGCCAGAATAGTCTTTTTCATAGTTAATCCACTGCCTTTTCTTAATTAGAATGGAATTCCTGTTTCCGGAATCCTTTATAGTTTGATACACAAATGTAAAAGTTCTCTTACAGTCGGGTATCAATAATTTCGAAACTAATCCTGACAGACAGATCTAAAATCTGTCAAATTCACATAACAAATAATCATAAAAAGTAAAATCTAATTCATATCAATACGTTACATGCGCAACCCTGTAACAGATCACAATTCATAAAACTGTAAGTCACTGATTTTTGTTATAACAATTAAGGCAACGAAAGAACATAATTCTAACAATCCGTCTTTTTAAGGTGGATTTTTAGATTAATAATCTAAAATTTATGAAAATTTAGATTCAGAATTTGACTGGGATGACGAGGGGATAAAAAAACAATAGTTCAATTTATTTTCGTGATATGAATCACAAAGCTTTTATAATCCATATTCATTTTATGCCGATTATCTCGACTCAAATGTTGGTATAATCTGCTGCCAAATATTAGTAAGTCATGAACATGCTCCATACTGCGACCAAACAAGACATACGTCTCTGCTATAAGAACCTCCAAGACCTGTTGGACGGCTTTGTGCCTAGAAAAGTGCAAAACTACCTTGTTGCAGAAATTGCAAAAACGCTGGCAGGGGAATACAACAAAAAGCAGCGCATTATGGTGGCAGAAGCTGGCACAGGCACCGGAAAATCAATGGCTTACCTTATGGCATCAGTTCCATATGCCTTAAACAACAATAAAAAGGTAGTTATCTCTACTGCGACCGTCGCTTTACAGGAACAACTTCTGAACAAGGATTTACCCCTTTTCCGCAGGATCTGCCCCAAACCTTTCGACTTTATCCTGGCCAAAGGACGACAGCGATATTGCTGTGCCGAGCGTCTGGCAATAGCCGCAGAAAGTCACCCTGCCTCTCAGGATGATTTGTTCAGCACCACCAAAGAGAAGTCACCACAAAAGTGGTTTATCTCTTTGTACACGGCATATTCTGACCAGAAGTGGGATGGGGACAGGGACAGCTGGCCGGAAACAATCCCGGATGAGATATGGACGCAGATAGTGTCTGACAAGCACTCCTGCCAGCCTGGGATGCCAGCCCACAGGCAGTGCCCTTTCACCAAAAGCCGACAGGGTCTGGCCAAAGCTGACGTCATTATTGCCAACCACGCACTGTTGATGGCGGATCTTGAGCTTGGTGGCGGTGTCATACTGCCAGAGCCGGAGCAGTCTATTTATATGATTGATGAGGCGCATCACCTCCCCATCGTTGCCCGGGATTTTTCTGCTGCCTTTTCGAGCCTGACGGGCGCTGCTAATTGGCTGGAAAAACTCAACAAGGTTTCATCAAAATTCTTGTCGCATACTGATGCAAACCGTTCAGATAAGTTTTACGAAACACTTCAGTCAGCCATACAAACCCTGATTCCGGAATTGCGCCACCTGAGTAAACAGCTTCAGGCCATGCCTTTCAGCGAAGATGGAATCTACCGTTTTGAGGATGGCGAGTTGCCGTCATTTTTGGAAGAACCCTCCCAAAACTGCAAACTTGCCAGCCAAAAAGCACTTTCTTCATTAGGAAAGCTGCATGACCTGATCTCAGAAAAGGTAAAAAATGGTGAATTGACGTCTAAAACCGCCGACCCAATACTGGCGGAAAGCGGTTTCTTCCTTAGCCGTCTTGAAAACCTGAACAAAGTTTGGCAACTCATGGCCAAACCTCTTTCTGATAAAGGCGCACCACTTGCAAGATGGCTGGAGCTTCACGACGATAAGGATATTTCTGTCCATGCTTCCCCATTGGAAGTGGGTTGGCAGTTGGACAACATGATATGGTCGCGGGCAGCAGGTGCAGCCCTGGTCTCTGCCACGATCCGGGCATTGAATAAATTCAGTTATTTCTGCCACCAGGCTGGGCTTAGGGAAGACGACGGAACCCAGTTCCTGGCCCTTCCTTCACCTTTCGACTATTACGAGCAGGCAGAGCTTGTTGTTCCCGCTATTGGCATAGAGCCACAGGACAAAGAATTCACTGACAAGCTGCCCGGAATTTTGAAGGACAGTCTCAAAGACCAAACTGCCAGTTTGGTACTGTTCTCTTCTTACTGGCAAATGAACCAAGTCGCCCAGAAACTGAAGCCTTGGTGCAAAAAGCACAAAATCAAACTGCTGGTTCAGGGGACAGAGTCCCGTCAGCAGTTGCTGGACAAACACCGCAAAGCCAGAAAGAACGGTAAAGCATCGGTACTGTTTGGCACAGGAAGTTTCTCTGAAGGGCTGGATTTACCCGGTGATCTGTTGACCAACCTCATCATTACTAAAATCCCCTTTGCCGTACCTACGTCACCGGTTGAAGAGGCACACGCAGAGTATATTGAGAAGCGGGGTGGGAACCCTTTCCTCCAGATTTCAGTTCCCGAAGCCAGCAGGAAACTCATTCAGTCCGTCGGTCGCCTGCTGAGAAAAGAGACAGACTGTGGCAGAGTGGTGTTACTGGACCGGCGGATCGTTACCCGCAGATACGGCAAAGCACTTATCGACTCACTGCCGCCATTCCGTCGTAAAATTGAATACTGACCAGTATTGAATACTGACCAATGTCGTCACCTGCTAACTGAGAGCCTTTATGGATCTGGCCACACTGAACAATCTGCTGACCGAAATGGCAAAACAGGCAGCTCAAACTGATCGCTCCAGAAAAGAAGGCTGGGAGCCGCTGTTTGATGAGCAATTGTTTTATTGCCGCTCATCACTGCTGACACCTTATGTTGCCGAAGCGAAGCACAACCTTGAAACGCTCGAGACCGAACAACGGGAGAACAGGCTGTCCGCAGCCCGCGCCTCCCATTTATGTGAGCGTTTACTTAACCAAGTGACGGCATTGAAACGAGAACAATCAACCGGAAGGTTGCGAACAAAATTCAGGAACACCACTTACAGGAAACCCTCTGTCACCGCCCGGCAGCTTTATGAGAACCTGGCCCAGCACCGAGAATGGGAACGTCGCTTGGAAAACATGGTCAGGGAAGAGGAACTGCGCCACGCAAACTGCGCCAGTTGGGATGAACAACAGGCTTGCCAGCAAAAAATACTGGCGACTGAATCCCGCCTGCAACGCTGCCGTGATGCCATAACCAATATTGAGAAACAGATAGCGAAGAAAGAGCGCTATGGGTAACCCTCTTCCCCTGATTTACCATCCGATATACTCCGACTTCCCATTGCCGGACGGGCACAGGTACCCACTGCAAAAATACCGGATGTTGAAAGAGTACATCGAGTCAGAATCGCAAACACGGCACGCGGTGAAATTTATAACGCCTGAGATTCTGGATCCACAGCACCTCAAAAGCATCCACCATGCCCCATATGTTGACGCACTGTTGTCAGGCACCCTTCCGCTGGTCAAGATGCGCCGGATAGGCTTTCCCTGGAGTGAGGCCCTTATTACTCGGAGCCTGACTTCCCTTGGCGGGACACTGGATACCGTACAGCAGGCGATGGAAAACGGCGTTGCCGTACACCTTACAGGTGGCTACCACCATTCACATTTCGATTTTGGCAGTGGATTCTGCCTGTTTAATGACCTGATCCTGGCGGCAACGGAAGCATTGGCTTACCCAGGTGTCGATCGGGTCCTCATTGTAGACTGTGACGTCCACCATGGTGACGGGACCGCAGCGCTTGCCGCAGATAATCCCCGCATAATCACACTGTCTATTCACAGTGAGAAAAACTTCCCGTCCCGCAAACCCCCATCAGACATCGATATCGGGTTGCCAAACGGAGCGGACTCGGAAAGCTACCTCCACCACTTCTGTCCAATGCTTAAACTGGCACTGGCTCAGTACCAACCTGATTTTGTAGTTTACGATGCCGGTGTCGACATCCACACTGACGATGAACTGGGCTACCTCAATGTCTGCTCAGATGGTATCTACGAAAGAGACCGGTTTGTCCTCTCCCAGTGCCGCGAACAGGGTATTCCGGTAGCTGCTGTTATTGGGGGTGGATACCGGACTGAACAAGAGAAACTGGTTCCTTTACATGCCAACCTAATTTCAGCAGCACTGGCGGTGATGCCTTTCGGAGCAAACCAATGACCAACAAACGACCGGACAAAACAATGCCTGACAACACCAATGAGAACCGTGATATCCCATCAATTGAGAATGCACCGGATGACATAAAACTGGCCGTTGACCTGATTTACCTTATTGAGTCCAATGAAATTGATACTGACACTGCGATTTCTGCACTTCAAATCGTTCTTTCAGACCTCCAAAGGAAAAAAGCCGGGCACTAACCGGCCCCCCCTTCCTCCCACTCGCCGGGAATAAACACACAACCACCACACAAAAAAAACCACAATTAAGCACTTTGTCTCAATGAGTGAAACATATCAGTTCATTTAATAACCAAACACCATTTTTTGTGGTGTTTTATACCGTAAATATGGTTATCATCCAGTCCAACCTGAAAATAATTGTCAACATTATTATTCACAAAGTATGACTATGCAGACACATTCAGGGGGTTTTACGGTGTTTTTGGTCAGGAAGGAATTCTGTAGCCAGGCGCTGTTGACTATTGCAAGGATGCGACAGGGAACGTGTCAGACAGACACGATAATGAACACTTACCAGGAAAAAGCTTTCGCTTAGCCTTGTAGTTTAAAATGAGTGTTAGAGTAGCATGACGGAACTAAAAGAACTCTTCGTGTCCTTTGTGGACACCGGCAACGGAATCCTTTGGGGATCGGTGCTTGTTTACCTTCTTATCGGCCTTGGCCTTTATTTCACTGTCCGCACCCGATTCATCCAATTCCGCCACTTCGGCCATATGTTCAAACTGATGGCAGTCAGCCGCACCGGCGCTGACGGTGGCATATCCTCCTTCCAGGCATTCAGCACCAGCCTCGCAGCCCGTGTTGGCACCGGTAACATGGCCGGTGTTGCAGTCGCAATCTACCTCGGCGGTCCAGGTGCTGTTTTCTGGATGTGGATGACAGCACTGGTTGGTATGGCCACCAGCTTTGTGGAATCCACTCTGGCACAGGTTTACAAAGTCCCTAACAAAGACAACACTTACCGCGGTGGCCCGGCTTACTACATTGAACGCGGTCTCGGTCAGCGTTGGCTCGGTATCCTGTTTGCCATCTGCCTGATTGTTGCCTTTGGCCTTGCATTTAACGGCGTGCAGTCCAACTCCATTGCGGCAGCAATGCACACGGCTTTCGGCATGGACCAGAGCTATGTCGGTATTGCCCTTGTGGTGATTGTTACCCCTATCATCTATGGTGGCATGCGCTCTGTTGCCCGGGTTGCTGAACTGATTGTCCCGTTTATGGCTATCGGCTACCTGGCTGTTGCCCTGGTGGTGGTTGCCATGAATATCACCGAACTGCCATCAGTAATTGCAACCATTGTGAAAAGTGCGCTTGGCCTTGAGCAAGCTGCAGGCGGTGCAATGGGTTATGCCGTCGCCCAGGCGATGATGCAAGGTATCAAGCGTGGTTTGTTCTCAAACGAAGCGGGTATGGGTTCTGCGCCTAACGCTGCAGCAACAGCATCAACCAAGCCAAACCACCCTGCTGCCCAGGGCTATGTCCAGATGCTGGGTGTCTTTATCGACACCATAGTTATCTGTACTGCAACGGCGGCAATTATCCTCCTGTCCGGCCATCTTGAATCAGGCAGCGGTCTCAATGGTATCGCCCTGACCCAGGCAGCACTGGTCAGCCAGGTAGGTGACTGGGGTGCGGCATTCGTTGCCATCGCCATCCTGTTGTTTGCCTTTACTTCAATTATTGCGAACTACTCTTACGGCGAATCAAACATCGAATACATCTTCGAAAGTAAAGCCGCCATCAGGTTCTACCGTGTTGCCGTACTGGCGATGGTATATATTGGTGCTGTGCTGGATCTGCCGGTAGTTTGGAGTTTTGCTGACCTTTCGATGGGTATGATGGCAATTATCAACCTGATCGCCATAGGTCTGCTGTCCGGTGTCGCCTTTATGGTACTTCGCGACTATGAAGAGCAGCGTAAAGCGGGTAAAGACCCAATCTTTGACCGCACCAAGTTCCCGAAACTGGACAAGCAACTTGATAAGGATGTGTGGTAACAGCACGCCTTTTGACAAACCAAATCATAACCGGGTCTTCGCACCCGGTTTTTTATGTTTGCTGTAACCTGAAACTCCCCGGCATGCCCGCGTCGAGCACTTCTGAAAAGAAAGGGCAAACCTGCCGAAAAACACCCGGCAAGTGTCGGATGTTCTTTTTTTAGGACTTTGCTATAGTCAGGCCAGTTAATTGTTTACCGGGCTTGCGAGTGCCCGCTTCTGAAGGATATTTACCCCTCATGACAATGTCATCAGCCCCACTTTTTCTGCCAATGAACAACGTCATCCAGGATTATGCCTGGGGCAGTTTCAACGCACTGGACACCCTGTTCGGCATACCGAATACAGAAGGAAAGCCTCAGGCGGAAATATGGATGGGCGCTCACCCGAATGGCTGCTCAACAGTCCAATTTGGCAAGGAAGAAATATTGCTGTCCGACTTTATCAATGCCAGCCCGGATACAATATTAGGGGCCAGAACACTGTCTGAGTTTGGTGAACTCCCTTACCTGTTCAAGGTACTCTCTGCCGAGAAAGCCTTGTCTGTACAGGTTCACCCTAGTAAGTCTCAGGCAGAACAAGGCTTTACCCGTGAAAACGAAGCGGGTATCGCCCTGAATGCAGCGAACCGGAACTACAAAGACCCTAACCACAAACCGGAGCTGGTTTTCGCCCTTACTCCCTACCAAGCAATGAACGGTTTCCGCGAAATCAGCGATATCGTTACACTTTTTGACGCTCTGGATCTCGATATCATTGGCGATATCGTTGAGGCACTCAAAGCCACCCCAACACCGGAGGGCCTTAAAGCCTTCTTTGGTGCATTGCTGTCGCTGGAAGGTGAAACCAAAGATCTGGCTGTCTCCAGACTGCTCGCCTACGCCACAGTAAACCAACAGGATCCACTCTTTGCCCTGCTGATGGACCTGTCTGAACAATACCCTGGCGATATCGGCCTGTTTGCACCTCTGATGCTGCACGTTGTTACCCTCCAGCCAGGAGAAGCCATGTTCCTGGATGCCTGTACCCCTCACGCCTATATCAAAGGTACCGGTCTTGAAATCATGGCGAACTCGGACAACGTACTGCGTGCAGGCCTGACACCTAAATACATGGATGTGCCTGAACTGGTCGCCAATACCTTGTTCGAAGCCAAACCAGCAAACAAGGTACTGCTGGCTCCGAACGAAGACGGCAATGCCAAGCACTTTGCTATCCCCGTTCCGGATTTCAAGTTCAGTGTCTATGAGGGTAATTCGGACATTGATGCAGAAAGTGCTGAAATTCTGTTCTCTCTGGATGGTGACATTACGCTTATCGGCAATAATGGTGAGACACTGACAGTGGCTATCGGCCAGTCCGCATTTGTACCCGCCACAACCGGGAAATACCGTGTTGAAGCAACAGGCCGTTTCGCACGCGCTTACTGCTGATATTAAAAAAGGCCCAGTGAATAATCACCGGGCCTTCCCTTTCAAATCATTTTGCCTGACCGAGTTATACCAATTGGATTAATTCTCTGGTCTGAGATGATTTCGACCAGTCAGGATGATCAAGGAATTAGTCTGATTGGTATTACTTCAGGTGAGACTTTTCCAGCTCATCCTGCACTTTGGCGAAGCCTGCCAGTTTCATGAAATCTTCCGGAGTCCAGACATCCTGGTGTTTCAGTCTTGATGGAGCCAGAATAAAAGCACTCTCCCTGTCCCCTTTTCGCAGTTCCAACTGAACCCAGCTACTAACCGGTTCACCATTCTCAAGTTTATCTGGCAGGGAAAGACGCATCCCGTTTTCGGTGCCGTTTGGATAAATATCCAGCGCAAGATGATAGTCACGGTGCAGCAACACCCACTTATCAGGCAAGCGCTTGCTGCTGTCCCACCACTTGCCGTCCAGCGATGCAATTTTTTGTGATGTTTCATCAGCCGACACTGCATGTAACTTTTCCAATGTAGCTTTCAGTGAAGCATCCATAGATTTACCGAACGCTTCAACTGATGCATCAGGGTTTTCAGCAAGAATTGCCATCGCCAGCTTTGCGCCCAACATATTTGAGTAAAGGTCTTCCGGTGAGAATGCAGAAGCAAGCTCTTTGAAACCGCCTACTGACTCCATGCCAAACCACTGGGCAATTTCGTGCCACTGGGCAAGGCGAAAAGCAGTTAAACCGGCAGCATGAATAGCCATATTTTCTTTTTCGGCATCGGTAAGCTGTGTTGTTCGCGCTTTTAACACAACAAGCCGGTTTCGAAGTTCTGCCGGCAACTTTATCGTATAGCTGGTACCCAAGCGATGCCGCATTTCATTGAAAAGGAAGTAGGTAAAATCTGCCGTATCCCGCACATGCGCGGTGTCAATAAACCCACCTTTTTCTGTGTAGATCAGACCATTGTGCTCTTCCCCCAGCCCCAACAGGCTGCTGGAAACCCCTTGGGAACCATCGTTATAAATGTGGTTTCCAAGAGATTCCACATCCAGCACATTGCCGACGGAGAAAAATGGCACAGGTACGCCGCCAAGCTGTGCTTTCAAGTCTTTTCCAAAGGCGCAACAAGGGCGTACGCCTACCGGTGCATCAGCGAAAGCTAAACCCGGTGTACCGAGCATCAGACTGCCAAGGAGCAACCAAGCTCCCTGGCTTTTCAATATATTTAGACTCAACATTTTCAGGTATTAAAACGCTTCATTGATATGGAAATAGAAACCGCTGCTGTCTTTACCTACCCCAAAATCAAAACGGACATTGATACGGGGTTTAAATGCAAAACGGTAGCCAAGGCCTGCCGTAGGCAACCATGTTTCTCCAAACAGTCGCCCTGCATCCGGTGCAATGTTACCTGCCCCTACCCAGGCAACCATGCCATGGCGCGCATTAAACTGGTGTCTCCACTCCACCTGGGCAGAAAGTTGGTACCGGTCTCGGTACTGGCCAACATAGTAACCACGCATACGCTTGTCGCTGCCAAGCTCGGAATAGGCATACCAGGGAATATCCCCGGTTACACCCTGCCCATACACATCCCAGGCAATAATGCTTTGTGGAGAAACCCTTAAATACTCACGGTAATTCAGGGTAACTCTGTCATAGTCAAAGTCAGAGCCAACAGCGTCCCGGTAAGTCACCCATTCAAGGCTTAGCAACCGCCCTTTTTCAGGATTGGGCTCAAAATCCCTGCTGTCATACTCAAGAGCCAACACCGCACCACTGCTGGTTGAATCATTAAGCTGACGGCCAGACAAAAGCGGTCCGTCTGACTCCTGTTCTGTTACCTGCTGGAAGTCCCAGCCAAGGGTAAAATAGGTTTCTGGCAAAAATTGGTAGGAGATTTTCGGTGACAATTTAAGTATCTGTGCTTCCTGTTTGGTTTTGTTACCACTCTGCTCTGCGGCTTTGCGGCCAACACCCCAGTAATAACCGGGGGCATGGCTAATCCAGCCATCTGCCAACAAGCGAAGCGTATCCCCTTTCAGGTAGGTACGGTTTTCCACTCCCAAGCCGTAAGAGCCAGACGTAGAAACATAAGACTTCACTGACAATGTGGAATAAGGGGTCGTGTCCACCCAGTCGCTGGGCGCATACAGGCCTACAGCAGCAACGCCAAACCCAAAACCCTGCTCTGGGTTCACAAACGGGCCCGGTAATACGCCCCAGTCGATACCGTCTTCAACATCAATGGTTTCGCTTGAACCCAGCTCCGTCAGCAGGTTATCCAGCCAGTCCTGTTCCTCTCCTTCAGCCGCAGCCACACTGAGAGGAAGGCACAACCCCATTACAGCGAGAGATAATTTCGGATTCATGGTTGCCTCTTAGTAGCGCATGTCAATTGAAAGAAAGATACTTTTTCGGTCACCAAGGCCTGCTTCTCCCAGCAGGTAAAAATTGGGATTAACCTGATATTGCATACCAACAATCGGGTTCCACTTGGTAGTAAGACGTTGTTCAACATCGAAGCGACCATTTTCAACGAGGCCTGCTATCTCTTTAGGTAAACCGAGATCAGACAGTTTTCCAGACAGTGACTGTTCAACATCCTGATACATAGCCCCAGCCCACAGGCGCAAGGGAACCCCCGTAGAATGGAAGTCGTACCCAAAGCGAGGGGACACCACAATAGCGTCAATTGAACCGTCAATGATCGTAAGATTGGTTTTAGTAAAACTGGCATCAACCAGTCCAAACCAGTTGCCATAACCTCCTGCTAGAACTAGGCCACCACCATACAAGTCTCCATCGAGATCCAGTTTGAAACTATCAATCCGGTGATTAATTATTTTTTCTTTTCCAAAAATTTTGGTTTTAACCGAAACATCAACTGAAGTTTCTGAATAGCCTTTCATTTTTCCGACTAGGGCATAAACATTCAAAAAAGGAAATAACCAAACGTCACCTCGAAGAGATAGGACGTCGCTGGTTTGTTTACCAGGTTTTGCCTTCATATCAATGCTTTCAATTTTCAGGAGATTACCGACCCCTAATTTTGAGTAATCCAGTCCAGATAACCCGATTGAATCAACCGCAATACCCTGCTCCAAACTCATATAGCTAAGATTAAAACCAAAAGGCTTAGGCAAGACATATCCCAACGCTTCCGCTTCTTCTTTCCAGATTGGAAGTGAAAATGATTGCGCCCATCCTGTGGATGCAGTGAATAGCAGACAAAGAGACAGCAGGCGTAAAAACGAACTCATTAAACAGCTTCCAAGTACCACAAGCCAATAAACGAAAAGCAATAAGCCGAAGAAATATCATTCACAAAACTATTCATATGCAGAATTAATGTTTTATTTATTCCATTTTTCAACATATAAGTCCAAAACTGCACCTATCATACTCACCGGAAGCAAAAAGTAAACTTTCGAGTGTACTTTTTCACATTGGACTGATAGATTCCCATCCAATCCGAATAACGAAGCAATACGTCCATGAAAATCAGCGAGAAAAAACACTTGGCTATTGTCGAAGCTGCAAAACAGGAATTTATCGAATACGGCTTTTCATCTGCAAACATGGACAGATTGTGCACCGCAGCCGGTGTCTCAAAACGCACGTTGTACCGGCATTTCCAGAGTAAGGAAGTACTGTTTACTGCTGTCTTGCAGGCAATCTATAAAGAAAATGTTCAGTCGGTCAGCTATGTGTTCCATCCTGAACAAACCCTGTTGGTTCAACTTTGTTCGATCATTGAAGATGAGATCCACACGCTCCACTACCGTTACGGCATACCGCTCAGCCGCATGATCCTGAAGGAATTTCTCGCGAACCCGGAACTGGCCAAGCATTACCTGGATGCCATCTATGACAATGACAACATTCTGCAAAACTGGATAACTGAAGCGATCCAACACGGCAGGATAGCCAACAGTACCAATACTGAATTAGCATCCAGCCTGCTCAGTAACCTTTTCCACGGTCAGTTTTTCTGGCCACAAATAGTGGCGCATCGACCTTTGCCAGAAGCTGCAGAGCAACAAAAGAAGATCTACACCATTGCTGAAATGTTTATTCGAATGTTTGCAAAAGACCCAGAGAAAGAGTTGCTTACTACCAGGTAGCGCAAGAAATCATCAATCAGACCAAGGCAGCTTGCTTTTAGCACCCCATTCCCACATAATGCGCTCCGTCAGCTAAGGAATGCTTGGTTGATTCGTCAATGGAGGCTCCGTTGGTCCTCCCGCAACGCTATCTTGTGTACTTGGTCAGGCCCGGAAGGGAGCAGCCAGCGCTTGGGACGTGTGTGCCGGGATGTGGCTGGCGGAGCCTCCACCCGTTTTAGCCTCTGTGTTTCTGACACCATAAGTTATATCTATAGCTGTTAGAACTGTACTAGATAACATTGAAAGCCAGAGTTAGGTAAGTGCCTAGGTCTGGCTTTGTTGTTAGATTTATAGTGATCACTGTACTAAACCTACTAAAACAGATTTACTCAAAGTAGGTTCATGGCTGAGATCGTTAAAGTCACCGCTCAAGTTAAAACTGATCACTCTGGTTCATTGCTGGAAGTACCAGTACTGTTAACCAATCAAGGTGTGTTCGAGCCACTACTTGAATACATCATCAGTAAGTCGCATCAAAACAGTCTGCCATGGATGAATCGAGCAGTGTTTTCATGTCAGTTGCTTCTGGAGTACATGGAAGCAAACAGGGGGCTATTCTCAGAACCCAGTAAGTTGTTCCTCTCGTTCGTCCAAAAGTTATCAACGGGCACGATTGGTCAGAACGGTTTAGACCCCTCACAACTCTATTGGCTGCCTCGTTCCGTTTCCAATGTAAATCAACTTCTCTCCTCACTAAATGGATTAACGGATTGGTTGTCTCTCCAATCTCAAACGCAAAGCCTCAACCCCTTTGAGGAAGCTTCGAGTCACCAAGAACGCTTGAACTACGCCGCATGGTTTAAACGGAATCAATACAACTTTCTTGGCCACATAAAAAACAATGCATTACCAGAGATGCTTAAAAAAGTCCGAAAAGTTCGTGGAAAAAAAGACGTATTGAAAGTTGATGGTGATGCCATTTCGTTTCCCGAGACCCTGTTTAATTCCTTTTTTATTGACGGGGTCGGCTCAGCAAGAGATGTCCGGGTTGCAGTAAGAGACCAATTGATTTTGCTTTTAATGCATGGAACAGGGGTGAGGGAAAGCGACGCTTTGCACTTGTGGGTCGATGATGTCTTTCACGATCCAAAAAACGAAAATAGTGTTATCGTCCGTTTGTATCACCCTGAAGATGGCAAAGCACCGCACAACTGGCGAGGGCGAAAGAAGCAAACCACAAGAGCAGCATATTTAGCCGAGAAGTATCATCTTAGGTCTCGGAACAAACTCACCGGAACAGCGCGGGTTGGCTGGAAGACACGCGTTGTTGATGATTCTGACAAGTTTATTCACTTACATTGGTTTCCGACCTATTACGGAGAGTTATTCTCTAAACTTTGGCAACAATACCTGCTGTATTTGCTTCCTTTAGAGCGGTCCCATCCATACGCGTTTGTGAGTTTTGCTCATGGATGCGTAGGACAAGCCTTCACCTTGAATGCCTTCAATCAAAGTTACAAAGCAGCAATGGCCAGAATCGGTCAAACGGTCTCAAAACCTTCCGGGCGCACACCTCATGGCCACAGACATGCTTATGGTCGTCGCTTATCTAATGCCAACGTCGATCCTTTGATTATCAAAAAGGCACTTCACCATTCGTCATTAGCGTCGCAGTCCGTTTATACCCAACCGGGCATCCGTGATGTAACCCAAGCTTGTGACGAAGCAGCCTCTCGTCTGGATTCACAAATCCATGCTGATTTTCGCCAAGACGTAGAGTTGAGTTGGAAAGAAATCATGAAAACGGGGTTTGAAGATATTGACCCTGATGGTTTCTTCTCAGGAAAGTACCCCAAGTTTCGCTAGGTAATTTATGAAATCAACTGATTATGAATTTCAATGGTTTACCGATAAGAACGGGTCAGGTTGGGAAACTTGGCGCGAGCTGGCTTCAACATGGCTCCACGGAAAGAAGTATGGTATCGACCACAAGCGGAATGCCATTGCACGTTTTTTGGATGAATATCTGGTCTCCCAATTTATTACTGACCCCGTTGAGCTCTTTGATTTGGGGCCGCAGGACTACGCTAAATTCCTGCATAAGTTCGAACTCTCTGAAGGGTATAGAGTCCGGCAAAACAATGAAGTTTGCTCGTTTATAGACTGGATCATTGAGAAGTACTATTCGCAACCAGATGACAATGGTGATCCCGTCGGGATGTTTAAAAATCCTTTTCTTCGTTCAAGCAACCCGGTCAACAAACAAGAAACTGCCTACAACACACTTCCCTTCTACTACATAAAAAAGCTCAGAAATATTTTGTGTCCAAGGCCCCGCGGGAATTTATCAGACTGGACGTGGGCAATCGAACAGTCAGACCTTTTTATGCACAATGGGAGGCACACGAGAGACTGGTTTATCGTTTCAAAGGATCTTATTGACGAAAAAGACCCTGATTGTGTCTGGCGGAAAGTGACGCTGGATAAAGATCGACAAATCCGAGTTGATGGGAGCTTGCGACGTTTCAATGCTGGGGATTCGTATCATGTTTTGTGGTCTCCTGTTCGAGCAATGACGCTGTATATGAAGTTACAACTGCCACTACGAACCTATCAGGTGCGTATGCTCGATTCTGGAGAGGCTGATACGTGGCGGTATGACAAAGGCCAGTGGATTCCCAACAAAACCAATGAGTTTGTAGAAGGTAGCGAAAAGCGTCCGTGGCAAAAAGGGGTGATTCATCGTCTCGTTACACCCGATATCGGTGATGTTATGACGGGGCTTTATATCAATACAAATAAGACTGCGGACAGAAATAAAGATGAAATCAGCCGTGGGTATGTGATCCCCTGGGAAAATGAAGATGTCCTCTATTGGCTTGAAAAGCTGAGGAACTGGCAGGAAAAATACAACCCAATCTCTCTGCCAACGTCCATTCATGAACTCGACTACAAACATTTTGGTAGTACTAAGTCCGATACTCAGCGCGACGAGATTGGGAACATCTGTTTTCTCTTCCGCCACGCCTCTTCTCCTCTGAAACGGGAAAGAAAACTGCCAATCACATCAGGAGTAATCAACACGCTATGGATTGAGTTGCTTAGGCAGCTAGAAGAGAACACATTTAAGGCTCAGCAAACACTTACAGATGGAAGTAAGGTGCGCTTTATTGATCCTATTAACCCAAGAAAATCGATGTTCCCACTACATTCCTTGCGTGTTTCACTGATTACTTGCTACACCCTCGAAGGCGATATTCCAACGCCAGTACTGTCAAAACTGTTGGTTGGTCATACTCGTTTGATCATGACGCTGCACTACACCAAAGTAACAGCAGTAATGATGGCAAGGAAAATGAAGCAAGCTGAGGAGAAAATATCTGCCAATGATGAAGAAAGCCTCCAAACTTTTCTTGCAAACAAGTCGATTCAAGAAATCGGTTTGCAAGCGTCCTATAACGATATCGAAGCATTACAAACAATCTTAAGGGTTAGGAACCCAGCAGGCTGGCAGGAGAAATCAATCGGAGTGTGTTTGGCCGGTGGAAACACATCATCGCTGCCAGAAAATGTGTGTGTACCAGGATGCTGGAATGGTGGTGAACGACTAAAACGTGCCAATCGGAACCAGTCAGACCTATATGGACCCGTGCCACATGGGTTAGAGAATTGTGTTCGCTGCCGATGGTTCATTACGGATTTGCGTTACCTGCCCGCCTTATCTGCCCACTTTAACAATCTGAGTTATCACGCTTCTGAAGCAGCAAAACTGGCTGCGGAATTAGAACAGCAACTCTCTTTGCTACTCGATGAAGAGTACTTTTGCGAAATCAGGCAGCAAGCATTCGTGAAACACGAAGAGGTGCATGCTTTAGAGCGCCGTCTAGAACGACAGCAGACGGATGCAGATGAGTATTGTAAGGATCTCGTTGCCTGTTTTCAGATCATCAGAAAAATCGTGGCCTTGGAAGGGAAACGAGAGCAGGGTGATAACAAGGAGAAGATCGTTGCAATCGGATCTGAAGAAGAAATTTCTCCATTCTTTGGCTTTTTGGATACGGAATCTGAATTTAGACAGCTCATCCAGCTTTGCGATGATGCTGAGGTTTTTGCTGATCTGCGTGACGATTTGCGAAAGTCATCTGCCATTGCTCACCGAAGTAACACGCTGAATGTGATGCTGATGAAATCGGGTTACATACCTTTTCTACTGCAGTTAGATGCTGAAACACAACTATTGGCAGGCAATGCGATGGTGAACGCAATGATTAAGGCGATGGATGAAAGCGACAAAAATAGGGCGATGACGAAATTGGCAGGATACCTGGATGCAGAAGCGTATTTGCACGATGCGGGGCTGCTGGAAGCCGGAGTGAGAGGCATTGAGGCAAAAACAGGCATCAACATATTACGGTTGTCTGACTTATCGAGAAGGGATTCAGGGGGGATTGAGAATAATGGCTGAAATTGTTCACCCAGATATTATCTTGGAAGAGCTTTGCTCAGAGGCGACGTCAAGAACGGAAGCTGCGCTAAGAACTTTAAATGAAGTTCTTGCCGATCAGAGCAAAACAGAGCCATTAGATTTCTCAATAGCGACGGTGGGAAAGCTTTGCAAAGACAGAGGGGGACCTTCTACTCAAACCATTCGTAATCGAACAGGAAAACACTTCCAGCAACTGATCGACGCGTGGGCAGCATATTCTGGTACAACTCGTAAGAAACCGCTCTCCGTTCGTCAAAAACAGCTTCTAAACAGCAATGACCAGCATATTCTCGATTCTATCGATGATCCTGTTGTTCGAGCTGTTGTTGGCTCTCTCATTGCCGAGCGGAATAAATATCGCGACCAACTGAACGTACTTAAAGCCAACTCGGACATTGTTATCGATAAGACGCAACCGAGAGAGCAATTTGAAGAAGCTCGTTCCTCAGTAGTCTACCCAATGACGCCCTTGGAAGTGGAGGCGATTCGTGATGCTATCTCAGATGACAAAATGAAAGAAATGGAATGGGTTGTTATGCCAACAGGACAAGTCAAAGACAAAGATGGCCTAGAAATCTATCGTCGAGGCTATGTACATGTGCTGAACAAACTGCTCGAAAAGCAACGACCTTGAACCCTCACTAAAACATATTCATTTGTCGTCCTTTGGCAAATCCGCAATGATCTTTGCGAGTTGCTTTTTCTGGTTGGAAGACAATTTTGAAATCGTAATTGCCAAGTCAACGGATTCTTCGTCCTAGCAAAAGAAGTAGTTTAGCGGCACACCAAGCGCATTGGCTATGAGCTTTAGCGTATTTACATCGGGTGTAAGGCGTCCTTTGGCGAGATTCATTCCGAGTAATAAAGTATCATACCAGACAGCAGCATAGACGTCTTTGCGCTGCTTTCCTTAGCGAACTCCTGCCCCTTTTCCATTTACGAATTTTCTTCACATATCCCGAAGAACACAAACTTTCCATTACTTAAACTAATCTTTTAACCCTGACCCATTTGGCATGAGAATTTTGGCTATTGTTGCCTGATTAATCAGTAACCAATAAATTTTCCACGCGATCAAAGTCAAGCCCTGCTTTATGCACTTTATGGTACATTTCCGCTAAAAGTTTTAGACAATAATGGCATGTTGCGTGCCGAGAAGCGAAGGGCGGTAGCTTAGGATAGTTTTGCCTCATTTTGAGTTTGACTGCACACTCAGGCTCAACTGGGTTATAGCCATATTCCTGGGCAAACAAGATTGACCAGAAGCATATGTGAGAGTACATATGTTTATCGTTTTTTTAATGCTGGCAAATCAATAAAAATAAAAGCTAGACAAAGGTTGCTTATGACACACATAGTTAAGTTAAGGTTAGAGAACTTCAAAAGATTTAGGGAGTTATCAATACCTCTAGATGAAACTAGGAACGTAATTCTTGGTGACAATGAAGCAGGTAAAAGCTCAATATTGACAGCCATAGAATTGGTACTTAGCGGTAGTCGGAGTCGAGTAGAATCTATTGGTATCGAAAACTTAATGAACGTTGATGCTGTTAATGAATTTCTCTCTCTCGATATTAAGAGCATTGATAAATTACCAAAAATTCATGCAGAAATACATTTGAATGAAGAAGGTAATCTTGATCTATGTGGAGTCAATCATCTTGGCTCAGGTGAAGTTAACGGGATACGGTTAGTATGCGAGCCTGACCTTGAGTTCGGTAACTTGATTCATGAGGTTTTATCTTTAGATGAGAATAACTTCCCCTTTGAATTTTACTCCATTAAATTTTCCACTTTCGCTGGTCAGCCATATTCTGGCTTTCGTAAACTTCTGCGATACGTGACCATAGACAGTGCAAACATAAATACTGACTATGCGCACTCCCATTACATCAAAACAATGTATGAAGCGTCTGTAGCTAACTCTGAAAGAGTGAAGCTTCAAAATGAATATCGTCAACAAAAACTGAATTTTAGGGATGAGAACCTAAAGCTAATCAATTCTGGTTTAGACGATTTTGATTTTTCGATTCGCTCTGGTTCAAAGTTCAACTTAGAAACTGACTTAACCATAACTCAAGACTCCATACCTATTGAAAATAGGGGTAAAGGAAGGCAGTGCTTCGTAAAGACTGAGTTTGCGCTTAGAAAAAAAGAAGGTGGTAAGGATATCGATGTAATCTTACTCGAAGAACCCGAAAACCACCTAAGTCATACTAATATGAACGAGTTGGTTAACAAAATCGAACGCTCAAGCGGTAGCCAAATTATCATCGCGACTCATAGTAGCCTAATCTGCTCCAGGCTAGATTTAAGAAAAGCAATACTTATAAATAGCTCCTCTACGGTGCCTTTATCGCTCAAAGCACTCACGCCAGATACAGCTAAATTTTTTATTAAAGCACCGAACAATAATATTCTTGAGTTGGTTTTATCGAGTAAGGTAATTTTAGTTGAAGGGGATGCTGAATACATACTTGTTGAATCGCTATACGAAAGTGTTACAGGTTCAAAATTAGCTAATGATGGGGTGCATGTAATTTCCGTAGGCGGTACAAGTTTTAAAAGATACATGGAACTGGCAAGAAACCTGAATGTTAGAATTGCAGTTATAAGAGATAATGACGGTGATTTTGAAGAAAACTGCGTTAGTAATTATGAAGGTTACGTGACCGATGATATTAAAGTCTTTTCAGATGCGAACGATAAGAGATACACCTTTGAAGTATGTATTTATCAAGATAATCAGCAGATATGTGATGATTTATTTTCTGGCAGGCAAATAAAAAAATCGCCCCTAGACTACATGCTAGCAAACAAAACTGAGAGCGCATTTAAGCTATTAGACAAAAAGGCTAATATTGTTAAAGTTCCTAGTTATATAGAAAAGGCATTTGAATGGATAAGACAGTAGTTCTTGCTGTTGCAGGTGCTGGAAAGTCGAAAACAATAATCGACAGACTTAGCGAAGATAGTCGTTGTCTCATAGTTACTTACACGGAAAGCAATACGTTAAATTTACAAAACAGAATACTAAAAAAGTTCGGTTCTATACCTAAAGGAATCAGAGTATACAGCTACTTCACATTCTTGTTCTCATTTTGCTTTCGACCAGTTATTGGAGATAAAGCGAAGGGCATTAATTTTGCAAAGAAACTACCCGCAAAAGCCCAAATGGCAAAAAAAAACACAAAGGAGCACTTTATTGACGATGGCCGTAGAATTTATTCTAGTCGAATCGCAAAACTCTTCACTCAGTACCAAAAGACTGGGGACAAATTATGCAGGAGAATAGAGAAATACTTCGATTTGGTTTGCGTTGATGAAGTGCAAGATTTTGCAGCTAATGACTTTAATCTCTTGTTGAAATTAGCTGATGCAAACGTAGAATTACTATTACTTGGTGATTTTTTCCAACATACGTTTGATACGAGTCGAGATGGTAGAATCCAAGAGAATTTGCATAAAAATATGCAAGAGTATAAAGAAAAGTTCAAAAGTGCTGGGTATAGTATTGACACAAAATCACTTCTTAAAAGTCATAGATGTAGCCCGTCTGTTTGTGATTTTGTCTCTAGGAAAATTGGTATTGAAATCGAGTCCCATAGAGAAGATGAAGTACAAGTAACTTTCATTGATGATTTAGAAAAAATCGATGAACTATTTCAAAATAATAGATTGATTAAACTTTTCTATAGTAATAGTGACAAATATCAAGGGTACACCAATAATTGGGGGAATACTAAAGGCTTAGACGATTTTGACGATGTATGTGTAGTGCTAAATAAGACAACGCTCACCAGTTTTAAAAATGACAAGTTAAATGAGCTTAAATCGACGACAAAAAATAAGCTATATGTTGCATGCACCAGAGCTAAAGGTAGTCTGTTCTTTGTTCCTTATCATATGGTTGCAAAGTTCAAAATTTAATGTTCCCGTGCATAATATTTTATAGCGCCACCTCATTTATTTCCTAGCCTCGTGTCAGGCCGATCTGTTCTGGCACGTTCATGCCCCAATATCCGCTAGTACAAATACTCTACAAATTTGAGAGGCGTGCGTTTTCCCTACAAAATCTAATCTGGTGTTAGAATGGGCAAGGAATGTTCATTTGGGTTGTAAATATATTGGATATCGTTTTTAAAGGAGGCTGTACAGCCTCCTATAGTTAGTTTGGCAATTTAGGAATAACATCTGGGAATGAGTTTGCGAATGAGTCAAACTTATCGCTTATCTGTTCTATTGCATCCCATTCAACGGCTCCTGAAGGAAGTTTGATTTTGTCTTGTGTAACAATAGCTAACAACAAGCTTTCAACGGTATTGTAGATCTCTTCTTCTTTCATTTTAGCAACAGCATTCTCAGGTTTGCCTGCTGAAACTGGCTCATTGAAATAAGCCGTTTCAAAATCAATAACTGAGCCAAACACTTGGCTGTATTCTGACATTTGTTCAAGAATTTTACTGTTGTTGGTCCATGCTGGATTGTTTTCAATATTAGGCTTTCTTTCCTTTTTATTCGTCCCTTCGACTTTCATTAGTCGGTATTTAAGGATTTGCTTGGTGTCAATATCATGAAGTACGAAATAACTTTTTTTGAAGTGGTTGAGAATTTTCATGAACATTGAAACTTGCACTTTGCCTCCACAGCGAAGGATGAACAAGTTATCAAAAGTCGTATCACCTTTTTCTTTATAATCTTTGATTATTTTACCAAATGCAGTGTATTCAGTATCTCCTTCAACTAAGAAAACCTTGCCGCCAAAGAAAAACTCCATTACATCTGGGTTTAGTAAGTTAAACAATTTCAACGACTCTGTTTCATCTTCAGTAAAGTTAATTTGATCTGGTCGAAAAATTGTTGTTGCTTCAACCTCATCATTCGAATTGTTCTCTACTCGAATAATCTTAGTATGATCACGTGTTAAGTCGATAAAACTTGGAGAGTGAGTTGTTATCATTACTTGCCAGTTTTCATTATTTTCGGCAAGGTTATATAGCATGTCTCTTGTATCTCTACAGGCTGAAGGGTGTAAACTTAATTCAGGTTCATCCAGTAGTAGTAAATGTGACTTGTAATCACCCAACTGATTATATTTCTTTGCTTTTTTTCCTTTCCCAGAAGATTCATATCCCATTTCAGCGATTTGTTTCAGCACAGACCAAAGCAATGTCCTTCTAGCACCGCTACCATGATGACTAATTGGGAACACCTGTTCTCCTTTCCCAAATCGTACATCTACTTCTGAAGAATCAAAAATCTTCAGGTTAGAACTGGCAATTTCTTTCTCACTAATGTTTATTTTTAGTTCATGGCCAGGGATTATTTTGGAAGCGTATTGAGAAATTTCTTTAGCTAAGGTTCCCAGAGTCTCGGTGCTTTGTTCTACGAACTCTTTTTTTAAGGACGACATTTGTTCGTACAAAGTCGAGTAATCTGCATCTTGCTTTGTTGGTTTGAATTTTCTAACTTGTTCTTCTAAGAACACATCAACTAAAATGCTTTGAATTGCTTCAGATTGTTCTTCTGGATTACTAAACGTGCCTACTAAATGTGCCTTAGGTCTATTCTTTTTAGAAGCACCGTCATTAGACCATGGCATTCTTGGTTTATCAGTATCTTCTGCAAAACGCCCCTCTTTTACTAAGTACCCATACCTAAAAGGCGCTTTGTCTTTCTGTTTCCAAATGAAGCGTTCTTTAATTAGATAAGAAGTTTCTTCGGTTTCATTCTCTTCTGGTGTGTAGAAATGATCACTCGGTTTATCAGTTCCTGAGCAACGTGTGTGTATCTCTACAGTTGGTAAGGCGTCTTTATCCAACACTCGATTATGAAAATCATCTAAACCAAGTGGTTCGCTGTTCACTGCTGAATGATAAGCCTTCAGTATTGTACTTTTACCAAAATTGTTCCCACCAACCAAAATGACTATATCGTCTAATTCAATCTCGACAGGCGTGGATCCAATTGAGCGAAAATTGCTCACCAATAATTTTTCTAATCTTACTGCCATATGCCCTCCAATGAGTATGGCGGCATTATAGTGTTTATCTGCTTGTTAACGAAATAACATTACCTAATAGTCTGATTTTGCTCGCTCTTTATTCGTTGCACTGTAGATGGATTACAACCGCCTGATCTGCACCATTGATATTGGACATAAAGCTAACGACTTTCTATACCTGTAGTTATCCATGAGTTGCTAATTTAGGGAAGTCATTGGCAAACTTTTGTCCCAATGCTATTCACCGTGTTCACGAATGGCTTTGTAAACGGTATTGCGTGAAACGTTGAAAAACCTAGCTATATTCGAAATCGACTCATGGTTTTGGTACATGGCAATAATCTGGTTTTTGATAGAGGTCGCAGTGGGTTTGCGACCTTTGTACTTACCCGCTGCTTTAGCGGCAGCGATGCCCTCTAACTGTCTTTCCTTCCGGATGTTGAGCTCAAACTCAGCGAATACTCCTAACATATCGAGAAACGCTTTCCCTGCGGCAGAATCAGTGGCAATTGGTTGTTCGGTCGCTCTCAGTTCTATTTCTTGCTCCTTGAGATAAACAACCAATTGCTGAAGGTCTATGACTGATCTGGCGATTCGGTCAATACGGGTAACGAGCAGCATGTCTCCAGCACGAAGATATTTCTTTAAGTCGATGAGTCCCTTTCTGCGAGTATCGCTACCTGATGCTGTGTCAGAAAAGATCTTCTGACACCCAGCATCTTTCAATATCCGAATTTGCAGCTCCAATGATTGGTCTTGCGTCGATACGCGGGCATATCCCACCTTTGCCATGGCATTTGCTCATTTAGAATCTAGACTTAATGAACATAGTGTTGATTTATCCGATTAACCACCCTAAATGAACAGACTTCGCAGATATTCTTGTCGTTCAATTAGGGTATACCCCACATGAGCAGCCATCTATGACCATCTCGCTATCCGAAGACGTTGTACTGACCAAAAGCACGAAATATGGGAAATGTTTCATGCGAGTAATCGTAAATGAGGATGATGGGATGGTGACTCTTAGAGATATTCAAGAAGGGACCGAATATCACTTTACGGGAAATCGTTTGGGTGAACTCCTCGAACAGCGCGTACTGGAAACCGCACAAGAAGATGAACTCGCAGCCATTACCCAAAAGCTGAAGAACAGTTTGCCGCCGGCTGAGGCTAAGTTAAATCGGGAAACGCAAAGGCGGATCGACTATGTAAAAGGGGCGATTGATAGCGGGATGTCGTTGGGGTCAATGAGGAAGCTCAGTTGCTATATCAGCATAAAGTCTCTCGAATTGGTTGACTCAACTCCTCCGAGCCCAGGAACTCTGTATAGATGGATTAAGGCTTATACTACCAGTGCGTCGAATGAAGAGAGCCTAGTTCCGAAAACGCAGAGATCAGGGAACCGTAACGCGAAGACTAGTCCAGAGAATGTTCGAATTATTGAGGCCACTCTAGACAGATTGGGAAAAGGTGAGAAATATTCAACGCTATACCGACAGTATTTAGGGGTATTGGCCTCAGAGAACGAACGGCGCTTAAGGGTTCAGGAGCCTCGTTTGGTGCCTGTATCGATGGAAGGGTTTAGAAAACGCATTAGACGGAGAGTGGAGCAACAATGAACTTCCGAGATCCAGAACTTGTGCTGATTAAACGTTTTCGAGGAGGCAAGTGCTCTTATTACCAAGTCAGTTCAGTCGACAATAATGAAGTCACCATCAAAGACATCGAGCATGGCGGACATTTCTCTTTCCCTAGAACTAAAATCGAAAGGCATATCTTAAACGGCATATTGATATGCTCTACTGCAGATAACGTCCCAGACATAGTTTTCGTCAATCCCGTTCGAAAGCGTGAAAAACCCAAAAGCATCCGAAATGAAGCCAGATATGAGGCTGAGATGGAGCGACGTTACTCGTACGTAAAGGCAGTTCTTGATTCAAGTGTTCCTGCATACACAGAGAAAAGGCTAGCTCCCTGGATTAAAGACTTCTCGATATCCATAGATGATAATCACCCGCCAAGCTGGAGAACCTTGGCTAATTGGGTAAGCCTGTTCGTGAAATCTGGATGGAAAAAGCAGTCACTAAAACCAGCCCACGCATCAAAAGGAAACCGGGCACCAAAAACTGATAAAGAGGTATCTCAACTACTTGATCAGGTCGTACGTGAGCACCTTAGAAAGAACCTACAAATCAATTACACCAAGGCTCACAACGATTTTCTTTTGCGCGTTGAAGCGTTGAATCAAGCGCGCACTGATAAGGGCTTGAAGCCCCTGAAGCCTAGTGGTTATAAAACTACGGTGAGGCGGCTTAAGAATTGATTGTTTGATACATTCTTTGTGACGATATAAATCAATCCAAACATGGTCGACTTAGTGCTCCTAAATGAAAGGCGTTTTTAACGGTTTCCGTGTCTCCGAGCGACAAACATGCGCCTGTCAACATCAATAGAGATGTTGGGCGTTTGCTCTCGGGCATTAAACCGCAAGGTGGAAGATGCTAGTCCAGACAGCCTTATCAAATTTTAGTATTTTCTATCTATATACTAGAGTAATACTATTTTTTGTGCTTTTAAAACAGATAGATATGAATATTGGTAGTTAGTGTGCTATCAATTTATAAGATGGTGTCGGCGACACTCTGAAAAATTAGCCACCATCAGTGCACCGCATACCATCCTTTGATTTTCAGTTCCCTAATTTATTTACCCACAACCCCAATAAGCACTCAATTGCTTAATATCTCAAATTATCAAAAATATAATACGTCCGATTTTTGCATTTTAATTCACTTTGCACCCATTTCATTTACGTCCATGAATTAACTTGAGTTCACTAAAACACATATGCAATAAAAACATTATATTTGTTGCATTAATCCAGTTCAAAATTAATCAATAAAGTACTAAACCAGTATCGAAATAATATTTTATTTATTTAATATCAGCATTAGCCCTGTAAATAATAGGGCATATAAATAACGCACTATTAAATTAGTTTAATATTAGAGGTACTATGAGAAAAGGATTATCTCATTGGGTTTTTATTACGCTTTTTTTTGTGTCATTAAATACTCATGCAAATTATAGAAACGCAGACAGCGATGACTTTGAAACTTTCGGTGATATTACACAGGTTGCTGTTCCACTGACGGGCGCGCTAATGGCGTTTTTTAATGACGACTATGAAGGTCTGATTCAGATGACCGAAGGTGCCATATATACGGCAACTGCAACGCAGGTGTTAAAATATACCGTTCGAGCTAAACGGCCGAATGGTGTCAGTCGCCATTCCTTCCCGTCCGGGCACACCAGTGCTGCCTTCCAGGGGGCTGCGTTTCTGCACTTCCGATACGGTTGGGAATATGGGCTTCCTGCCTATGCCCTGGCATCATCTGTAGGCGCATCACGGGTAGATGCCCATAAACATTACTGGCGCGACGTCATTGCAGGCGCCGGGTTAGCCATAGGTATTCAGTATATGGTGACCGAAAAGGGGTACTCTATCTCTGACTTCATCCTGACCCCCTACACTGACGGCGAAACCTATGGCCTCGCCGGGCAATTTAAGTTCTAATCTTCGCGAACTTATTCAGGATCATATTGAAGGGAAACAAGAAAGTGGACGGCGGTGTTAGGCAACTCAAACGAGCCACCATCAAAGTCCACTTCCGCGTAGGAGTAAGTCATCTTCCCTTCCAGCCCAACCAGAAAGTCCTCTCTGAAGCGGTATGTTTTCTCAAGTGACAATTGCGCACTGGGACCGGCAAGATGATAGCCGCCACTGACTTTATTTCCATCAATCGTCATATCTGGATGGGGTACCACAGCACCAAGGCCAATACGGCCAAGCCATGAAGGACGAAACTCAATTGCCCGGTTCAGATAAACAAGGTTATAACCATGGGTGACTTCAAGGCTGCTTACACGGGAATTATTCAGGCCTGAGGCATAGAGTTTATGGTGAAGAAGCTCCAGCTCCCATCCTTTGTTTTCCTGCCAGTACCCAAGTTTTAAATCCCAATAAAACGGCATTTGGAAGGGTTTGGTATCAAAGGATAAAGTGCCGAGGTCTATATCATCCTGTCCATCCAGCTTTAATTTCACATCCTCTTGATAGTTTAATGCCCCGCCAAGGCCGAATGAAAAAGAGAGTCCTTCTTTAGCAAACGTAGAAGGAGAAACCAATAATCCAGACAGTACTATTGTAATTACTTTCCCTTTTTTCATTATGCATTCCTTTTCAATGGCTTTGAAATAAGACTACACGCACCTACTCTATTTATTTCATTTCAAAAGTGAGAATACTATTATACGACAATAAATAAAACCTGTTAGACACAGGAAAAGAAAATGGCTGCAATATGCAACCATTATTCTTATACCCAAAACGTTTCAATGTGTGTGAATGCACCTTGGAGTGGTTTGGGAATATCCTACTTAGATAATATTAATTCCCTATCTTAATACTGCTCTGGCTTTTTCCAATCTATCCCGGTATTCAGCTCTGGCCGCCAGTGCTTCTTCCAGGGTTGTTGAAACAAACCGGGCTTTAGTGTTGGGCTGCATCTGGCCAATTAAATCCAGATCCGACGATATGACCGTTCCCAGCATAAAGTAACCGCCACCGGATACCGCATCCCGGTGCAAGATAATAGGTTCTGTACCGCCCGGAACCTGTATGGAGCCATAGGGGTAACAGCCATCCACAATATTAGACGGGTCCGAACCTGCACCAAAAGGCTGCTCACGCTTGACAAAACCTAACGGGTTACCACCACGGAAACGGTACCCGATTCGGTCAGCTTCCGGTGCAACCGTCCAGGTATCCTCAAAGAATTGTTTTCCAGATTGCTCTGTCACCCGGTGCCAATACAGGCCTGGGACAACCCTTAATGCGGTTTCGGCATTCACTTCCCGACGAAGGCTCACCGGTAAAAAACGCCCGGCTTTATCTTTACTGACATTCGACTTACCAAGAGGCAGTATGTCCCCTTCAGCCAACGTCCGGCCCTGGTGGCCGCCCAGTGCGCCTAATGTATAGGTTGAGCGACTCCCCAGCACTTCAGGCACATCGATGCCGCCACTGATGGCGATATAGATCCGCGCACCGGCTTTTAAATGGCTGAAGCTTAATGTTTGCCCGGCCAGAACATCAAATGATGACCAGGTATCCTGGGCGACACCGTCCACCATAGGGGTCATTTCTGCACCGGTAACTGCCACGGTTACAGTGTGTTCAAACTGTAACTTCGGCCCGACGAACACCGCCTCCAGGGCGGCAGCGCCTTCATCATTTCCTACCAGCAGGTTGGCACAGCGAAGCGAAAAATGATCCATCGCGCCGGAAACAGGGATCCCCAGATGGAAATAACCGGGACGCCCAAGGTCCTGAACCGATGTCGCCAATCCGGGATGCAATACATTAACGGTCATTGAGCACCTCCAACATTTCCGTGTTATATGCGCTAGGGTCTGCTTCAAAATCGTCCAGGGAGAACCGGACCGGGTGAATACGGGGTTGGTAACTGCCGCTTTCCACCGCCTCGCTTACCCGGTCAAATTCTTCCCTATCTACCGGCATGAACTTGACGATATCCCCCGGTTTAAAGAACACCATAAAATCACGGAGGTAACTGATTTCCTGCTGGGGATCGAAAATGGTCAGGGGGGTAATACCGAACATCTGGTAGCCACCGGCACCACGGACGGAATAGATACAGCTGAAGCAACCTCCGTAACCGACGGTGTGCTTGGGCGTATCCGTTCTTGGCCTCAGGTACTTGGGCACCTGGATTTGCCGTGCGCGCTCCACCATCTGGTACATAAACGGCAGGCCGGACACAAACCCCACCATAGTAACAAACCAGGGTGACCCGGCATGGGCATCAATAAAGGCATCAACAGACGGATAACCGTTGATCTCAGCAGCAAACTCCAGATCGGTTTTATCCGGGGTCTGGTGGCGCTCACGGAAACGCATCAGGGTTTCCTGGGTCCATGGGTCGCGGTAAAACACCGGTACCTCAATCACCCGGGTATCAATTTCCTGTTTGCCCTCCCCGGCGGTCTTTTCAATATCCTGTAAGGTTGCCAACAGGTCATCCGGCGGCAGGATATCCGGATTAAATTTCACCTGGAAGGAGGCATTGGCCGGGCAGATTTCCGTAATGCCATCCAGTTGCCTTGTTTTCAGCGTTTCCGTCATCGACAGTGCCTTGAAAAAGGCAGCCAGTGACATTTCCTCATCAACTTCGACGAACAGGTGCTCGTCCCCTCCAAAGGAATAGCGGGTCTTCATCCTTGTTCTCCTCGCAGTTTAGCGCTGTCAGACACCAGCCATTGTTCCAGCCATTTTGTGTGAACCCTGCCAGCAAGCACGTCTTTGTCTTCGGCCAAAGCCTGATGGAGCGGCTTGGTTGTCTTGACACCTTCAATACTGAATTCCTCAAGCGCCCTTTTAAGCCGGGCGATGGCCTTCTCCCTGTCGGTATCCCAGACGATCAGCTTGCCCAAAAGGGAGTCGTAAAATGGCGGGATGGCATAGCCGTCATAAAGCAGGCCGTCGAACCGTATACCCGGGCCTTCCGGCAATGTCAGTGAAGAAATGGTGCCCGGGTTGGGCATAAAGTCCATGGACGGATCTTCCGCGTTGATCCTCACTTCAATGGCATGTCCCCGGCACGGGATGTCGGTCTGTGCGAATGGAAGCGGCAAACCCTGGGCGACGGAAATCATCTCCCGGATAAGGTCAACGCCGGTTATCCACTCAGTAACCGGGTGCTCCACCTGAATCCGGGTATTCATTTCGATGAAATAGAATTCTTCGGTCTTTTCATCAAAAAGGAACTCTACAGTCCCTGCGCCGCAATAATTAACCGCTTCTGCCAACAGCACAGCCGCCGCACCCATCCGCTCCCGAATCGGGCTGCTTAGCGCACAACTTGGGGCTTCCTCCCAGACTTTCTGGCGTCTGCGCTGAAGTGAACACTCACGTTCAAAGAGATGAACTGCTTTCTGCCCGTCTCCCAGTACCTGTATTTCGATATGCCGGGCACCCAGTACCAGCTTTTCGAGGTACAGGCCGCCGTCACCAAAAGCGGCTTCCGCTTCAGACTGGGCAGGGAAAAACTGTTCTGCCAGCTCCGTTTCATCATTGGCAACCCGGATCCCCCGCCCGCCGCCTCCGGCAGAGGCTTTTATCATCACCGGGTAACCAATATTCGCTGCAATTTCCCGTGCAACGTCCAATGTCGCCACTCGTCCCTCACTGCCCGGTACTGTGGGTACACCTGCATTGGCGGCAGTTTCCCTGGCCGTGGCTTTGTCTCCCATCCGCCGCATGATGTCACCTTCCGGGCCTATAAATACCATGCCGGCTTCAATGACAGCATCAGCAAATTCTGCATTTTCAGCCAGAAAGCCATACCCCGGATGGACAGCATCTGCCCGGGTATCCCTTGCCGCGGCCAATATGGATTCAATATTCAGGTAAGACTTGGCTGCCTTGGTTGGCCCGATACAGATAGCCTCATCAGCCATCCTGACCGCCAGGGATTCTTTATCCGCATCGCTGTAAACCTGAATGGTGTGAATCCCCATTTCCCTGGCAGCCCGGATGATTCGCACCGCGATCTCACCCCGGTTTGCCACCAGCATCCTTTTAATCAACATGTCGCCTCCTGTACCGCAATATCAGCCTTCCAGCGTTATCAGCGGCTGACCCGCCATCACCGGGTCTTCATTTTCCACCAGAAATTCAGCGATAACGCCCCCGGCATCAGCCCGTACTTCATGGAAGGATTTCATTACCTCTACCAGCCCGATAACCGTTCCTTCTGAAATGGTATCCCCCACTTCAACGTAAGCTGGCTGGTCAGGTGAGGATGAGCGGTAAAACACCCCGGGTAACGGTGAAACTATCTGTGGTTTGTCCATTAACGTCTCCTTGTTGGCAGTCCTCAGCGGTATCCCTTTAAGTGGCGGGCACCAAATGGTCGAGTTTTTCCCGCACCGCCCTTGCCACCGCAGTGGCATTTGGCGTGTCGGAATGAACACAGATGGAGTGGGCAGTCACCGGGATATCCTTCCCGTTAACGCTGGTCACAAGCCCTTTCTCCACAGCACGCAGGCACTTTTCTGCAGCGGCATCCGGATCCGTCAGCCCATGCTCACGGGTAATAATCAGCCCACCGTTGTCGTCATAATCCAAATCAGCAAAAAATTCGGCAATAAAACCCACACCCCGAGAGGTAAAGACGGACTCATGGCGGGTACCACTCAAGCCCAACACAGGAAGCCGGTAATGCTCCGCAACATCTGCAACCGCATGGGCGACCTCTTCTTCCCGGGCCGCCATGCCATAGAGCGCACCGTGCGGTTTAAGGTGCGCCATAGCGATTTCGGCCATTTCCAGAAAGCCCTTCAGCGCACCTACCTGGTAGGCAATCAAATTCGCCAGCTCATCCCGCCCGATTTTCATCTCCCTTCGGCCAAACCCCTGCAAGTCAGGCAGGGAAAAGTGAGCACCCACTTTAACGTTATGTTTTTTAGCCAGTTCCACCGTGGCTTTCATATGGCTGGGGTCGGAGGCATGAAAGCCGCAGGCGACGTTAGCCTGGGTGATATAAGGCATCAGGGCAGAATCATCTCCCATCTTCCAGATACCAAAGCTCTCCCCCATGTCACTGTTAATATTAATCATCAATTTTCTCTCCAGTCCGGCAGAATGCCTTTTCTGTTCCCCTTTTAAGATTCCCGCATATTTTCCTGCATCCGCAGGCGTATCTGATCAGCCACGACTGCAAGAATGAGCAATGCACCAATCACAACGGTCTGCAGATACGACTCCACCCGCGCGAGATTCATCCCGTTTTGCACCAGGCCGATAAAAATCGCGCCCAACACGACATTCTCAAGCCTCCCAACACCACCCCGCAGGCTGACACCGGCAATGACACAGGCTGCAATGGATTCAAGCGGCATGGCAGCCCCAATATTGGCCTCCCCGGTATCAAGACGGGCGGTAAGGAGTATTCCCGCCAGGGCAGCAAAGGCAGCGCAAAGCAGATAAGCAGTGAACAGCACTTTTTGCGTATTGATACCGGACAGGCGTGCTGCTTTGATATTGCCGCCAACAGCATAGAAATAGCGCCCCAAACGAGTACGGTTCACCAGAATGCAGGCAAGGCTGATAGCTATGGCTGCCACAACTACCGGGGCGGGAAGCCCCAATATGGAACCAAACCCGAAGGTGTCCCCAAACTCGACAGGCATCCCGTAAACCGGGGTTCCGCCGGTCATGTAGAGCGCGATACCGAAGCCGACTGAGGCCATCCCCAACGTCATCATGAAAGGCGACACCCCAAGCAGTGCGACACCGGCCCCGTTAACCGCACCAATCACCATGCCCGCAGCCATTCCGGCAATAACGCCAAGGATGATTGCCAGCCACACCAAGTCAGGCATTGCCGCGTAACTGGCTGCCATGGCAGATGCCCCCACCACCGATGAAAGCGCAATCATGGTGCCGACAGAAAGATCAAAGCCCCCGGTCAGCAACACCACCATCTGCCCTACGGCAACCAGCGTCAGGTAAGATGACTGGCGCACGACGTTCATCAGGTTGCGCGCAGTGAGGAAGTTATCCGACACGGAAGCGAAGATAACCACAGCCCCCAACAGCAGAAACGGCAATACCCCCAGCCGGACAAACCAGCGCCTCAGCAAATGTCCCGGACGGATCCCGCCAGAGCGGGACAGATTGGCATCAGCCGGTATGGCCTGGTTGTTCTGTTCAGATCTCATGTTCAACTTCCTGTTGTTCATTGGCTGCCGGACGGTCAAAGAAATGCTCCAGCAGGTTAGATTCCGTAATTTCCGCGCCTTCAAAATGAGCGCTCACCCGGCCGTTGTGCATCACATATGCCCGGTGACACAGATGCAGGATTTCCGGTAATTCGGAGGAAACAATCACTACCGCAGCGCCGTTCTTGCACAGCTCTCCGATAAAGGCATAAATTTCAGCGCGGGTGGCAACGTCCACCCCAACTGTAGGTTCATCAAAGATGTACAGCGACACCTCCCGGGTGAGGCATTTCGCCAGCAGTACTTTCTGTTGGTTCCCCCCACTGAAACTCGATACTTCACGCTCAGTGTCCATGGGGTAAAGCCGCAACCTTTCTGCGAGTGTGCCCGCACACTGCTGTTCATGCCGGAGGTTTATCAGCCCGGAAAGCACCTGGAATGAAGGGGTATCCAGCGCACCAAGTGCCATATTCTCCCGCCCGCCGCGCATCATCATCAGCCCCTCTTCCTTGCGATCGCGCGAGTTGTAGAAAAGCCCCCTTTCCAGCATTTCACGTGGTGTAAGGCCCGTAACATCCTTCCCGTCGAACCGGATACTTCCCTCTGTGACACGTTCAATGCCAAAACACGCACGCAGGGCTTCTGATTTTCCGCACCCTACCAGCCCGGCAAAGCCGACGACCTCACCCGTTTGAACGGAAAATGTGGCGTCCCTCACCAGTCCATCTGCCGTTGACAGACCCTTTGCCGACAGCAGAACCTGCCCCGGTTTCCAGGGAATATCCGGGTAAATCTGGGCAATTTCCCGGCCCGTCATCATCTCGACCAGCTGCTCTTCGCTCACCTCAGCAACATCAACAGTGCCGATATGCTTTCCGTCACGAAGGACAGTGATCCGGTCAGCGATCCGGCGGATTTCAGCCATCCGGTGGGTGATGTAAACAATGCCTACGCCTTTCGCTTTCAACTGCTCCACCAGGGCAAACAGCTGTTCTGTCTCCTTTTCAGTCAGCGAGGCGGTTGGCTCATCCAGGATCAGGACGGAAAGATCACTGCGCAGCGCTTTGGCAATCTCGACCATCTGTTGACCGGCCCGGGAAAGGGAGCCGACTGTAGTCCCCGGGTTTAACCCGAAATCCAGCCGGGCGAGCTCCCTTTCCACCAGGGCACATTCTTGTTCCCGGTCAATGAGCCCATTACGGACAGGCTCATCTCCCAACAACAGGTTTTCTGCCACGGTCAGGGTTTCCACCAGTGAAAACTCCTGAAACACGGCACTGATCCCCCTTTTCCTTGCTTCCTGAACCGAGCGAAGTGACACCGGCTCACCCCGGCAAAAAAGCGCGCCGCTGCTTGGCTGCGTCACCCCGGCCATCAGCGAGATAAGCGTTGATTTCCCTGCACCGTTTTCGCCAAAGAGCACATGCACCTCCCCGGCGTTAACAGTCATGCTGACACTGTCCAGCGCCAGCACACCCGGATACTGCCTGGAAACGCTTTCCAGTCTGAGTAGCTCCGTCATTTCAGGCTCCATTAAGGTTCTACCGAAAAGGTTGGCCGGAACCCATTGGGAGCAAGGGAAGTATCACGTTCGAACGAATTGATGTTGTCACCGTCAATGACATAAAGTTTGGGGCCGACATGCCTGAGGTAGTCTTTGCCTTCAAGGATCCTGACCGCCTGGTCTATGGCTACCCGGCCCTGGATCACCGAAGAGTCGGTAGGGGCAGCAAGGATTTGCTGGCGACGGATCCCCTGGTAAACGCCCGGCGTGAAGTAGTAAGACATGATGTTGATATCACCGGCGAGGCCACGGGCACGAAGCAGGCCAACCGCTGCCTCGGCGGTAACAGCAGTACCGACGATGTATTTGATATCCGGATGGGCTTCAAGGGTGTCCTCCACCAGCTTGAGCTGGACTTCCTTGCCGGTATCACCGTATTTGGTTTCTACGACCTCAATGGCTGATCCTTTGATGGCATTCTGGAAGCCCTCATTCCCCGCTTCTACCCAACCTGCTCCCGGAGGCCCCGGGAACCACGCGACTTTTACCGTCTCTCCGCCAGTGGGATGGCGCTTGGCAATATACTCCCCGGCTTTAAAGCCCATTTCCCCGAAAGAGACCAATGACTTGGCACTCAGTTCTGGTGATGACATACCGTTGACGATGTCGATAACCGGAATGCCTTTTTGCGTCAGTGACTTAACAAGGTTATTGAGACCGTCATACGAGATGGCACCAATCACCACCGCATCCGCTCCGGCAGATACGCAGTCTTCAATCTGGGAGATCTGGTTGTTGAGGTTGGTATACCCGCCGGCTTCCACCAACTGGACTTTCACGCCGGTCCGGCGCGCTTCATCAACAATGCCGTAATTAACCGAAGTCCAATACGCATCTTTCAGGTGCGGGAAGGAGACACAGATATCCCACGCCTTATCGGCTTTGGCGACCGGCTGGTAAGTCTGCTGCGTACGCGGGCTTTGCATGTTAAAAGCGGGTTCCCAAACCTCTACCGGATAGGGAAACCAATCAGAGGCACTGACCGAGGTCGACACCATAAATGCCGCCGCCACCGCTGTTTGAATTGCTTGTCTGCTGTAAACCTTTCCGAAGGTATTCCTGTTCATACTCGCCATCCTTGTCATGGGCGCAGAGATGCCCTGTTTGTTTCAGCTACTTCAACTGCATTCCCGAATCCGGCAATGCAAGACGTTAAATTGATGTTACAATCCGGGAAGCGTTATGTATAATTCTGAGTTTTTAATAGCAATATCATTTTTTCAGATACAGAAAGACTCGAATCAGAACGGGCAACGTAAGCAGAAAAGAGACAGGTTGGAGAACGGGAAAGGCGTAAGATTGAGGTAAACATCTTTGGACAGATGGTTAACTTCTCAAGGCGCACTATCAGAATTTTTGAATTTACTCTTGGAGAAAACAGAAATGATGCCGACACTGAGACAAATCCGGTACTTTATTGCCACAGCCAACTCCGGGCAGGTGTCACAAGCCGCCATGGATCTCAACGTTTCCCAGTCGGCAATCACTACCGCACTTAAAACGCTCGAAGAGATGCTAGACACCCAGCTTTTCACCCGCCATGCACACGGAATGGTGCTTACCTACGAGGGCAACCAGTTTCTCCAGCATGCCCTGCACATAATGGCGGCTGTCGAAGAGGCAATGCGTATCCCCAGCCGCAGTCACGAAAAAGTGATAGGTAAAATCCGGCTGGCGGTTTCCTACACAGTTGCAGGCTATTTTATCCCGCCATACCTGGTGAGATTTCAGCGCAGCTTCCCCCATGTGGAAATCCAGCTTCTTGAAGCACAGCGGGAACATATTGAGGAAGGGCTGCTCTCCGGAGAATATGACCTCGCCATAATGCTCACCTCCAACCTGATCAACCAGGAAGATATTGCCTATGAGGTGCTGGTGAGCTCCCGCCGCCGCTTGTGGCTCAGTACCCACCACCCATTACGGGAGAAAAAACAGATCTCTTTGCAGGATGTCTCTGAAGTGCCGTACATCATGCTCACTGTCGATGAAGCCAGTAACACCGCACAGCGTTACTGGAACCAGACCCCCTACCAGCCTAATGTGGTTTTCCGTACTTCATCCGTTGAAGCAGTCCGCAGTATGGTCGCGAACGGTTACGGGGTATCTATCCTTTCGGATATGGTTTACCGCCCCTGGTCGCTCGAAGGCAGACGGGTGGAAGTGCTTTCTATTGATGACACGGTACCCGGCATGGATGTGGGCCTCGCCTGGGCGAAAAAGCGGGAGCAGGATCCGGCAGAAAAAGCCTTCTGCGAGTTTATGCGTCTGGCGGTAGTTGCTGGTTTGAACTCGTAGGAGCCTTTGGGTTCAACAAGGCACAAAGTCAGAGTTCTTCCTCTTCTTCATCCTCATTTTCTAACAGGTACTCTCCCAGCCACGCAGAGGAGAGCGTCAGGATCCAGGCGACAAAAACCGGGCTGGGTACGTCCAGCTTGGGGTGTAACACCAACGCTGCAAAGGCGATGGCGGGAAGGATAACTATCAGGTGCGAAAGCCATTTTTCTGGTGCTTTGCGTCGTATTTCCTGCAGGAAATAGATAAGCAGCGAAACACACATTGCCAGTGCTGCCGCCCCCAGGTGACCGGCGACTAACAGGGCAGCCACCAAAAGCAACGGCCAAAGCTGGTAAGGCGGGGTAAATTTCCAGCACCTTGCAGCAAACCAGACCAGGCAGACTGACGCTACCTGGGTGACAGTGACAATGGCACTGCCCGGCAGCTTGCCCTCACTTTGCAAGGCGAGGATACCTGTATTCATTGCCAGCAGGATGCAAATCACCAGCACAGAGACCTGCCAGTGGCTCCGGGGGCCGAAAGCAAGAGCCAGAACAGGCACCGTCATCCACACCGCAACAGAAATAGCAGGCAACTGGTATGGCAGGGTAAAGCCATAGAGGCTAAGCCCGGCTAACATCATCCATCCGGCAACACCGGCAGCAGGCAGGAAAAACAGGACAGGAATGACGAGAGCCAGAAGCGGCAAAGTGGCATGGGATGCCCCAATGGAAAGAGCACCGCCCAGCGAAACACACGCGGCGGCGAGCCACAACATCGGCGGATTCATCATTCGGCACCTCCTGTGCGCATATCATGATTTTCTAAAACAGTATAAGCGCTTAGTCTCGTTTATGAGAGAGGAGAAACTGTGTGGTGGCTAGCAAATTTCAGGGGGCAGGTAACACCAGCCTGACACTGATGCCTTCACCGTTTTCGGTAAACACCAGCTTGCCGCCCAACTGCCCGGCACGCCAGCGCATGTTCTCTATTCCACGGCCTGAATCAAATGACAATATTCCCGCAGTGCCAAAATCCCGGACAGTAATCTTCACCGTCCCGTCTTTTTCTGCCCGGCTCGAAAGCCGCAACTTCCGCGAACCGGAATGTTTGATACTGTTGGTCATCGCTTCCTGGAGGATTCGCATTATGTGCAGGTTTCTCTGCGGGCTGAATGACGTACCTTCGGGCAGTTCCGTTACATCCCATTCAAGCTCAACTCCGGCACTTTCAAGCTGTCCCAACATACGGACCCGCACCGTTGCCAGCAAAGTATTCAGATCCCCAAGCATGGGGTCCAGCGAATCAATCACCAGCCTCAGATCTGTAATGCATTCCTGCACTTTCCCATGGGCGCGTACAAAAACCTCCCCCTGCTGTTTTTGCAGCAATGCTGCAAGGGACACCAGGCTGCCGCCAAAACCATCATGCATGTCCCGCATCATCCTCTCCCGCTCCTCCGAAAGGACTTGCTCTTTTTCCAGCCGGTAAAGCCGGGAGTACTGAGCTTCAATGGCCTGTTGTTTCTCATATACCTGCCTTTCAAGCGAACGTGTCAGCTCTTCCGCGGTGTTCAGCGCCCGAATGAACCGGCGAATAAGGAACCAGGTAAAAAGCACCACTGTCGGAAGCGCACTGTATTGGATAACAAACCCGTCAAACCGGGGCCAGAAATGGTTAACCAGCAGGATGTCATGTACACCGCACACAACAATAACTGCTCCCACCAGCAACATCAGGTACGCATCCCAGCTCCCTTGCCCAAGGAAAACAGAGAACAGGAATACAGTCGCATAAAGGCCAAACAGCACCAGGAACTGGTACCAGATGCCATAACCCCAAAACAGCAGCGACGGATAATCCGGTGTTAAAAACAACATCAAGCCCGCGAGGGAATGGAGCAGCAGGGCTTTCTCAACGGCAGGCCTGGTCACATTAAGGAACCGGTGATCAAACCAGATCACCGCTGAAACCGTCCAGCCGAGGGTCAGAATGGTGAAGGTCTCCCATACCTTACCGCTGACTGGGATCTCTACCACAATAAGATTGAGGTTGTGTAACCCCCAAAACAACAATACCAGTGAAAAAATCCCGTAGGCGGCGTCCCTTTGGCGGTAGAGCCAGAACCCTGCAAGAATTGGCGACATCAGCAGCATCACTCCTGTCAGCCACTTCACAACAGATACCCTGCTAAAGAATTTCCATTCATAGACTGGCTGGAGATCCGGTACATTCCCCAGATATACCCTGTCGAGCAAGCCCTGAGCCGGTGTTTCCGCCCTGACGCGGAAAAGAAAGGTATTTTCCCCGGGATTTAACCGCTCAGGTGCGAAAACAAAAAACTGGGGAATGTTGTGGCTTCGCCCCAATACCGGGCCATCGGTTCCACTTTGGCCCAGCCAGATGCCATTGAGGTAAACAGTCAGGTTCTCACTGGCCATCGGAAAGTAGAGGGCAACATTTCTGTCCCTGTCCAAACCATTACCGGACGTGCCGGAAAGAACAAAACGGTACCAATAGGAATCTGACGTTTTTCCACTCTGGTACCAGTCATCGGGCAAACTTGCCGGCTGCCAGGGTAAACCATCCAGTTCGGAGGGAAAATCAGAAGGGTTTGCTGTTGCGTGCAAACGGTTAATTTCGACGGCACCCGCAGGAATTGAAAAGGAAGGCGGAAAAAAAAAACAGCCAAACTGAGCCCGGTGACCAGGACCACCAGTGCAGCAACCGACAACCCTACCTGAGCCGGCTTTAACGCCATCCCTGCCATTTACAACTCCCATATGACTTAACGAGAGCATATGTTTGCAGGCAGGCTAACTCCGCACCATGATTGAGAAAACAGGGTAGATTACCTGATAAGGCCCAGCCTCTTAGCTTCGAATATCGCTTCCGTCCGGCTGTTTACCTGGAGCTTGCCGTAAATGTTTTTGATATGCGTGGTAACCGTGTGGTAGGAGATCTTCAGCTTTTCCGCGATATCCTTGGATGAAAACCCCTGGCTGACATAATGCAGTATTTTTTCCTGCCTGGCAGTTAAGGCTTCCGGTAGTACATTTTCCACCACGGGCCGGTTAAAGCGCTGCAAAAGCATTCTGGCAATCAGTGGACTGATCGGTGACCCGCCGGACAACATCAATTGAATGGCGTCAGCTATATTCTGCGATCTGTCATGTTTCAGGATATACCCCTGTGCACCGGCTTCAAGCGCATCAAAGACCAGGTGCTCATCATGAAAGCCTGAAACAACAACGGCCTGAGTGTCGAGTTTGTTTGCATAGATTTGGGAAATAACATCGACACCCGAGCCATCGGGCAACCCCAGATCCACCAGCAATACGTCCGGCTTAAAGGTCAGCAGGGCTTGTACACCAGATTTCATGGTTGCAGAGGCATCAAGCAGATCGAAATCCGGGTGCCCGGATATGACCTCCGAAAGCCGTTCGCGCGTTTCATCATCGTCTTCAACAAGGGTTACCGTGACCATATCCAGTCCCATCCTTTCGGGTAACTGACTCCAGTGTAGTTCCCTTGCTTTGCTGACACATACCTAATTCTGGGTACGAAATTCCCCCCTCCCTTACGTAGCCTGGAAGCATTTCCCAAAACAAGGAGTGGCGTTATGTTCTCACTCAAGCCGTTGACGAGGTTTCATGCCAGAAGGCTTGTCTTCATTTCTGTCAGCCTGATGTTTCTTTCCGGCTGCCCATGGTTTGGCAGTGATGGTGACAACAACGAGCCGGGAGAAACCGGCGTCGGTAACGTTGAGCTGCGTTTTTCCGCCGTTGATGGAAAAGGCCGCCCTGTGACCGGGCTGGCTCTTAGCTCACCGAATATGGAGATTCATTCTGTAAAGGTCGATGCGCCTTACTCACGGGTATCCGTAAAACCCCATGAAACGGACAGCATTTTGAAGGTGGAAAAGCCGGGTTACCTGGATGGCATTGTATTTTTTGAAGGCATCAAGGCTGACTACACAAAGCAAGTCACCCTGATAGAGCGCGCGCCACCCATCACCGCAGATGCAGACCGGGGAGGCAGGTATACCGGCCAATCCGGGGCCAGTGTGGAATTTCCCCCCGGCTCGCTGAGAATGCCAGACGGGAGTCAGGTAACCGGCAACGTAGAGCTCTACATTACCCCCATCGACACCAGCGACCCTATTCTCTCCCAGGGGTTTCCGGGCAGTTTTTACGGAGCCCCTGACACAGGGACAACGCAAGATGACCAGTACCAGTTACTTTCTTATGGCGTCGTTGATGTCACGTTCGAACAAAACGGAGAAAAGCTCCAACTGGCCGACAACCAGACCGCTACCCTGACCCTTCCCTTGTATGCCACCAAAGATATTGCCGGTAACGACCTGACGGAATCCAATACTATCCCGTTATGGATTCTGGACGAGGAGAGCGGTATCTGGATATTGCAAAGCCAGGGAGCTGTGATTAAAGATGCCTCCACCCCCAATGGCCTGGCGTTGCAGGCAACCACCAGCCACTTTTCCTCTTTCAACTGTGATATCAACCCCCCAGGCTTGATTAGAGGCGCGGGAAGCGGTGGAGGCCGGCCGGAATTTGTTACCGTTAACGTCAATGTCCTAGGGGCAGAGCCGGGCAAAACATACATGTACCAGCAGGGTGTTGCGTTTCCGGGGGGGCCGGTCCAAAGGACAACCAGGCAATTTATCTATGACGGGAACAACATTAACTACCGCACCCTTAAAGGGCTGTACGTCAATGCCCGACTGACGGATGTAAAAGATACAACCATCACTGACTTCGACCGGGGCGCCGCATTTTCAGACCCGCTGCTCCTTAGCCTGAAACTCACAGATGCACCACCTAATTTCACCACCACAGCACTACGGGTTGAGCCTAACTTCACCCAAGGGGGCAGCGGCTACGCCATTACATCCAACACGGTATATGTCGGGGCCAGCTTCCATGGTACTGACGGGGTAAGGTTTGAATCAGATTTCATTAATACCCCGCTAATTTTGGGAAGCGGAATCTATCACGAGGTGGAGTACAAGCCGGGGGATCCTTCACCCGGGTTGGTCAACATGATCGCAACCAATGAATTCGGGACAACCGAACACGGTGAACTCGTTACCTATGTTGACAGCCATCCGCCGAAAATTGGCTATATCTGGCTTGAAAGCAGTGCCAATCCTGCTCAGTTCAAGCTGAGGTGGGAAAATACGGAAGGCGCAGACTTTGTCGGCGTTGCATTCATGGATGAAAGTACTCCGCCAGTCGAAACCTATCTGGATTCCATGCTTCTGGATGACAACACCAACCGCTCCAATGAAATGAACCTGCTGCACAGTCAATTGTCCGGGGACGGCTATATCAAAGTGACCTTTGAAAACAACTACGGACGAGAGCATGTCCTTCTCCGGGTGAGCCAAAGTTGCCCACCTGGCTCAGAACTGTGTTCCGGAACCTGATCCGCTTGTACCCATTGGTTTATCAGTTGGTACTACCTTTGCGAAGCTTTCACCGGCTTCGCTTTTTTTGGCTTGCCAACAGCCTCCCTGCTGGTACCGTATAACTACGTTGCCAACGATGTACCTGATACCATGGTCAAAGTAGAAAACAACAATGAATTTGCTCTTAAGGTTTACGCTTCTATTGCCGGTATCCCGGAGGGGAAAGTCGCTACCTATGGCGATGTTGCAGAACTGGCGGGGTATCCAAGGCACGCCCGCCATGTTGGGAAATTGCTTTCCCAGCTCCCGGAAGGCTCAAAAATCCCCTGGTACCGGGTGGTTAATGCCAAAGGAGAGATATCTCTGAGGGGGGACAACCTGATTAGGCAACGGGAAAAGCTGTTGGCTGAAGGGGTCAGTGTGTCGGAAACCGGCAAGCTCTCACTGCGACTGTTTCGCTGGTAGAAGCAAGTAGCGCAGAGACAAGAAAGGGGCGGTATTTCCGCCCCTTTCTTAAATTCAGTATTGCTTACCGACCAACTGAGCGAACCATAATATCTGTTACTACAGTCATTGCAGGATCAGTCAGGACATGGTGCGCAGTGTCGTTGATAAACATCAGCTTACCGTCCACTTCAATACGGGCACTGACCGCATAGGTGTGGCTTGGATTGATTTCCGATGGTTCATAGCGAAGGGTATAGCTCAGTGGCACCTGAGCGCCTTCAGTCAGGAACGAGTGACGGCTGATCACTTCTGCGGCGACATCCATTTTTGACACATCGGAAAGGGTCACAGTGACTTTGGCGTTTTCAGGCAGGGCTATTCGTTCTTTGTAAGTGACATTACCGGTAATCATTTTTGAGGAATCTGCCCCGATCAATCCGGAACATGCGGTAAACGTTACTGTTCCAATCAGTGCCATCACAATAACCAAAAACTTCTTCACGGCGCCACCATTAACAAAAAGCCAACAAAATTAGACAAAAAGACTGCAAAGTCTGGAGAGTTCCGGTAATTTTACCCAATCGTTGCCCGAAAACCTAACGAGTGTAATCGAGTTTATGAGTAAAGAACTGAACCAGCTTCTCACTCTTCTTGACTTAGAGCCCATTGAGCAGGGTTTGTTCCGTGGAAATAGTGAAAACCTTGGCCTTCCTCAAGTTTATGGCGGCCAGGTGATTGGCCAGGCACTTTCTGCCTCTAAATCAACAGTTGAGCCGGACCGCTTCGTCCACTCTTTCCACAGTTATTTCCTGTTGCCCGGCGATCCGGAAAAGCCGATTGTCTATGATGTTGAAACCCTGCGTGACGGGCGCAGTTTCAGCACCCGGCGTATCAAGGCGATTCAGAACGGTAAACCGATTTTTTACTTGACTGCTTCGTACCAGGCCCTGGAAGAAGGGTTTGACCACCAGAACAACATGCCGGATGTCCCTGGGCCGGAAGGTATTCCGTCTGAGCATCAACTCATTCAGGCAATGGCCGACAAACTGCCACCGAAAGTGGTAAAGATTTTTGGCTATGACAAACCGATTGAAGTTCGCCCGGTATACGTCCAGAACCCGCTGGATCCCAAAGCCATGGAGCCAAAGCAGTACCTGTGGATCCGGGCCCGTGGCACCATGCCGGATGACTACCGCATCCACCAGTACGTGCTGGCGTACGCCTCTGACTGGGGCTTCCTGGTTACTGCCCTCCAGCCACATGCAGTGACACTGATGACGCCGAAAATGAAAGTCGCCACTATCGACCATTCCATGTGGTTCCACCGTGAATTCCGTCTGGATGAGTGGCTGCTGTTTGCTATCGACAGCCCGTCAGCAAGCGGTGCAAGGGGTCTGGTACGCGGTGAAATCTATAACCAGAACGGCCAGCTTGTTGCATCTGCCGTGCAGGAAGGCCTGATGAGACGCGGCTAAGGCGTACCAGGATCATGTCGGGGGAAGGTTAAACCCTTCCCCTTTTTAACCTCTGCATTTCATACATCTGGAAATAACGGCCCTTGTGGGAAAGAAGGCTCTGGTGGCTTCCCCGCTCCGCCACTTCCCCACGGTGCAGGACAACAATTTCATCTGCTTCAATGATGGTTGAAAGCCGGTGCGCGATGACAACAATGGTCATGGCATGGCGCATCGCCGCCAGCGCCTGCTGAATTTTCTCTTCCGTGCCCGAATCAATATTGGCCGTTGCTTCATCCAGAATCAGAATCTTAGGCTGCTCAACCATCACGCGTGCCAAAGCAAGGAGCTGTTTTTGCCCGGCTGACAGTGTGACACCGCCCTCTCCCAACAACGTGTCCAGCCCGTTTTTCTGTGCCCGGAAGTAGGAAGTGAGACCAACTGTCTCCAGTGCTTTCCAGACCATGGCATCATCCGTGTCCCGGCCAAGGGTAATGTTTTCCCGTACGCTGTCTGAAAGCACGTGGGGATCCTGCTGCACCAGGGCGATACCCTGCCTGAGCACATTATGGCTCAGTGACATCAGGGGTTGCCCACCCAGCAGGATCTCTCCTTTCCCAGCCGGGTAAAAGCCCATCAGCAAGGAAGCCAGCGTGCTTTTCCCACTGCCGGTGTGCCCGGCCAGTGCAAGGAAACCACCGGGCCTGACGTCGCAACTTATCCCTTTCAGTACATCCACTTTGCCGTCATAGGAGAAATGGACGTCCCGCACCTTTATCTCTCCGGATGCCAGGGGAGCTTGCGAGTCGCCATACCGTTGCCCGGGGGTATCCACCAGCTCAAACAGCCGTTCCCCGGCACTGATGGCCTGCTGAACCTGCGCCATTCGCTGCATGGAAGCAATAAGCGGCTCTGTCAGCCTGCCAAGGTAGCTGAGGAAAGCGTACAGCACCCCGACACCAATGACCTCCGTGCCGCTGAACCCGAAGATAACGACAATGGTCAGTAAGGCAAAACCCGAAAGCAGATCGATAAGCGGCCGGAGCCAGATACCGTTCAGCCGCTCAATTTTCATATCAGTGGCTAGGTGGCTGCCTGTCAGCCCGGCAAATCGGTCAGAAAACCCGTTTTCCTGCCTCATCAACTGGATAAGGGTCATTCCCTGGATAGACTCACTCATCATTCCGTTGATATCTGCAAGTAAGTCACGGGATTGGGCAAAAAGCGGTGTACTTTTACGCTGGTAACGCCACATTACCCAAATGACTGCCGGCAGCAATGCCGCCACAATCAGGGTCAGGGTGATATTGAGCAACGCCATTGCCACCAGCATCACCACTATCAGCACCAGGTTGGCAATAAATGTTGCAATCACATTGACGTACAGCTCTTTGAGTGACTCGGTATCGTTGGTGATCCTTGAGACGAGCTTGCCAGATGGCACATAGTCAAACCCGGACAGCGGCTGGTTCAGCACACTGCTGAAAACCTGTTTGCGCAGGCGCTGGACAATATTGATGGATAGCCGGCTGAAACGAAGCCCCTGGTAGTAGTGCAGCAACGCCGACGCGGTGGTGGCACCTATATAGGCTACCGCTAGGAGCCACAGTACCGTTGGCGGGTAGTAACCTTTCGAGACGTAATCATCGAGGAAGACACGGACTATCCAGGGTCCGGCCACGTCCATGCCAACCGCCAGGAGCAATATTGCCGAGGCGGTGAAAAAAGCACGCTTGTCCTGCCAAAGAAAGGAGAGCAGCCGCTTCAGGATGGTGGTTTTGCGGGTATCTTTCAGAAGCCCGGTGATTCCGTCCTGCGTTATCGCATCGGTCGTACTGCTCATGCTTCCTCCAGAGCAGCCTCAAGCTGCTGATATTTATCCATATCATGGTACCAGCCGCCCCTTGCTACCAATTCCCGGTGCTGGCCACGCTCTCTGACCCGGCCTTTATCCAGCACGATAATTTCATCCGCACTTTCCAGTGCAGACAGGCGGTGAGCGATGACAATCACCGTCTGTTTTCGTGTTGCGGTATGAAGGTTCTCCAGGATCCGGTGTTCGGTTCTGCCATCAACGGCAGAGAGGGCATCGTCCAGGATAAGAATATCGGCATTGAGCAGCAGTGCCCTGGCGATGGCGATACGTTGTTTTTGCCCACCGGACAGGGTGATACCCTTCTCCCCTACCAGGGTTCCATATCCGTCCGGCAAGTGGGCAATGTCTTCATCAATGCAGGCCATACGGGCAACTTCCCTTACCTCTTCAGCCGGTGCATCCGGGTTCCCCAATGCAATGTTTTCCGCAATGGTGCGGGAGAACAGAAACGGCGTCTGGCTGACAACGGCAAATTTCCCGCGCCACGTCCCCAGATCAACCTCCCTGACAGAGACTCCCCCGTAGGTTATGTTGCCTTCTTTCAAATCCTCAAACCGCAACAGCGACGCAAGCAATGCACTTTTCCCACTGCCAACCGGCCCGGCAATACCCAGCATTTGGCCGGGTTCCAGAGTGACATGGATTCCCAGCAACACCGGCTCGCTGTCGCCGTTCCATGTCATGTTATCGATGCCTATCTGTAATGTGGCAGGCATGGATGGCAAATCTTCTTTCCCACCGACAATATCCGGTTCAGTATCCAGTACTTCCCGGATCCGCTTCCACGCTGCAGAGCCTCGTTCAAGGATATTAAACAGCCAGGCGATAGCCAGAATTGGCCAGATCATTAACCCCTGGTACATGGTAAAGGCGGTCAGTTCTCCGAGAGTCAACTGCCCACCAGCTACCATGTAGCCGCCGCCGGATACGCTGAGGAAGAAAGATGCGCCAATGGTGCCATAGATAACGGGGTCGAACCGGGCATCTATTTCCGCTACCGACATGGTGTGCTCACCCGCTACATCGGCCGCTTTGTCAAAGGCGGCCTGCTGGCGTTTTTCCAGCCCGAATGCCCTGATCATTCTGATACCGTTAAGGCTGGTCTGGGTCTGTTCTGACAATGAGGCAAATGCAGCCTGGGAGGCAGAAAAACGGTGGTGCAGCTGCTCACCATAGCGGTTGACCAGTATCGCCATCACCGGCATTGGCAGCAGGGCGAGGATGGTCAGTTCCCAACTGATGAAAAAGGACATCACCACCATTACTGAAATGCCCTGCAACAGGGAGTCAGCCGCGGTCAGCACCCCCTCCCCGGCTGTTGCCACCAGCGCCTTGACATCACTGGTGGTGCGCGCCATCAGGTCACCGGTACGGAAGCGGTTAAAAAAACGGGGGGACTGAATCACAAAATGGCGAAAAAGCCGGTTGCGAAGCTCGGATCCTAACTGCGCAGCAGCACCGAAAAGCCAGATACGCCACTGCACCCGCAACCAGTAAACGATGCTCCACAGCAATGCCATGCCCCCCGTCAGTCCGAGCAGGTAGCCGGGAGTCACAGAGCCGTCAACAGTCGCATCCACCAGCTTTCCGACCACCATTGGCGGAACCAGTTCGAACAGGGAAACCAGGACAAGCAAAAATACAGCACCGGTATAACGTTTCCATTCCTGCCTGAAATACCAAAAAAGCTCGGCGAAAATGCGCATTAATCCTCCATGGCCGCGCTAAACCACACCAAGTGTGCGGTTAAATTATCCTGTTGTTTTCATTATGAGGCATTCTGGTGATTGAATACGAAAGTCAACCACTTATACGAGCGAAGTGCCGAACAATTGGGAATATTTAGATTACAAATTTCACCACCCGGAAAGCAAGTTCACAGGAGTATGCTATCAAGAAAATGCAACTTTTCATGATGAAGGCCAAGCCGTGAGACACGGGTGTTTCCGGCAGCATTTTTGGTCTTCCAGCCCTCTTCATCCGGAGACATAACAATGACAAGCCCGATTGTAGGTATACAATTGACCCGCAGCTGGAAGTGGTTCCTTGCTGTCGGCATCATCACGCTTCTGACCGGTTTTGCCGCACTGACCGTACCCATGATTGCCGGTATCACCCTTACCGCCCTGATCGGCAGCCTTTTCATTATCAGCGGCTTTTTCCAGGCGATGCATACCTTCCGTATCCACCAGTGGAAATCCAAACTGTGGTATGTACTGAGTTCAGCCCTTTATATCGTGGGTGGCTTGCTGCTCCTGTTCAAACCGGTTGCCGGTCTCTTTACTATCACCGGCCTGATGGTCTTTATCATCATGGTAAACGGTGCCACCCGTATTATCTTCGCAGTAAGCAACCGAAATGTCGGTGGCTGGCCCTGGATTGCTGCCAGTGGCCTGTTGTCCTTTGTGATTGGCTGGTATTTCTTCGGTATGCTGGACGATCCTGAGTTCTCACTAACCCTGCTGGGCACCTTTATTGGCGTGTCCCTGCTGTTTGAAGGCATCAGCTTTATCTTTATGGGCACCCAGATGAAAAAGCTGGCGAAAGCGATTTAAGCAGATTCAACCGCAGGATACCGGGAAAAAAGGTCCTGGGTTCCGGGAAAAGACAGACAGAAAAAATCAGCCCGGCATTGTGCCAGGCTGATGCTTTTTATCACTAATGTGTTGAACTGCATTTACGCACTTCTCGCCGCTCTACATTCGCAGCTGATTCCTAAACCCGTATTTTCCCTGCATCCGGTTCTTGCTTGGTAACCCTGCGCTTTTGCATCAGGTATACCGCACCGAACAGGAGCAACGCCGGCAGCCACAACCATTCCTTGCGGAACTGCTCGACAGGAATGCGGACATCAACAATCTGTTGATCGAACTCCAGGCCAGCCGCTTCTGCCGGGCTGGCGAATGTGACGATATCGATCAGTGTATTTCCCTGATCCTGGTACGTCATGATCCCCAGGGCATCCAGCTTGTCTTGCCCGGTTTCACCTTCCGGAACGGAGAACAGCACCGAAAACTCACGCATCTTACCGACTGCGTCTTCCCCCTTGATACGCATGCGTAATACATCACCGGCCTCAAGCGGGTCCAGAGTCTTGGCCAAATGCGCAGGGTTCGATGACCGGTAAGGGTCAACCACCATATCTACCCAGAACCCCGGACGGAACAGGGTAAATGCCACCACAAGTAACAGGATCCCCTCATACCAGCGGTTACGTGTGACAAACCAGCCTTGGGTTGCGGCGGCGAAAATCAGCATTGCTACCGTCGAAACCACAAAGATGGCAATGCCATGTGCCCAGTCCACATCTATCAACAGCAAATCGGTATTGAAAATGAACAGGAACGGCAGAGCCGCAGTACGCAGGCTGTAATAGAACGCTGTAATACCGGTTTTAATCGGATCGCCCTTCGACACGGCTGCGGCGGCGAAAGAGGCCAGCCCTACAGGTGGCGTCACATCTGCCATGATGCCGAAGTAGAACACAAACAGGTGAACGGCAATTAACGGGACGATCAGGCCATGTTGCTGGCCAAGGGTTACAATAACCGGTGCCAGCAGGCTGGAAACCACAATATAGTTCGCCGTGGTCGGCAACCCCATGCCCAGGATAAGGCTTAGAACTGCTGTCAGTATCAGCATTAACAGCAAGTTGCCCATGGAGAGCATTTCCACCAGATCGGCAAGCACAAGGCCGACACCGGTCTGGGAAACAGCACCAACAATTATACCTGCAGTCGCTGTCGCTATACCGATACCAATCATATTGCGGGCGCCGGCGATCAGCCCCTCTCGCAGATCGATAAAGCCATCTTCCATGGTACCGTAGTCATGCTTGCCATCCTTGCGCATCCAGTTAAGCAATGGGCGCTGGGTCAGCACTATTACTATCAGGATCACTGAGCCCCAGAAGGCTGACAGCCCCGGAGAAAGACGCTCTACCATCAGGCACCACACCAGCACCACCACCGGCAGCAGGAAATGCAGCCCGGACAGCAGCACGGAACAGGTATCCGGCAGACTGTCGAGCGGTGCATCCGGGTCTTCAGCCGGCAAGGGTTCATTGTTGGCAGCCACTTTCAGCAGCCCAAGGTAGGCAACTGCCAGCAGCGTCCCAACGCCATAAATAGCAAAGTCGCCCAGCGCCGGTTTAAGCCAGCCCAGCCCGTAATAAACAGCAAGGGACCCACCGGAGATAAGGGCCGTACCAAAGGCAAAACCGGTCAGGCGGGCAAGCCAGGGTTTAGAGCGGGCGGAGTCGATAGGCTCCATACCCAGTTTGAGTGCCTCAAGGTGGACGATATACAAAAGGGCAATATAAGAGATAGCCGCAGGCAGGAAAGCATGTTTGATAATTTCCACATACGGGATACCTACATACTCCACCATCAAAAACGCAGCAGCCCCCATCACCGGCGGCATGATTTGCCCGTTAACAGAGGAAGCAACCTCAACCGCCCCGGCTTTTTCCGGACTGAATCCCACCTTGCGCATCATCGGGATGGTAAAGGTACCTGTCGTCACCACGTTGGCAATGGATGAACCGGAAATCAAGCCGGTCAGGCCCGAAGCCACAACCGCCGCTTTTGCCGGGCCGCCGCGCAGGTGGCCGAGTATACTGAATGCCAGCTGGATGAAATAGTGCCCGGCCCCGGCCCTCTCGAGCAACGCACCAAACAGGACAAACAGGAAAACAAAACTGGTGGATACGCCAAGCGCAATGCCGAAAACACCTTCGGTGGTGATCCACTGGTGGTTTGCCAGTGCTTCGAGCTGGACGCCCCGGTGAGCCAGCAGCCCCGGCATCCACGGGCCGGCAAGGCTGTATACCAAAAACACCAGAGCAATTACCGGCAATGCAGGGCCAAGGACGCGGCGGGCAGCTTCAAGCAAAAGAGGGATACCAATCAATGCCGTGACAAAATCTTCAGTTGTCAGCATACCCGGGCGCTGGACCAGTGCTTCATACAGCACAAAAAGATAGAGCGATGATGCACAGGCAATAAGGCCAAAGGTGCAATCCAGCAACGGAACCCGGTCTCTCGGGGAACGTTTGGTGGCAGGGAAAACCATGAACGCCAGCAACAGGGCAAAGCCCAGGTGAATGGCACGGGTCTCAGTATCGTTCATGACACCAACGCCGAAAATAAACGGCAATGGGGACGCAATCCACAACTGGAACAAGGACCAGAGCAGTGCAAGCCCGGCAATGGTTTTTGCCATCATACCGGCAGGAAGCCGGGCGCCGACATCCTGGGCAATCAGCTCTTCAGCCGACGTCGGCATCTCTGAGGGAGACATCGGTTTATCCATAAACTTTTCTCTTACAACTCGGAGGGATAGACCGCAGCGCACCCTATAGGGGGCTGCGGTTGCTCAGTTCACGTGAGGGAGGATTAAATCCAGCCACGTTCCTTGTAGTAACGTACTGCACCGTCATGCAATGGTGCTGTCAGGCCTGCGTCGATCATCTCTGCTTCGTTCAGATCCTTGAATGCTGGGTGGAGGCGCTTAAAGCGGTCAAGGTTGTCAAAAACCGATTTCACCAGCTGGTATACCAACTCAGGATCTGTTTCTGCCGTGGTAGAAAGTACCGCTTTTCCGCCAATTGATTGGGTATCTTCCGGGTTGCCACGGTACATACCACCCGGGATCACTGCCTTGGTGAAATAGGTTTTCTCTTTAAGGAGTGCATCAATTTCAGGGCCTGATACCGGAACCAAAACGGCATCTGTCGTGGTAGAAGCTTCCTGGATGGCACCATTTGGATGGCCGACAAAATAACTCATCGCATCAATGTTGTTGTCGCTCATCGCTGACGCCTGCTCAGCAGGTTTCAGGTCAGATACCAGACTGAACACGTCGCTGTTCCAGCTTTTGGCTTTCATGATCTCTTCAAAGGTATCGCGCTGGCCTGAACCAGGGTTACCAATGTTTACACGCTTGCCCTTAAGCGCTTCAAAACTGGTGATATTCGCGTCTTTGCGAGCCAAGACAGTAAACACTTCACTTTGCAGTGAGAACACAGCGCGGATGTCTTTCATCGCTTCCTGGTTATGGAAAGGAGCAGCACCGTTGAGTGCCTTGTACTGGTGGTCAGACTGCATAATACCGAAGTTGTACTCACCACTGCGAAGGCCGTTTACGTTAGCCACGCCACCACCACTGGCAGGTGCATTACATTTGATGTGGTGGGCATCGGCACCGCGGTTTACAAAGCGGCAGATTGATTGCCCGGCAACGTAGTAAACCCCTGTCTGTCCACCTGTACCTATAGTGACAAAATGATCTGCCGCGCTGGCATTATCACTAAATGAGAAACCGGAAACGACGGCAACGATCGCCGCAGCAAGAGAAATTCCTTTCATAAGTACTATCCTTCTCGGGCAAGGCTTTCACCAACAAAAAGCATGGTGAGCAAGCCTTTGATTTAATGATTAAAAAATGTAAATTTTCTGCTTTCTTATGGTTGTTTTTTCTCTGGAAAATGCTGTTTTGGCGGGTTTCTTGTGCCAGCGAGGCGTCCCTTTATTAAATGCATTCACCGTGAGAATGTGTTGTGCTTGCATTATTTGTATTACATATTACAAATAATAATTTTACGTTAGCTGAATTTTCCAGCACAGACAACAAGCAAAGGGATGAAATCACGAACAATTTGCGACTATTTTCTCATCTAATGAGAAAACGAGCGGGTTATACCCGGAATGGAAAATTTTCCGTCAAAGATGACTGGAAAGGGAGACATGCGAGATGCGAGATGCGAGATGCGAGACAAGCCTGTTGACAACAACATGGTGTATCAACAGATAGTTGGAAATGCTCGCTACTCACAGCGAATAGCTCGCGACTGAAACGAAAAAGCCCCGGCAATTTGCCGAGGCTTCAGAATGCGTGGCACGCCCTACAGGATTCGAACCTGTGACCCACGGCTTAGAAGGCCGTTGCTCTATCCAACTGAGCTAAGGGCGCACTGCTTGTGCGGTGAGAATTATAAAGACCCCACCCCTTGCGTCAACGGTTTTCCCGGCTTTACTGTGCTAAGTGGTCAAAATTGAGGCATAACCCCATCAATAGGTTACATTTTGGCATGAAAAAGAGTTTGCCAAAAAACCGCTTTCATAAGATATTGCAGCACCTTTTTTAAGTCTGTGCCAAATTGATGGACGCTTCATTACAGAGTGGCAGCCTGCAGTTCGCCGCCTGGTTTGATATAACCCCTTTTACCTGGATAGGCATTCTGACCTGCGCCGCCTGTGGCTGGATCCTTGGAATTGAACGCCAGATTCGCGGTAAGCCTGTAGGTATCCGCACCGCTACGCTCATTATTCTCGGTACCTACCTGTTTATGCGCCTGGCCATGTCATTATCTGAAACTTCCCTCGACCACGCCCGTGTACTGGGCCAAATCATTACCGGCGTCGGTTTTCTTGGTGCGGGAGTGATGATGGCACGCGATGGACAGATCCATGGGGTCACATCAGCTGCCGCGGTCTGGTTGATGGCAAGCCTGGGGTTAACCATAGCATTGGGATACGAACGCCAAGCCTTTATTATCTGCCTGCTTGCCCTCTTTATACTGGTTGGAATGGACCTTATCGAAAACAGTTTCTCCACCCTTCGCCAGGGTGTTCATGCCAGATGGAAAAAGAAGCGCAACCGCTTGGTAAAAAGGCCTTAAACAGGCCTTTTTCAGCCACTTGGCTTCGATAAAAAAACTTTATCGAGATCACAAAATTCCCTCGCTTTACCTACCCGCCTTCGACATGCATAGTGCGCCCGCTCTGACCATCTTTTATCCACCTCAGCGGTGCATTTTTCTGCGAGTAAGTTAATGAATTTAAATGCTGACGAAGTAAGCATGGAGCCTGCACGCCCAGCCGGAATGCCTTGGGTTCCTGTTATCAGCCTTAGCCTGTTTGCTGTTGCTGCAGGCTACCTGATGAGCCTTATCCCGCTCGCGCTTGCTCCGCTGAAAATGCCCCCGCACCTGGCTGCCTGGCTCGCCAGTGCGTTTTATGGCGGTTTGCTGCTCGGTGCGACCTTCAGCGCCCGTATTGTCGGGGCCATGAAACACCGCGCTGCTTTTGTCCTGTTTTTGTCTGTATTGCTGACAACCATTGCAGCGATGGCCGCTGTTCCCGGCCAGGGCGTCTGGCTGGTTTCCCGCTTTATTGCAGGTGTAGCGGTAGCAGGTATTTTCGTGGTGGTGGAATCCTGGCTGTTGATGGCAGATGATGACAAGCAGCGAGCCAAACGCCTTGGCTTCTATATGACATCACTGTACGGCGGTAACGCCCTGGGCCAGCTGGGTATCGGTTACATTGGCGTCGAAGGCCTGATGCCTTACGTGTTTGTCGGGGTTCTGATTGCGCTGGCTATTCTGCCTCCACTGTTCTTCAAACACGGAGAGCCCCAGGATGTCGGTCATGTTTCAATCAGCTTTTCCGAGCTTAAAAAACTGCGCAAAGCCGCCTATATCGGCTGTCTGGTATCCGGCCTGACACTGGGTGCGGTTTACGGCTTGTTGCCGGTATACCTGAACATGCGCGTGGCTGACCACCAGCAAGTAGGTGCCCTGATGGCCCTGGTTGTGGTTGGGGGTATGGTCGTCCAGCCGGTGGTGAGCTACCTGTCCGGCCGGATGAGCAAGGTACTGCTGATGGCTATGTTCTGCATTATCGGCAGCGGTGCAGTGGCAGTCGCGGTTATTTCGCAAAACTATGCCGTGATGGCGGGTGCCCTGCTGGTTCTGGGAGCGGCCGTGTTCGCCCTCTACCCGATTGCCATCACACACGGTTGTACTACATTGACCAAGGCTCAGATCGTTGCAGCAACCGAAGTCCTGCTCCTGAGCTATAGCGTCGGTTCGGTTATCGGCCCTGTGCTCGCAGACAACGTGTTTGAAAGCAAGCACGGCATCATGGTTTACCTCGCGGCCTGCATGATAAGCACAGCGGTATACATGATCATTGTATACTTCCGCGACCGTCGCCATATGCCAAATCTGAGTGCGGCATAACCGGTAAGAATTAAAGAACAAAGGGGCAGGTAACCAGATTACCTGCCCCTTTTTCATTTAAACCGCATAACGGTAAACGGGGCAGGATCTATCTGGGGTTGATTACCAGTGAGCAAGCCCGTAAGGACTTCCGCTGTTACTGCCGCCTGCGTAAGGCCAAGGTGCTGGTTTCCGAATGCCAGGAGTATCCGAGGGTACAGGGGATGGCGGTCAATAACAGGCAGTGAGTCTGGCAGCGTCGGTCTGTGTCCCATCCACTCTTGGCATGTACCCCGTTTTCCTGAGAGTCCGGGCAACAACCCTTTCATGTGGTGCCAAAGCGCATTGAAACGGTGTTTAACCGGCTCAAGGGACAGCCCACCCAGCTCAGTTATCCCGACGATTCTGATTCCCGATGAAAGCGGTGAGAGGACGCACTTTCTCTCTACTGAACCTATCGGCCGGTTAAGTTGCACGTCTTCTGCACTCAACGTCAGGTGGTAACCGCGTTCAGCTTCCAATGGAACATCAATACCTGTGGATTGAAGCAGTTCCCTGCTCCACGCCCCTGCCGCCACGACGGCGTAATCAAAAAGGAGCTTTCCAGCATCTGATAAAATTTCAGCTCTCCCGTTCGATTCACCCAAACTGGTGACTCTCCGGTTTACAAATTTCCCTCCCCTTTGTGAGAACACGGCAAAAAGATGCTGGCAAAGCAGAAACGGTTCACTGACCTGGTATGCATCATTGAATAACAGCCCATGACTGACGTTTTCTCCCAAGTCTGGCTCCAAAACGCCGATATCATCCCGGTTTACCAACTGGGAGTGGATCCCTCTCGACGCAAGGAACTTCTGCTTCTCTACCGCCTCCCGGTAGCGTCTCTCCGATTCCCAAAGCAGCAGATACCCGGAACGTTTCAAGTGTTCCATTCCGCCGGTATCGCTAAGGCAGCGTTTCCAGGCTGCAACTGCCCCGCCATTCAGGCTGGCCAAAGCCTGCCTGCTACTCTCAACCCGGCAAGGTTGTGCGGCAGCTATAAACTTTACCAGCCAGGGGATCACATTGATGAGGTGCTTTGCCGGAAGCGCCAGCGGCCCTTTAGGATCAAGCAGCATCCTGGGGGCGGCTCGCAGAGTAGCCAGGGAGGAAAGCGGTTCAATCAATTCGGTGGCAATATACCCGGCGTTGCCGAATGATGCGCCATGTCCGGGAAGTAGCCCGTCATATAGTGTCACCAGATACCCGGCACGCTGCAGCTCAAGCGCCGTACACAGACCGACAATACCGGCTCCGATAACAGCTACGTGCCGGCTTTCGGGGATTGAGTCATGCTCAGCCACCGCTTATACGCCTTGTGACGTGCAGGATTGGTAGGCCAGCATCGCCCCGGCAAGATCTTCCCTGGAATCGCCGACAGACTTGAATACCGTGATCGCCTCATCTGGGTTATCCAGTGCTTTCCTTCCCCGGTGCCTGCCGCCGCACAGATCCGCGAATTCCGCCAGAATATCCATTTCTGTGATCGCATTTTCCTTTAATGGGGTAATCAAATCCCCGGTTTCATGCAGCGCACCATAGCGGGTATCGACAAAAATATGCCCGATTTGCATGGTAAGGTTGTCTGCTTCGCGCATTTTAGGCGTAAAACTGCCAACAAGATCGAGATGCGCGCCGGGTTTAAGCCACTGGCCGGATACAATTGGGGTCTCAGCCAGTGTCGCACAGCTTATGATATCGGCTCGGGAAGCAACCTGTTCAAGTTTCCCCTGACTGCAAAGATGGGCTTCCACACCAGATTCAGCCAGCTCATCCACCAGCTTTTGAGCCGCCGCCTCATTGCGGTTCCAGATCCAGATTTCGTCAATGTCCCGGACAGAACGGTGCGCCGGAATAAGTTTCCTCGCCATCCTCCCGGCACCCATCATCAGCATGACTTTAGATGACTCACGGGAAAGGTAACGGGATGCCAGTGCGGAAGCCGCTGCAGTCCGTCTTGCTGTCAGTTCATTTCCGTCCAATTGAAGCAACGGACGCCCGGTTTTCCCGCAACTCAAGGTATAGTTGCTGCTCAGTCCCGGTAAGCCAAGTTCACTGTTGCCCGGAAAAACATTAACCAGTTTTACGCCAACGAATTCCCCTTCCAGCCATGCTGGCATCAACAGCATGGTAGCGTCTTTAGTTCCCGGTACAGGTACGTTGTGGTGATGCCTGAGCGGCGCACAGGCGTTACTGGTAAAAATCTTGTCCAATGCATCAATCAACCTGTCCCAAGGCAAGTATCTGCTGACATCTTCGGCACTGAGTTGCATTTGCCTCTCCTTTTTTGGTTTCGTTGTTTACGTTACCAGAATGTAATAACAAGAAGTACTTAACAGGGCTCGTCGTTCGCAACTTAACGTGTAAAAAGTGGAAAACGTTAAAATCTGGCCAACCCAACCTGACGAAAACGTTTGCGCAATAGAAAATGTCATCTGTTTTTGCGACAATAGCGCGCAATTCAGTTCCCCCTCTTTAACGCCGAAGGAAAGACATGGCAGCGCAAATCATTGATGGAAAACTAATTTCCCAAACAGTTCGTCAAGAAGTAGCCGCACGGGTTAAGGCGCGTAAAGACGCCGGGCTGCGTGCGCCGGGCCTGGCTGTAATCCTGGTAGGCGAAGATCCGGCATCCCAGGTGTATGTCGGCAGCAAGCGCCGAGCCTGTGAAGAGGTAGGTTTTGTTTCCAAGTCTTTTGACCTTCCTGCCACCACCGCAGAGAAAGAGCTGCTCGACCTCATCGAGCAATTGAACAACGATGACACCATCGATGGAATTCTGGTCCAGCTTCCCCTGCCTGCCGGTATTGACGACACCAAAGTACTGGAAAGCATTCGCCCGGACAAAGATGTAGACGGCTTCCACCCCTACAACGTCGGTCGCCTGTGCCAGCGTATTCCAAAGCTTCGTTCATGTACTCCGAAAGGCATTGTCACTCTTTTGGAGAGATACAACATCGCAACCCGCGGCAAGCATGCGGTAATGGTCGGTGCATCAAACATTGTCGGTCGCCCAATGACCATGGAATTGCTTTTGGCCGGCTGTACCACCACCACCTGTCACCGCTTTACCCAGGATTTGGAAGGCCATGTGCGCCAGGCTGACATTCTGGTCGTGGCGGTTGGTAAACCGGGCTTTATTCCGGGTTCATGGATTAAACCAGGTGCGGTTGTCATTGATGTCGGTATCAACCGCTTGGACAATGGCAAATTGGTTGGGGACGTGGAATATGATATCGCCCGCGAGCGCGCCAGCCATATCACGCCGGTACCGGGTGGCGTTGGCCCCATGACGGTTGCCAGCCTGATTGAAAATACCTTACTCGCCTGCGAGCAGTACCACTCGTAACCGGGTGGAGGAAAGAAAAACAGAAAGATAGAAGAAACCCGGCGGATGCCGGGTTTCTTTATGGTAAAGCTACCCTAGTGTTCGCCAAACAGATCCCGGGTAAACACTTTATCTGCGACGTCTTCCAGCTCAATATCCATCCGGTTGGAAATGATGACATCAGAGATCTTTTTAAACTCATCCAGATCCTTGATGACTTTTGAGCGGTAAAATTCCTCTTCCTCAAGTACCGGTTCATATACCACCACATCGATACCCTTGGCCTTGATACGCTTCATTACCCCCTGAATAGCAGACGCCCGGAAATTGTCTGAGCCGGCCTTCATGATAAGCCGGTATACACCCACCACTTTGGGATCCTTGGCTATCACTGCCTTCGCAATAAAGTCTTTGCGTGTGGTATTGGCGTCGACTATTGCACGTATCAGGTTGTTTGGTACGTTTTGGTAATTGGCCAGCAGCTGCTTGGTGTCTTTGGGAAGGCAGTAACCACCATAACCAAACGATGGGTTGTTGTAATGGCAACCGATCCGTGGATCCAGTCCCACACCCTCAATAATCTGTCGCGAGTCCAGACCCAGTGACTGGGCATAGGAATCCAACTCATTGAAAAATGCGATTCGCATAGCCAGATAGGTATTGGCAAATAGCTTAATTCCCTCGGCTTCTGTTGAGTCAGTGTAGAGAACCGGGACATCTTTTTTCTTTGCCCCCTCCAGCAACAACGTTGCCAGCATCCTGCCCCGCTCAGAACGTTCACCGATAATGATCCGCGAGGGGTAAAGGTTATCCCTCAGTGCATTCCCTTCGCGTAAAAACTCGGGGGAAAAGAGCAGGTTTTCAGTACCCAACGCCTCTTTTAATGCTTGGGTGAAGCCCACAGGCACGGTAGATTTAATCACTGTCAGCGCATTGGGGTTTGCAGACAAAACATCACGGACACAAGATTCAACTGTTGAAGTATCAAAGTGGTGGGTTTGTGGATCATAGTCTGTTGGCGTCGCAATAATAACGATATCAGCCCCAATGTAGGCCTGATGTTTATCCAACGTAGCGGAGAGTTTCAATGTACCGCTGGCAAGAAATGACTCTATGTCAGGATCAGCAATCGGGGATTTTCCCCCATTTAGCCTGTTAACTCTTTCTTCATTAATATCAACGAGTTCCACTTGATGGTGCTGTGCTAATAATACTGCATTGGAAAGACCGACGTAGCCCATACCCACAACCGCTATTCTCATTGGCACACGCCCCCAGGCAAATGTCTCTGTTTTTTAATCATATTTTGAGTATTGCAGAAAACAGAAAATATGAAGCGCAGTAACCAAAAGCCGTAAGCCGGGCTGTGAGATAAAAAAATACCCCGAGCAGTTCGGGGTATTTTCGGTAGCGAACAACTTATGCGTTGTATATTTTATCCTTTACAAATTTTGCTCCAGCTGCCATCACTTCCGGGGACAGACTGTGTCCACCAGTTGGCCTTGTACAGCGCGCCGTCATGTACCATCTGGTCACCTTCTTTGGCATGGTCAGGGTTACCCGCCCAGTCTACCTGAGGCCAGTTAGGGTAAACGTTCACGCCATCAAGGTTGCAATCTCCCGGCTCCGGGTTGCCTGTGTCAGGGTTACCGGTATCCGGGTCTGTCACATCACCAAGCTCTGCCAGTGGCAGTTCTGGATATTCAAAGGCAAACGCATAGTCAGTGCCGTTAATGGTTACGGTGTAATTTGCAGGACCCGATATTGGCAGGTAGTGCACCATATCCAGCTCATAGGTTTCCCCAGCAGCAATTCCGCTCCATCCAGGCAAGCTGAAAGAGGCACGGTGCATTGCACCATCCAGGCCACCGATGTTGTTGTTCCGGCTGTGGGCAGACTCAACCACCTTCAGTTTTGCACCTGACCAGTCCATCGCGTTGTCCGGTGTGGAAGTCGGCAAGTCAAACTGGAACTCGGTACCACCCGGCAGATCGACACCGGTGTTGTTGGTGAACGTTACCTTCGGGTTAATTGGGTAGTTCTGGTCACCTTCCTTATAGCCACCGACAGAGACAGTGATATTCACCGCTTCAACCGGTACTGCATTTTCGGAGCGCTTGTTACCGTAAGGGGCCGCTGACTTGAAGGCTTCGTACATGGTATTACTCAGGGTATCACCCATGTAGTACTCACCACGGCCGTTTAGACATGCCTGCTCGCTCAGGTCTTTCGCCCCGCGCTCGCCATTGGCACCAATCTCGTAACAGCTGTAGTCGCCCGCCAGTTCCCAAATCAGGACACCACCGATACCTTTGTCTACCACGTACCCTGCTTTCTCAGCAATTGACTGCTTGTCTTCGGAAGAGAGGAATACCTGCTTCTCTGCATTCCAAAGCCACGGCGCTTTCGCCACGTTGTCATAGTGTCGGGTGTAGGTGCCGCTGACCTGGTGAGCCGGGTTGTTTTCCGGATCCATGCCATTTGTGTAGGTGTAAGAGCCCTGTAGGCCAATCTCCAGGTTTTTTGCATGCCACATTGGGTTCACACCGGCACCGATTTCATTGCCGTTGGTATCCAGGTCATGCCACAGGTTGTCGATGCCCATTGCACCGTCACCACACTTGCCACCGGTACCGCCGGTACCTTCAGGGCAGGCGTTCTGGTTCGGCAGAGGAGCACGCCCCCACAGGCCATTTTCACCGCCGGCAACACCTTGCCATCCACGGGTGTAGTAAGGCACACCAATATTGATTCGGCCGGATTGCAGCGCACCACGCATGTAGTGGTAGGCCCAGTCAGTGTTCAGGTAACCGGTTCCCTTGTACTGTTCTGTTGAGTACACGCCCCACTGTGCCAGCTCGCTGTCCTCGCCGGTATCATACAAGGCAGCGTTATGGCCGACATATTCATTCCAAGAGCCGTGCAGGTCATAGGACATGATGTTGACGTAGTCGAGGTATTTCAGTGACTCGAAGTTCTCCATGCCACGGAGCAGGTAAGCAGATGAAGGCGACGCAATGCTCAGCAGGTAGTGATGCCCGTCTTCAGCAGACGCTCGGTCCAGCTTCTCACGCAGCACACGCATCAGTTCATTGTAAGAGCGCATCAGGTATGGACGGCGGCTTTCTGAGAATTCCTTGTCCAGTGGGTTGCCTGCCCCAGCCATGCTGGTCGGGTATTCGTAGTCAATATCGATACCGTCGAACTGGTATTTGCGCATCAGCTCTACAGCTGAATCAGCAAAACGCTCAATCCCTGCATGGTTGATGCTGCCATCGGCATTGGTGGTCATGGTGTAGAAGCCACCGTCTGCGACACGGTCACCGTTTTCATCAAAATGGCCGCCGGTTTCCGCCCAGCCGCCGATGGCGAACAGGGTTTTCACACCGTAACGTTTCTTGTAGGTAGCCAGTGCGCCGAAATGGCCTTTAAAACCAAGCGCAGGATCGATATCAACACCCGGCCAGCTTTGGCCGACAGCGACGTTTTCAGGATCGTTGATATCCCCGATATTTACCCGGCCGTCAGAGCCGATGCTGACGAAGGCATAGTTGATGTGGGTCAGCTTGTCCCAAGGGATGTCGTTCGCCAGGAATTTACCGGTTGCCGGGTTGTCACCGGTACGCCAGCTTGTGAAGTAACCGATAACGCGGCGCTGGTGGTCTTCACCCAGCATTTCTCGGCCTTCCTGATCATAGACAGAGCAGTAAGGCACATTCACGCCTTCGGTCTGGTACAGGCCTTCCGGACGGCAGTCAGACACCACTTCACCGCCAGTCACATTGATCACCTGCTTTTTACTGTCACCAGTTGCGCCATCGTTGTCGGTCGCACGGGCAAAAACCGTGTTGTTCCCTGCTGATTCAGCCAACCACTCAAAAGTATAAGGGGCGGTTGCACGGGTTGCTGCAAGACGGCCATTCACGAAAAAGTCAACCTTGGCAATCGTGCCATCAGTATCTGCGGCGTCGGCAGTCAGTAAAACACTGCTCCCCATCTCAACAGATGAAGCAGAAAGAGCCAGGGAAACGGTCGGAAGCTGGTTTTCCGGCTCTACCACTTCAGCTTTTACTAAGACAGACACGGAAGCCTCAACTTTTGCGCCGTCATTGTCATAGGCAGTGGCAGTAATGCGCTGCTGGCCTTCAACAGCAGTCCACACTGCTTGGTACGGTGCACTTCCGGCTTCGGCAAACTTCTGCCCATTCACTGAGAATTCAACTTTGGCAATATTGCCGTCAGTGTCAGATGCATTAACGCTGACTGCAACGGCATCGCCCACAATAAACTCACTGCCGGAAGCAGGGGCTGTGAATGCCACTTTTGGCGCTGTGTTAGGCGTTTCGCCTCCCCCATCGCCGGAGCAGACATCAACCTTACTCCATTCCTGGTAAGGACCTGAGTGAGAAACCGGGTCATTTCCCTGCGTCCACCAGCTTGCCTTGTAGACCACGCTTTCTTTTTGAACCTGCGCGCCACCGTTATAGGCAACATCAGCCTGCCAGGTATCGATATTGGTGCAATCCAAAGCCGCATTGGCCTGGAACGCCACCAGGCACGATGCCGCAACCAGCGTTAAAGGAAAGTGCTTCTTGCCCATTAACCGACCTTTTTTCATTTATTATTTTCCCGCTTAATCAATGCATCACAAAAACATAAACAGAGCTGATAAAACCATGTTAAATCAGCACTTTATTCTTTTTGCGAAATATATACGGTGTTTTGGAATCACCTAGCAGGAATGGAGAAAAATGGACTGGGGAACTCAATTTTGCCGAAGCTGACAAAAACCTGACGTAACCAGCTTCTTTGTTTGTTGCACAGTGAGTTAGGTATATACGGAAAAGAAAAAAACAGGGCACACGATGCAGAAAACAATTAGAACCACCCTGTTTTCTGCACCGGTAATTGAATTGTGTCAGTTTAAGGGGCTGTTACGCTTTACCCTCACTGCCACACATGCGGATCTTGGCCTGTACCACTTCACGCATCGCCGCTTTGCCAGGAACAATGTACTTACGTGGGTCATTGGCATCAGGGTGATCACCGAAGTACTTCTTCACGGCATCAGCGAAAGCAATTTTCAGCTCGGTAGCAACGTTGACCTTGCATACGCCGGTATCAATACAACGCTTTACCATGGCATCAGGAATGCCGGAAGCACCGTGCAGGACCAGCGGAATATCTACCACATTACGGATAGCTTCCAGACGGGCGAAGTCCAGCTTAGGCTCGCCTTTGTACAGGCCGTGGGCAGAGCCGATAGCCACCGCCAGTGAATCAATACCGGTACGCTGGATAAATTCAGCCGCCGCAGCCGGGTCAGTCATTGCAGCATCTGCGCTGTCAACAATCAGGTCATCTTCCTGGCCGCCAAGACGGCCCAATTCCGCTTCCACACTGGCATCATAGCGGTTGCAGTAGTCCACAACGCGCTTAACGATATCAATGTTCTCATCAAACGGGTGATGGGAGCCGTCAATCATCACTGAACGGATACCGGCATGCAATTTAGCCTGAATATCTGAAAAGTCTTCATGGTGATCAAGGTGAAGCACCAGCGGCATCTTGTGTTTGTTTGCTGCTTCCTTACAGATAGCAACAATATAATCAACACCGGCATAACCGTAAGTACCCGGTGTCCCAGCCAGGATAACCGGGGATTTCATTTCAGCCGCAGTCTCAACCACTACCTGTACGGTTTCAAGGTTATGGATATTGAAAGCTGGAACCGCATAACCGCCTTTTTGCGCACGCTTTAACATTTCACGTGAAGAAATCAGATACATACATCCTCCAAAACAGAATCATTTTGTGCGCCGGTCTGGCGGTAAACACAGTTGCCTGCCACCCAGGTCGCGACAACCTCACCACCGTCTGACAACTCCACCATGGAGGCCAGTTTGCCGGGGGCCAGGCTACCTAAATCATTTTCTAATCCCAGCAGGGCTGCCGGGCTCTGAGATGCCAGTGACCATGCCTTTTCAAGCGGAAGGGCAAGCCACTGGGAAACATTTTCTACCGCGCAGTTAAGCCGCAATGTGCTGCCGGCAAGGCCACCAGCTTCAGTGCGTACTACGCCGTCTTTCATCGAAACATCAAGCTCACCGAGCTTGTATTCGCCGTCTGGCATGCCTGCTGCACGCATAGCATCGGAAACCAGTACCAGGCGGTTACCCGCACAGCGCCACGCAACTTCGGTCGCGGCCGGGTGCACATGGTGACCGTCAGCAATCAGTTCCACATAGGCAGAGTCACAACAAAGCCCTGCCCCGACCACACCCGGCTCACGGTGGTGCAATCCGGTCATGCCGTTGTAGCAGTGAACAATGCCATCTGCGCCGGCCTGTAATGCGGCTTTAGCCTGGTCGTAGGTGGCTTGCGTGTGCGCAAGCATCACATTGATATTTTGGGATTTCAGGAATTGGATAGCGCTCAGCGCACCGTTCTTTTCAGGGGCCAGCGCCACCGCTTTCAGGGTACCGTCAGCAACAGAGATCCAGTGTTCAAGTTCTATCTGGTCCAACTCGCGGAGGAAGGACTGCGGATGCGCCCCGCGGTTTTTGCCTGTGAAATACGGCCCTTCCAGGTAAGTCCCGAGGATGGTTGCACCGGACACACCGGTTTTCATCGAGTTCTTTACCGTCCTGAGAGCAGTGCGGATTTTCTCTACCGGGGCCGTAACGGTCGTGGCAAGAAATGCCACCACTCCCTGCTGGGCAAGAAAAGCAGATATGGCGTCCAATGCTTCATGGCTGGCATCCATTACATCGTGCCCCATCGCCCCGTGTACATGGCTGTCGATAAGACCCGGCAGCAGGGAAACAGGTTGCTGCTCCAGCGCTTCCCCACCTTCTGCCAGATAGTTTTCGTAAGACATTACCGCTGCAATGCGTTGATCCTGGATACGGACAATGCCATCTTCCAGCCAACGGCTGTCAGGCATCAGGATACGGCGGTAACGGCGATCAGATACCATCATCAACCTCGGACGCTTCTTCGCGTTTTTTCTCTTCCATCTGTTCGAACAGCGATGTGATGCCACGGTGTCCGCAGGTAACTGCTTCTTGACGGAACTCAGTAACATTCATCCCGTCGCGCTCGAGCAGCATTTCTGCAGCCATCTGCAGGTTGGTGCCGGTAACCACTTCAATATTGGCAATCTGCTGGCTGAGCAGGGAAGCCGTGCGGAAAGGTGTGCCGCCAAGCAGGTCGGTCAGGAATACAATGCCTTCGCCGGAATCGATATCTTCAATTGCCGCGCGCATGGCTGCGTCAAGTTGAGCTGTGGTCATACCTTCGGGAAAGTCGATGGCAGCAAACTGAGGCTGCTCACCAATAATCTGGTTCAGCGCTTTGGTCAGGCCACTGGCGAAACCGCCGTGCCCGCTGATAATTACCCCAATCATGTTAAATCCTTTATTTTCCAGGGCATGAACCGGGAGGCTTGCGCCTCCCAGGTTCAGCGCTTAAATTTCAAGCTATTGTCTTTCTATGCGTTGCATTCGGGGTTAGAGGAAACCGGCGAAACGGCCCACAATACCCAGTGTTACGGTGATGATGATGAGACGAACCGGGCTCCAGCCACGCTTTACCAGGCCAAACATGCAAAGGGTGTAAACCAATGGCAGGAATGCCGGCATCAGCTTGTCGATAACATCAGCCTGGAGCTTAACCACAGCATCACCGGCGGTGATTTCAGCGGTAGTAGACAGGCGGACATACGTTGCCACCAGCGCACCGATTACGGTCATACCCACGATGGATGCAGCGTGGCCGACCTTCTTGGTGTTCGCCTTGATAAGCGGGATAGCTGCCACACCCATGTTGTAGGCGTAGTGCGCCAGACCGAAACGCAGGCCGAAGTGGAACACGTTGAACACGACGAAGAAGATGATGGCGCCCATGATGGAGCCTTGCAGCGCCAGGTCTGCACCGATACCGCCACAGATTGGCAGCAGGGTCAGCCAGAACATTGCATCACCGATACCACCCAACGGCGCACCTACAGCAATCTTGGTGCTCTGGATAGAGTTAACGTTCTGCTTTGAACGCTCCATCGCCAGGATGATGCCCATCACGAAGGTCACCAGGAACGGGTGGGTATTGAAGAAGCCCATGTGGCCCTTCATTGACTTCGACAGGTCATTCGGGTTGGTGTGGATCTTCTTCAGTGCAGGGAGAAGGCCGTACAGCCAGCCGGCAGCCTGCATACGTTCATAGTTGAATGACGCCTGGAGAAGCAGGGAGCGCCACGCCATACGGTTGATGTCTTCCTTGGTCAGGTCCGCACCGACGCTTTGATCTTCATAAACGTCGTTGGTTTCCAGAGACAGCACAGGATCCACGTCTTTGTGGGCTTTCAGATGGCCCATGGTGTTTGCATTAGATTCCATCTTCCAGTTCCTCCTTCACAGGTGCGCTCTGTTCTGGTTTGCGCATAAAGTCGATCAGTGCAATGGCAAGGGCTGCGGCGGCAATCGCCAGCATTGGCAGTTGAAGCCAGGCTGCGCCCACAAAGCCGAGGATGAAGTAAGGGATATAGGCATTCTTCATCATGATCTTCATCAGGACGGCGAAACCGATAGCCGGCATCATGCCACCTGCCACACCAAGGCCGTCGATCAGCTGCTGAGGCAGGGCCTCAACCATTGGCTTGGCATGCTCTGCGCCAAAGTAGATAGGGAGGAAGGCGCAAAGGAAGTAAAACGATCCAAGAACCGAAAGTGCAAAATAGTTAACCTTCTCAATACCCGCTGTGTCGGCCTCGTCTGCCATCTGGTCACACTTGGACATGACCGGAGACATGGCGGAGAACAGGAAGGTGATACCCATCTGAACTGCCACTGCGAAAGGAACGGCGATACCTACTGCCACGTTAGGCTCCACATTTGTGGTAATGGCAAAGGTGGCACCAACGATAGTACCGATAATAACGTTTGGTGGCTGAGCACCGGCCAGAGGGGCCAGACCCATCCAGACCAGTTCCAGGGTACCGCCGACCAGAATACCGGTCTGCAGGTCACCAAGAATCAGGCCAACCAGGGGGCCCAAAACCACAGGACGGTGCATGTGGGTAAGGCCGTTGAAGAGATCGAGACCTGCTATGAATGCCAGGACCCCGAGCATTAGGGCTTGTAAAAAACTGATTTCCATTACAATTACTCCTTTTATAGAAGCTTGAAGATGTCAGTAGCGGGTTCCGTTGGAACGCCTTGCACATAACACTCCACCCCAGCCTCATGAAGCGCTTTGAAGGCATCAATGTCGTTGGCGTCTACGGAGACAGTTTTGTGGATCTGGGTTTTCCCCTCGGTGAAATGCATATTGCCGACGTTAATTTTGTTAATCGGCACCCCGCCCTTCACCAAGGCGAGGAAATCAGCAGGTGTTTTACACACCAGCAGAATTTTCTGGCGGTCTGCAGCTTTGTGAATGGTTTCGATGGTCTTCTGAACAGTCCAGAAACGGATGGCAATACCATCAGCCAATACCATTTCCATCAGGTTCTGTTGGATTTGGTCACCTGCCACTTCATCGTTAACAACAACGATGATGTTGGCTCCGGCAAAACCCACCCATTGCACGCCAACCTGGCCATGCACTAGGCGCTCATCAATACGGCTCAATACAATATTTGGCATGGTGTAACTCCTGGTTCATTTCTTATTATTTTGTGGAACCAGGGCTTGGGAGCCCGGTTCCGCATGTTCTTGTAGGGCTAAAACGTTCTATATGTGGTGCTGAAGTCTTCTGCGCTTAACTACTCCGTGGCAAAAGGGTAAATAGTGACACCCTGGACGACGCGGTTAACCTCTCCAGTAGGGCAAGGGTTATCTGGTGTCAGGCCAAGTTGGAGCGACTTTGTCATCGCCAGCATCTGGGCAAATACGACATAGGGGAAGCTCAGCCAGATATCAGCCAACTGCTCACCGGCAACGGCAACCGACTCCCCTTCCAGACCGGATACGGAACCCGGCACCAGTGCCAGGTGCGACAGTGTCATTCCGTTGGCATGAATTTCACGGAACATATCCAGGTCGTACTGCTGGGTGTATTCATCGGAAGAGAAGAACTGGACAACAAGGGTCTTTCCATCAATCAGGAATTTAGGGCCATGACGGAAACCCAGTGAGGATTCGAAAGCAGTAACAACGCGCCCGGCACTCAGTTCAAGGGATTTAAGGGACGCTTCCCGTGCAACGCCGGCAAGACCGCCACTGCCGAGGATAACCAGTCGCTGGTAATCCATTTCAGCCAGGGTATTCACCTTGTCTGCCCACTTCGGCATGCCTTCTTCAACAATGCTGGCAACCTGCTCAACCTGCTGTACGGCAACGGCACGTGGCAAACGGCCAAGCAATGTAATTGCTGCCAGCGTCATGCAGGAGTAGCTGGACGTCATCGCAAAGCTCTTGTCATTTGAGCCTTCCGGCATCAGGTGACAACAGGCACGGTCACTTTGCTGGGCATAGCGGTAAAGCTCGCCTTCTTCATTACAGGTCAGGATCAGGTGCCAGACGTTCTTCACCAACTGGTCAGCAACGGCAACTGCCGCGACGCTTTCCGGGCTGTTACCAGAGCGGGCGAAAGACACCAGCAGCGTTGGCATTTCCGGGTTCAGGTACTCCAGCGGGTTGGAAACAATATCTGTGGTTGCTACAGCACGGGCATCAAGACCCTGGCTGCTGAGCCAAGGGGCGATCGCCTCCCCCGCATAGGCAGAGGTTCCTGCTCCTGTCAGAACCACCCTTAAGCCCGGCAGGGCAAAAAGTGGTTTCAGAAACGCCTCGTCGTCTGCTTCGCGGGCCTGTAATGCCAAGGAAAGCTTGCGCCACAATGCAGGCTGCTGGGCAATTTCCTGGGCTGTGTGGGCAGCACCATGTTGTGCCAGCCATTCAGAGTCGTAACCTGGATACATCATTGTTGTTTTTCCTCGGAAAGGCTTCCGCAGGCACGGCTGTACATGCGGGTGACTTCCATTACTTTGTGGATAATCAGTGATTCGGGGTTTGCGCCAATCTCGCCTCTGGCAACAGCTTTGTACTGGCTTGGCAGGTACTGGCTCAGCAGGGTGCGTGGTGGAGGCAGTTCCGTCAGGTTGCTCACCATTTTCTGGACAGCTGCATCCACAACCGGGTGTGACCAGTAGTAGCGAATACGGTCGCTGAAGCTGTATTGGCAGTCCAGGTAGCGTTGATGGCCGGTGTTGGCATAGTACTTGTGCCAGTAGTCCGGCTCCTGCCGCATCACCTGCTCGACGGTTTCACGAAGGTGGGAAGCGCGGTGCTCACCCAGCCATTCGCGTTCAACTGCATCGAGGGCAAAGAGTGCTTCCCGCAGGGCAAAGGTCAAAGCCGGGCCAACTTTCAGGATGGCAAAATGGTCTCGGACCAGCTCGCCATAGGCATCGTCTGCCTGGTAATCCGTTGAGTGCGCTTCAAACACTTTTCCCGGTACGGTTTCGATAAACTGGCTGAGTGATTTGGCTTTTGGTGCGTCATAGTGGATGACCTGATGGTGGTCAAACTCCACACCTGGCTGGACAACCAGACCCACTACCCGCTCCCAGGCAGCTTCCAGCCCCATGGCTGCAAACGCGGTCTGGTGCATATCCAGTGTCTGGGCTGCGTCAGATGGCTTGGTCACTTCAAGTTCATCTTCCAGTTCCTGGGCCCCGCCCGGAACCGGTACCTCAGTACCGATGATGTAAACCGGCGGTTCCCCGCCGACACGCTGCCAGGTTGTCTCAGCTATTTTGCAAAGGCGGGCCGCCCGATTGGCCACCGTGGCTTCATCCAGGGGGATAGAATCACCCACACATGACATCGAGCAGTCCAGGTGAATCTTGCGGAATCCCGCTTCCACATAGGCTTCGATGAGAACATCTGATTTGGCCATTGCTTCTTCAGCAGGCAGGTGCTGCCAGCAGTTGGGGCCAAGGTGGTCACCGCCAAGGAGCAGGTTTTCTTTGGCAAAACCCAGTTCATCGGCAAAAGTACGTACGAGGGAATAAAAGTCGGCGGGCTTCATACCCGTGTATCCGCCGTCTTGGTTTACCTGGTTTGAGGTGGCCTCAATCAATACAAGGGAGTTATCTTCCAGCCCTTGCTTGATGGCCGCTTTCAACACCAGCGGATGGGCAGAACAGACGGCATAAATGCCTACTGAATCTCCCGCTTTGTGGCGTTGGATGAGGTCTAAAAGTGGCTGCATGGTTTCTCCCCATGCAGGCGGCGATTACCGGGAGGTAAGGGCTTTATTCAAGTCAGGCGATTACTCGTCCTGATCCGCAATAATGACCTCTACACCCATGGCCGTCAGCGCCTGCAAATATTCGTCCGGAATACGGCTGTCGGTTATCAACTTGTCGATATTCCCGGCTTCACGAATCATGCAGAAGCTTTTACGTCCAAACTTACTGGCATCAGTCACCGCAATTACTTCACGGGCCACTTCGCACATTATACGGTTTACCTGGGCTTCGCCCTCGTGCGGAGTAGTGATGCCGGCGGTCAGGTCGAAACCATCCACACCAAGAAACAGCTTGTCGAACCGGTAGTTCTTCAAGAGTTGCTCGCCAGCCGGGCCATGAAGCGAAAAGGATTTGCGTCGCAGCGTGCCACCTGCCACCATAACTTCGATGTTGTCATAGCTGGCAAGGTCATAAGCAATATTGAGGGAGTTGGTCATTACTACCAGCCCGTTTTTATCTGCCAGATGACGGATAATCTTGGCTGTGGTAGAACCTGAATCCAGAACGATGGCGTCGCCGTCCTGCACCATTGCGGCTGCTCGGGCTGCAATGCGGGATTTAATATCGGCAAACATCCTTCCTTTGTCCTGCACCGGCTGGTCAAAGGCAAAGTGCCTGTTAACCATTGCACCGCCATAACAGCGGACAATACAGCCTTTCTTCTCCAGGTAATTCAGGTCGTTCCGGATAGTAACCGTAGACACAGAAAACCGGTCTGACAGGTCTTCAACCCTTACGGTGTTGTTCTGACGGGCCAGCTCTACAATTTGCTCTCTGCGTTCAACGGTGGTAACCATAATAACTCTCTCTTTCACTGTCTTGCGATTGAGCCTGAGTCTTTCGCTTCATTTCGGAAACCATTTCAACACACGAAAGAAAACGAAAGCATTACAGGGATCACATTCGATTTAAACGAGAAAAAAGCCTAAAACCCTTTCGTTTGATAAGAAAGTGAAAGGCTTAATTTTGTGATGCAGGCACACAAAATAACACCTATCCCTTCAACTACGGGGGTGCACAAGGTTGGATAGTGAAAGTGAAAGGTGAAAACGCATAAAGAACGCACTTTCAAATCTTGATGTGATCAATGTCACATTAAAGAAAATTCAGAGATCTGAGGCCAGTGAAACCATCGTGTTTGGCAGCCGGGATCGCAGTTCACGGGCCAGTGATTCCTGGGAAGTACGCTCACCGTGAACCAGCCGAATTTCTTTGGGAGGGTGGTCAATATTACAGGCAAAAGTGACCAGTTCATCCTTTCCTGCATGGGCAGAGTAGCCTGACAATGTGTGGATATTGGCGTTTACCGAGATTTCTTCATTTTCGATATTCACTCCCTTCCTGCCTTGTTGCAGCTCCCGCCCCAGTGTTCCCTCAGCCTGGTACCCCGCAAGGATCACATCTGTACAGGCATCAGGCAGCAACGCTTTGAGGTAGTTCAGGATACGGCCGCCATTACACATTCCGCTTGCAGCTACAACCAGAGCCGGCTCACCGCTCTGTTTCAGGCGGTTTACCAACGCAAGGTGATCCCGGTGGTTTTCGATAGTGACACACTGTTCGAAAGCTAAAGGGTGCCGGCCTTTCGTCAACCTGACTTTCGCTTCCTTTCCCCACAAGGTTTTGAAATCCCGATACTGTTTCGTTACTTCCAGGGCCAACGGCGAATCAAGGATAACCGGCAGCCTGGACCAATCCTTCCTTTCGGTTTCGTTGAATACATTTGCCACGATGTTTTCCAGATCAAACAACAATTCCTGGGTGCGTCCCACGCTGAAAGCCGGGATCAGGATAGCTCCCCCATCATCCAGTGACTTTTCCACCATCGCTTTCAATTGCCCAGCCCTGCTTTCGACAGAGCTGTGGTTCTTGTCTCCGTAGGTACTTTCGAGAACCACAATATCTGCCCGCTCCGGCGAGACAGGGTCCGGCAGCAACGGCGTATTCGCCGGCCCGAGATCGCCTGAAAACACCACTACCCTGTTATCAGGGGCTTTTACTTCAACATACGCCGAACCTAATATGTGCCCGGCAGGCTGGAACCGGATAAGCAAGCCTTCCTTTCCAGCCGGTGCAACGTTTTGCCACATACCATACTCGACCGGAACAGTCAGCCTTTGGATAAGCTCCAACACCCTGCGACGCTGACGGGAATCCAACCCCAGCTGCAAACGCAAGCCATCATCCAGCATCAAAGGAACCAAGGCAGCAGTGGCTTCTGTACAATAGATGGGAGAGGTAAATCCGGCAGCCAGTAACCAGGGAAGCCGCCCGATATGATCAATATGGGCATGGGTAAGAATCAGGGCGTTGATACCATTGACGGAAAAATCCACCTCCAGCGGCCTTTCTTCCTTTCCCTGGAAAAGCCCGCAATCAACAAGCAGACTTCCCCACTCAGTGTCCAACTGATGGCAGGATCCGGTAACTCCGGCTTTTGCTCCGTGGTGGTGGATTTTCATTGGGGAAACTGTTCACTGATTTAATTAAACCTTCCAAAAAGGCTGGCAGCAGCAAAATAGAATAGAAAGGATATACCTCCCATGATGAGAGGCACATCAAGAGATTTGGTTAAGGTGAATAGTGTGTTTCTACGGCATTGATAAATGCTTCGAGTTGTCTGTGCTCAAGCCGGTTGATTCCAGCCGCCGCTTCCCGTCCACCTCCGGTGTCGAATCTTGAGCAGATCATACCCGCACCCTGCTTATTGTTAAGAGGGGCTCGGAGTGACACAAGATAAGAGCCATCGCTGTTTGCCGTTAAAACAGCATGCGCTTTATTCGGGTCTGCCGTTGAAAGAGAGTTACCGAAAACGCCGCTAACCCGCCTGCTCCATGCTTCGTCTGGAAGAGTGTATAACTCAAAGAAGTCAGATACATAGCTAGCTGACACTGAAGCCGCTCTTGCCATATCCTCTGTATATGCTGCTCTTAGGGTATGAAATGGTGATGAAGCATCAGCGATGACATCAAACGGAGTATCGTACTTCAACAGCAACTTGTAGAGATCAGCGGGGTGATAATGTAAATCCTCCTCGCTTGAGCCATAGCCGTTATAGTTAACCAGCGTACCCAGCTCTTCCAGTAATACAGAATCTGAATGTGATAAGCCAGCTTTTCCACAAAGACTTTTTGCTACCGCCTTGAGATTGTCACCGTAAGCGGCAGCTATCGCCCAGTATTGAAATCGGCCATCCAACAACCGATCAACAATCAGGCTGGTACAGATATCAGCTTCTAGATGAATATGAGCATCCAGGTTGGGATGTTCAGGTATTTCACCAGATCTGTGGTGGTCGGCATAGAAGACTCGCGACCCGGCATCAAGATGCTCCAACAAGGCAGAGATGTTCTTTTCCATCGAAATATCCAGCACAGTAAGAGACTGGTTGTCAGAAACCGGTACAAATTGAAGTAACCCAATATTTCTCTTGATACCCGTAACGAGCAAAGCATTTTCAACAGGAAATGCTTTCCGAAGTTGTAACAGGGCGAGAATACCGTCGGCATCACCGTTGAAGATGTCATAGTGTTTGATCACAGCCAATCCTTGAGCCTTACGTTGTAGTTTCCGACAAAGTAACAGAGTTTAATGAGAATTTAACAGGAAAGAAAAGAAGTGATTAATAAGGATGGATAAACAAAACCTGCCAACTTCTTGAAGCTGCAGGTTTCGGAAAGCATTGTTAAATAGCAACTTAAGCGTTAACCAACCACCTGAAGTAACTCGTTGTCCAAACAAACCTTCGTCGGTTTATTGATTAAGTTGATAAGCAAAAATGAACGCTTTTCACCATCGGGCTCTTGGTAGATAGCCTCCAGCCCTTGGAAGCATCCTTCTCGGATTGTCAGCACTTGTCCCGATTTAAAGTCCTGACTTAATGCATCCCTTTGCTCATCACAATCTTCTTGGATCATCAGTTCCTTGACTAGCGTAATATCAACCCTAACCGGCTCACGCCCACAACGGACAAAGTCACATACACCTCGGGTACTGCGAACTGTCGTCCAAGTAACCTCTTCAGGGTTAAACTGTACAAACAAATAATTGGGAAACAGAGGCTCCACAAGTTGTTTCCGTTTGCCCCGTAAGAGCTTTTGTACCGTTACCTTAGGGTAATAGCTGTCAATGCCCTGACGTCGCAGGTGCTCTTCGGCCCTGTCCATTTCGCCGCGTTTACAATAAAGTAAGTGCCAGTTTCGCATCGTATCATCTCTAGCCAAATCAGTTTGTCGGCGCTCATAGTCGCCGAATCTATCCGTTAGGCCATTACAATAACACATGCAAAATTGTCACAAAACAGACGCGTTCACTTCAAAAAATAAACGCGATGTATGACAAATAAAGGGCATCCCCATCCAACGTATTGAGATACCTGTTATTTCAATGTTGCAGTATTCAAGCTTTGCGGTGGATATCAATACTGAAATTTGTAGTTCCGGTTTCACTGAGCGACATGTGGACTTGTCCTTCAGACACAGCATGGATTTGATACATTTTTTGAGATGATGCGTTGACACCCAAAATTTGCTCAGATTTTACCAGTTCAACGTGAGAAGAATCTCGTGCCCGGGTTTCAAACCCAGCCGGCCACGTTTGAAGCTCACAGGTTACAGCATTGAAAATGCCGAATATAGCGCGGATAGGTGAAGCGTAACCTGTGTGTTTAATGGAATTTTCAATTTGAGTGACTAATGCTTTCAAGTCAGTCTCTGTAGAGTCGACTGACCGCAGGTATTCATTAAAAAACGCTCTCACCATCAGGGTCGTAGCAGGGCCGTTTTCTCCTGCCGAGTGAGAATCCACCAGGTAAAACGCCAAGCGACCATCCATCAGCCAAGTATAATCTAAGACTACCGGGTTATTTTCCATTGATTGTAAATGGTGGTAAGACATACTCCAGTCACCCTGTCGGGTATCAGTATCCGGCATTAATCCCATCAAAAGGTCACGGGCATTACCCGGATTATCCAACAAATCATCCAGATGCCATTTCAACTCTTCTGTGAGCGGTTGCTCCTCGCTCTCCACATTAAACCACTGACGGGTAAAATCAGAATCAGAATGGACATCATCATCACTGTCACGCAACACCGACTCAATTGCCGATTTCAATTCACCAATATTATTTAGGGGCTTTACCAAGTAGTCTTTGACCCCAAGCCTTAGCGCTGTGGCGACATCTTTCATACCTCCGGTACCGGATATAACGACAACTGGCACCATAGGAAATTCTAGTGATACTTCTTCCACAAACCGCAAGCCATCCATTTCAGGCATTACCAAATCACTGAGAACCAAATCGGGGATCGCTTCTCGGAGGGCTTTCAAACCCTCTATACCATTTTCGGCCTCAACGACGTCACATCCCTGGCCGCGGAGAAAAGAGGCTACCATGTTCCTAAACACCGGATCATCTTCGACGATCAGAATATCCTTTCCTTCCAGCATGGTTCCCTCCCCACTTGACTTATTACCATTAAGTATTGTTGTAGCTTGCCAACTTAGCAATTTGTCAGCTTTTAATATGAATATACATGCTTATTTGTTTCTTCTATAACAGTATGTAGCTTGGCCTTATAACTGGATGGTGTACATTGAATGTAAAGTTGGATGATATGGTGTGTTTCGCAACAGCGTGGAAAGAGCAGGCAGACCGATTAAAGATAAGCCACTGAAAACACAAACACAGAAACTGCGTCAATATGTCTCGCGGAAATCTATGTTTGTGGTATATGATCTAGCTTTCCTGGGCAATCTGTAGTGCGATTATGAAACTTGATGATTTAAACCTCTTCCGTGTGGTAGTCGAACAAGGAAGTTATACCGCAGCCTCCCGTCATACCCAAGTTCCCGTAGCGACAATCACCCGCCGAATTCAAGCCTTGGAAGACAGTATCGATATACGTCTTCTAAACCGCCATGCCCGAAAACTCAGCCTCACTGAAGCCGGTAAAAAGTTCTATGACGAATGTGGGCCACTGTTACAGGAGCTGGTCAATGCTTCTGAGCATGTCACAGAGGAATGCAAAGGCGCAGCAGGTAAGCTTAAAATCTCTGCCCCTGCCAACCTTTCAAACCGCCTTATCCAGCCGCTTCTCAACGCCTTTATGATTCGCTACCCGGCAATCAACATAGAGCTGCTCCTGAGCAATCAAACCGACCAACTTGACCCAACAGAATGGGATGCTATCTTCCATGTCGGCAAGCTTCGTGATTCATCCCTGATTGCACGCAAAGTCTATTCTCTGAAAGATATTCTGGTCGCCAGCCCAACATACCTGACAGCCCGTCCTCGGCCAAAACATGCCTCAGAGCTAAACGATCATGCACTATTGAAAGGCGCGCCGCTAATGCGCTGGAGACTGACCAGTGACAACGGAGAAGCCGTCACAATCAGTGAAAGAGGAAAATTCGAGGCGAGTGATCTGAACGTTGTACGCTCAGCCGCCTGTGCCGGATTGGGAATTGCGTTGGTACCGGATCTGATTGTTGACCACTACCTGGATGACGGCCGTCTTACCCAGGTACTGCCAGACTGGCATTCAAACCCACGGGATATTTACCTCGTGTACAACCACCGTGAGCACCAGCCTGAAAAGCTGAAGCTGTTTATTGATTTTGCTAGTCATTATTTTGACTAGAATCTGGTGTTTAAGGAATGGAGGGAGAATTACATGTCTATCATATAACTCCCTTCATTTTTAGGTTAGCGAGTTCCCTTAATTCTGTCACCCGAACCACTACCCGCAACCGTCTTAAAAATATACAAAAAGTAGTTTTTCACTGACATTGTCTGGATCATTTTCTGATCCCATTCAGCGAGTTTTTTTGGGGTAGACATATCTATTTCATTGATCTGTGCCAGTCCGGTAATACCGGGTAAGACATCAAACACTCCCCTGTATTCTCTCTCAGTAATCAACTCTTCCTGGTTAAACAAGCAGGGACGCGGCCCAACAAGGCTCATTTCACCTCTCAGCACATTGATAAGTTGGGGAAGCTCGTCCAGTTTAGTTTTACGTAAAAAGCTGCCGAGTTTGGTAACCGACGCCTCATTAGCCAGATGCGTTGCAACGGATGCTGTATCCGGTGTCATGGTACGAAATTTTATCAATGTGAAAGGCTTTTGTTTCTTGCCAACACGAGTTTGAAGAAAGATTGGAGATTTGGTGTCCAAATAGCCCAAAATGGTTACCAAAAGTAGCACAGGCCACAGGAAAAAAAGGCCTAAAAACGCTAGCAAAAAATCAAAGAGTCTCAGCATGAACTATTCTCTTCTATTGGTTTTGTTTATCCGCAATAAAATCAATTACAGTGCGACGGACACCTTCCTTGAAGCTAACCGGAGGCTTCCACGATAGTGATTTTAGGGTATCAGAAATGTCCAACTGCAGATTACCGCACAGTCTGTCAGACAGGTTTGATTTGCCGAGTAGTTGGGCGGTTTTTTCGAGCACCCTCTTAGGTATTGGAATAAGTCGGCTGGGTTTGCCCATACTGCTTGCGATTTCTTTCATCAACGTAGTTGTTGAAACATCTTCATTGTCCGAAACCAAGAATGTTTTGTTTGCGGCGTTCGGATGCTCACAGCAAGTCAAGATCAATGAAACCAAATTGTCGATATATACCAGACTTCTACGATTGTTGATTGCACCAAACGGAAGTGGTACCCCCTTAGAAATCAGATTCATCATTGCCTTAAAGTTTGCTTTAACCCCTGGTCCATAAACCAACGGTGGGCGGATAATGACTACTTCCATGCCTGTTTCATCGGAGATTGTCCTCAGGCCAATTTCAGCCTCATATTTACTTAAACCGTATGGATCGGTTGGAGGTGTTCTGACATTGGGCTTGAACGCCTCAAGTCCCAGAGTCTGTTCACCGTTCACCTTGATAGAACTGATGAATATAAAACGCTTAACGCCCAGTTGTGAAGCTTGTTTTGCCAGAGTCAGCGTACCTTGGGTATTTGTTTCTCTATAAGAGTCCAAAACTAGCTCAGGATGGCTGAATTCATCCATTTGATGAACACGTGCTGCGCAGTGTACAACAACATCCGTGTTTTCTAATGTAGCCGTCCAATCTGTTGAGGAATCTATTGTAGGGATGACAATTGAATCGTTGTTTTCGCTAGCAGATCTTGATTGAAATAAGCATTGCCAACTCTGTGACTTACACTCTTCAACAACCTGTTTCCCAACAAAGCCACTGCCACCTGTTACAAAAACATTCACTGTTTTACTTACTCAAGGCAATAAAACGCACGATTCTAGCATGAGACAGTAGCAAGAGGCAGCAAACATCCCTAAAATGGCGATCATAGTTGGCTTGCAGCATCTTCACAGAAATCATTTAAAATTATAACGAGAAAGACAACTTCAAATGTTTACTCCAATACAGTTACTTCTCAGCGCGCAACGTAAGAACAAACGCATCATCAGCATAATTTACGATTTACTGGCAGTGACTTTTTCTCTTTTTTTCGCGATGGCTTTGAGGCTTGATACCGTCAACATCCCATTAAGCTTGGCCGAAGTTTTATGTCTCATTATCACGTGTGGCATGACGATTTTTTGCTTTATTAAGCTTGGAATGTATCGTGCGATTTTGCGGTACATGATGATGCCAGCTGTGGGTTATATATTGATCGCGGTGATTTTATCCTCAATCACACTGGCTCTTAGTGGTTTCTTCCTACAAGCATTTATCCCTCGTAGCGTACCCTTTATCTATGCAGGCTTGGCGATGATTATGCTTGGTTCACCAAGGATCATCATTCGAACTATTTACTACCACTACTATCGCCGTCAAAAACCAAATGTTTTTATTTATGGAGCAGGGAGCACCGGTCGGGATCTTGCTTATGCCCTTATCCAGGGAGATGAATATCACCCTGTAGTCTTTCTTGACGATGACCCAAAGAAAAACGGTCAGATAATAACTGGTGTTCGAGTTCATCCTGCCGATGATTTTGAACGATTGAAAACTCTTTACCAACCAGTCAAGTTGTTGTTGGCTATCAATAACATAAACAAAGGGGAACGTCTTCGGCTTTTGGATAAGTTGTCTACGTGGCCTATTGAAGTACAGTCCGTACCTTCTGTCGAAGATATTGCCGCTGGAAAAGCGCTGGCAACAGAGGTTCGAGACCTCGATATTGCTGATTTATTGGGGAGACAACCAGTAGACCCTGACCCAGATTTACTTCAAAAAAATATCAAAGGTAAAAATGTACTGGTAACGGGAGCAGGTGGTTCAATTGGTTCCGAGCTTTGCCGGCAAATACTGTCTCAATCACCAGCTAAACTCGTTCTTTTTGAACTAAACGAATTCAACTTGTATTCCATACATCAAGAACTATCAACAATCGCTAAGCGTCAGAATCTTTCCGTCGAACTAGTAGCCGCTTTAGGTTCAGTTCAAAAAGAAAACCGGATGATGAAGCTTATGCAAAAATATAAAGTTGAAACTGTATACCACGCTGCGGCATACAAGCACGTTCCCTTGGTTGAAGACAATATCATTGAAGGAATAAGGAATAACGTTTTCGGTACACTACATTGTGCCAATGCAGCAATTGAGGCGGGTGTTAAAAGTTTCACCTTAATTTCTACTGATAAAGCTGTTCGCCCCACAAACATTATGGGAGCCAGTAAGCGGATGGCAGAACTTGTGCTCCAAGCGTTAGCTGACAAAAACACTTCAACCTGTTTCACTATGGTTCGATTTGGTAATGTGCTGGGCTCATCAGGCTCTGTCGTTCCCTTGTTCAAAAAACAAATTCGCGAAGGCGGCCCTGTTACTGTTACACACCCAGACATCATCCGTTATTTTATGTTAATCCCCGAGGCCGCCCAGTTAGTCATCCAGGCAGGTGCCATGGGTCATAATGGGCAAGTATTTGTGCTTGATATGGGGGAGCCCGTCAAGATCGTTGATCTAGCGAAGAGGATGATCAATCTCATGGGGATGAAAGAGTTCTATGATGGTCAAAACCATGAAGGCGACATAGAAATTCGATTCACCGGATTGCGATCAGGAGAGAAACTATTCGAGGAGCTATTGATTGGGGAGAATGTGGAAGGTACTAGTCACCAAAAGATTATGACAGCGTGTGAAGCCCGTTTGCCATGGGAAGATATGATCACACTTTTAAATCAACTAGATAAATGTTGTCATGAGTTTGATTCTGAATGTATCAGGGATGTTCTTTTTAAAGCACCAACAGGTTACCAACCTACGCAAACCACACGAACATCTGCGGATTCACAGGCTTTCGTGAGTCTCACTTAAGTAATTTTCATTCATGGCACATTTCATCTGTTTACGTGTTAGGCCACCTTTAAATCCCTTTTCGTTCTTTAAAAGATTGAAACACATCTACCGGATCCTTGATAACGCTTCCGCGAGATCGTCCCCCCCCTCTGGCAGGATAGTTGTCACTGCTAGTGTCCACTTCCCCGTTAACGAGACAACACATAACTAGAGGTTTCCAGTTTCCGTCGGTATTCAGCCGGCGGGATATTTCCTAAGCTTTCGTGAGTCCGTTCTTCGTTGTAATCAAGCATCCAGAACCATGCCATGTCTCGTACTTGCTCAAGAGACTCGAACAGATAAGCATCCAGGAACTCCCGGCGGAATGAACCGTTGAAGCGTTCCACAAAGCCGTTTTGCTGAGGCTTACCGGGTTCGATATAGACCAGTTCAATGTCATGTGTTTCGCACCAATCGGTCAGTTGTGCAGAGATAAGCTCCGGGCCATTATCGACGCGAAGTTGTTTAGGTAAGCCTCGTTCCTCTTTTAGGTGTTCCAGAGTACGCACGACCCGCCCGGCCGGAACCGACGTATCGACTTCAATAGCCAGACATTCCCTTGTGGCTTCATCTTCGACATTGAGGGTGCAAAATCGCTTCCCGCAATACAGCGTGTCATGCATGAAGTCGAGCGCACACTGGTGATTAGGCTCTATGACTGTCTCCAACGGCTTAGCTACACGCTTGGGTAAAACACGTTTTTAGTGCCGCTTTAGGTTCAGACCCATTCGGCAGTAGACCCGGTAGACCCGCTTGTGATTGAAGCTGAGTCCTTTGTATCGCATGCGTCCATAACACTTCCAGAAGCCTGCCAGCGGGAACTTGCTAAGTACCGCGTTGATAGCATCAATGATGTCGGCATCCGCTATCCGCCAGTCCCTGGGTTTTCGATAAAAACTGGCACGCCCTAACTGAGTGAGTCCACAGGCTTTTACCACGCTCAGGCCAACGTTAATCAGGATGTGTGCACAATCCCGTTTGTCGTTGACTACCCGCCCTTTTTTGCGAAAAGCTCCTTCATCGCATGGTTTTCCAGGCTGACATCTGCGTACATTTTCTTGAGTTTGGCATTTTCAACCTCAAGCTCTTTAATTCGCTTGAACTCAGAGGCCTCCAGCCGTCCGTACTTGGCTTTCCAGTTATAGTACGTCGCATTACTGATGCCATGCTGGCGGCAGATATCACCGACTTTCATGACCGCATCGGCCTCTTTGAGGATGGCAACGATTTGAGCTTCGGTGAACCGTGACTTTTTCATGGTGTTCTCCTGCAATTAAAAGGCGGAAAACTCCAATTTAGACTGTCTCAGAATAGGGAAAGTGGACATCAGCAATCCTGTTTTCTATGAGGATGAAGTGGACATAGACCTCAATCCCAAAATTGGCGCTGACTGGACACTCAAAGGGCATCAAAAGAAAGTTGTTACACCGGGTCAAAACCATAAACACTATCTTGCTTGTGCACTGGATGCCAAAACAGGAAAAGTGCTATATGTTTCTGGGAATAAGAAGAACTCCAAGCTGTTCATTAGCATGCTGGAAAAGCTTAAACAGCACTATCGGCGATCAGAAACAATCGCCTTGATATTGGACAATTACATCATTCACAAAAACCATGAAACTCAGGGCTGGTTGGCGAAAAATCCGAAATTCATCCTACTGTTTCAACCTGTATATTGTCCTTGGGTCAACGTCATTGAGCGTTTATGGCATGCCCTGCACGAAACGGCGACACGTAATCATCGATGTAAACATATGTGGCAGTTATTGAGGCGAGTGAAGGCATTTATGGTGAGTGCCGATACTTTTCCCGAGAACGGTCATGGTACCGCAAAAATGTAGCAGTATTAGGATCAGCAATTTAGTACTGATTGAAAGCCTCCTCCAATTTCCCCTGATTACCTTTTAGTGCCAAAAGGTAATCGGCGCTTTTATCAATGATTGTCTGTGCAATTTTACGTTGACATCCCATCGCATCAACACTGACCAAACACCCCGCTATATCCAATAATTCCAAAAGGTAGGGGATTTCAGTAATCTCATTGGTTTTGGCATAGACTTTCACCTGACCCAAACACATTCCGTTGGCTGTAGCGAAAGCATTCACCATATGGATCGCCTCCCGGTCACAAGATTTATCATAGGAGCGTCGAACTGTTTTGCCATCACTGCGATAACTTCACCATCAGTCAATGTGTGCCAATCTCTCATCCACTTAATAAATGCATCCTGAAGTGCTCGAGGGCTTATCATTCCAATGACACGGGCCAGTGTATCTTCTGTAGGTATACCTTGTGCTAACTCGCCATATCGCTTCAAAAAATCAACGCGAATATCACCAAAAATCCGCAATGCCTTCCCATGTATAATGACCTGACAATACACCGCAAATTGTTAGCAAAATAATGTCTGATAACCAATGGGAAATTTTGCCTAGTTGGTGGTGATAGAAATGGCCCCCAATTGTCAGACACTGTGTTAAGTGACTAACCTGTATTGATACCGACCAGAAATACTGGAGCGAATCATGACCAGAAAGCGCAGAAACCACTCCCCTGAATTCAAAGCGAAAGTGGCACTCGCCGCGGCTAAAGGCGATAAAACCGTTTCCGAGCTGGCACAAAAATACAACCTACATGCCAATCAAATCTCGACGTGGAAAAAAGAGCTTCTCGAAAATACAGCGATGATATTTGCCACCGATAGCGCGACCGGAAAAGGTAACAGCGAAGAGATGGACAAGCTTCACGCCAAGATAGGTCAACTGACCATGGAAAATGATTTTTTGGCCAAAGTGCTCGGTCGTTAGAGCGAGCCCAGCGCAAGGAAGCGTTGGATAAAACCACACCTTTGTCGATTAAGCGCCAGTGTGAACTGCTGAGCATTGCCCGCTCGACCGCTTACTACCAGCCCGTTGGACTGTCGAGTGAAGAGCTGGAGTTACGCCGAATGATTGATGAAATCCATCTTGAGTATCCGTTTATGGGCAGCCGGCGTATCCGTAACGAATTGGCTAAGCGGAATAAAACTGTCAATCGTAAGCGCATTGTCCGCTTGATGCGATGTATGGGGATTACGGCTCTTTACCCGAAACCCAAGACCACGCTTGAGGACAAGACACACCAGGTTTATCCATACTTATTGCGAAACGTCGAGGTGACTTACGTCAATCAGGTTTGGGCGGCGGATATCACCTATATCCCTATGGCAAAAGGCTTCTTATACCTTGTGGCCATCATTGACTGGTTCAGTCGCAAGGTGTTGGCTTGGCGATTATCTAACACGATGGATACCGGCTTTTGTCTTGATGCACTGGAAGAGGCACTAAGACGCTATGGTCCACCTGATATTTTCAACACCGACCAGGGTTGAAAACTCACCAGCACGGCGTTCACTCAAATGCTTATTGACCATAAGGTACGCATCAGCATGGATGGAAAACGACGTTGGCTCGACAATGTGTTTATTGAGCGACTATGGCGAAGTGTGAAATATGAAGAGGTTTACCTGAAAGCTTACACAACACCAAAGGAGGCAGAGCGTAAGATAGGTAATTACATGGTGTTCTATAATGAAGAACGAAATCACCAGGGTCTGAATGACCTTACCCCTGATGAAGTTTACTTCGGAAAACAGAGACACGCAGTATGAGCTGGGTTAGCTACTTAAAGAATCTGTTTTGGTGTCCAGCCAACAGGGTCCACTTCTTAGTTCATCCCTTTTTAGGCTTCTTATGATCAGAGAACCATTAGAAATCAATGAAAATGATCAACAACCTGATCCTTTTTGAATGGCTAAAAATATGATGTGGTCGAGGTGTTTCTATTTAGCTCAGTATCTATTAATGCTCGCTAAGCCCTAAAAAATGCGGTTATTCATGCGATTTCCCTGCAAGATGTGCAATGGTAGGACGCTTCATGATGGGAGAGCTATCTGGGAAGAAAAGAATCTGACCCAGATACAATCTGACAGCACCACAAAAAGCAGGTAACTGTCAGACCAGGTCTGAATCGATACACGTTATGCGTTGTCGTGTCAATGGGTAGTTGACAAGCACAACCCATCACCAATTAATGTTATATAATTCTCCATCAAAACTATCACCACTTCCGATCATTTCTCTTACTCCTACAGGGAAATATCGAGACAAATATCTTATATCACCGGAGTCATAAGTCAGACCAGAAAGGTCGACTGTACCAACATTCCTAACTATTATAGATATATTGTATCCGTACGTATAAATAGATGCACTACTACAATCGAAACCGGCTAGGACCATCTGGTACAATAAGAGCCCCGAATTATATAAATTAACATGCCCACCCACTATACTTTGTTTCAGTGGGGGTACAGTTATAGCGACTACTCCGCCTTCCTTGAGATCGGATTTTATTTTTGATAGAAAAGCATTGGGATTAGGTTGATGCTCCAAAACATGAGATGCCCAAACACAGTCAAATTTTTCTTTCGGTTTGAAATTCATGTAGTCGCAAGTTACAGTAACCTGATTCCCTTCAGATTTTTTAAAATAAATTGATTCTCCATAATCGAGAGCCGTGACCTTCTTTCCATTTTCGAGAAATATTTTTGAATGCCTTCCTTCTCCAGACCCAATATCTAAGACGGAAATGAAATCAAAATCATTGATGAGCTTAATTAAAGCCTGATCAGCCATTAATCCGTGATATTTCGATACGACATCACCATTCTTTTTACTAACTCTATCAACAATATAAGGGTGTTTACTGAAATAATCAAGAATTTTGATTTTCACAACCCTGGGTAAAATATACTTAACCAACGTCATATCAAATAATTTTTAGTCCGTATGTATTAAAAAATCTATTCATTGAATTTAAAAAATAAAAAATATGTTTAATTCCTTTTTTACCTGTGTGTCCTCCATAATGTATCACTTTAAAATCAGGGCTATACACTAGTTTCCCTAATTTACTAAGTCTAAGTGACAAATCAAAATCCTCAAAATACAAAAAGTACTTTTCATCAAATCCATTAGATTTTAGTAAGAAGCTTTTTTTAGTAAGCATACAACACCCACTAGCTATAGTTACATAAGCAGGTCTATCTATTTCAAGAATATCCCTACATTCGTATCTTTTCAATCTATTTGAAAATAGTCCATTTAAAAAACTAGAATCAAAAAAACGCAGTATAAGTACCAATAATGAAGGGTGCCTCTTTATACCAGATACAACGTTTTTATTACTGTCGAGAATTTTAGGTGATACTAAAATATTTTCACTGCTAGATTTTAATATATCAATTCCGTTGGCCATGGAACTTCTCTTGAATATTACGTCAGGATTTAACACTAGATGAAAAAAGCCACTTCCTGATTTAATACATCGGTTGTTTGCAACTCCGTAGCCTAAATTCTTCTCAAGTCTGATATAGCTAGTATCATACTTTATTTTAATAGGTATATTTCTAACTAACCCCTTAAAAACCGTAAAATTAAACTCACCTTTATTATCAGCTATAAATATTTTAACAAAATTTAAAGATGTACTATCACAAGAAATAAGAAGAGAAGAAACCACATCAAAAATTTCTTGCTCTGAATGTCCATAGACTACGATAGAAACATCTAAGGAGTCATCTCCACCAATCATCATATAAACGGGACTCTCTTTTTTATTTCACGAATAATTCTTTCCAACTTCAAACCCAAAAGATATGCATAATTAGATTTTATTTGATAAACATGCTTATCTAATGTTATTGAAGTTTCTTTAAGCGACTCTATTTCAAGAATTTTTTTCTCAAGATGCCTAAGTCTCAAGTCGAATCGCTTTAACTTTAAACCATTTATATACTCTACATCTGTAGATGTTTTCACAAAATAGTCCAGTACGTCTTCCAAATTTGTCACTTGTGATTTTTTGGGGTTAAAATAAACAACTTGATAATGATAGGCCGCATAAAAAAGCTCTTCTAATGTTCGAACTCTATTACGCTGAGGGATATTACTTCTATCTTTCGTTAATCCCCAGCCAGCATAAAATGGCTTACCATAAACAATTACCTCTTTACCGCACATCAAAGCTTCAAATCCCATTTGCGTCGTTACACAATACACTGTGTCCACTTGCTTAAGAAGTTCAATAGAATTGATATTATCAGTAATTGCAGTAATATTTAAAGAAGAAAGCATTTCTAACGTATAATGTCCTTTACGTATACCTAGTATTGATTCAGGATGCAATTTTACAACAATTTCCTTATTCGGATTTTCAGAAATAGCATCATGCAACATTTTCTCAAAATCTTTATCATCAGCACCTCCCAACATAATAGACATATCACCGAACACTTGGTCGATCACTAACACTCGTTCAATATTTTTGTCTTTCAAATCAGGTTTAATCGGAGAAAAATATTTTGTGATGCTATTGTCGATGATTTTTTTAATTTGATTACTGCATTCGTCAATCTCAGCATTACTCAATACAAAACAATCATCGTTCAAAAGGTTTAATATTGAAGAATCAAAACTGGCATCATAATAGCACCCTTTGGTATCTAACCGTATAGATGCTGAAACCTCGCCAAAACTCATTGGAAAGAAAGATCTTAAAAAACCATCCTCAATTATTAACACTGGTTTTCTGAACTCAACTGCATATCCGAGTATCGTCGAAGCATTATCATCATTGGGAGACACGCCCCAAATCACAAAGAAATCTATCATTTCTTCTTTTGGTAGGCCTTCAGTATGACAATAAAATTTAGATAGATTTAGGACTCTCTGCGTAATGTTAGGAAACTCTCGCTCAAACTCCTTTTCAATAACCAAAGACATTCCATATGCAGAATGATTACCATCCAACATTTCCATATTAAATGGAAATTGTTTCAAGTGAACATCCAATATCTTCCGGAAGTTTTTCATATTATACCTGTAATACCTCAAGCATTGTTTGAGTCGCAATTTCTATTGATACTCCAGGTAAAACAAAGTTGGCTTGTTCATAGCGTTGCTTTGTATTTCCGATTTTCTCTGAAGCCTCTACAAGACTATTAAACATGGACCGAGCATTACTATCACAACTAACAATATTAGATGAAAAAATTGACAAATCTCTATTTTCAAATTTATTTACAACAGTTACTATTCCAGCTCGCGGAAACTCAATACAGGGATATGCAAAAGCGGGTGAGATTATGCATGACATACCCACATTGAATCTTTTTAAAAATGACACATAATCGCGATAGTCTACCTTTCCATGGTTTTTAATTGTGACTCCACGATGTACTACATCTTCCGCACTCTCACCTATACCTACAATTTCCAATCCGTTTAATTTATCCGTTTTGTGGTCTACTATATAGTCGATAAACAATTTCAATGCTTCTATTTTTATTTCATATATATTTTTATCAACAGTAGGCCGAGAATAAAATACAAGCTTAATATCATTTGCATTCATTTTACATGCAGGTAATGGCTGCGTAGCACATGGTTCACCGCGCAGTATTTGTTCGTCGTTCCAATCATCAATAATACCCAATGATTTCATATACCCAGAAACAAAAACTGAGTTATTAAAAATTGGATAATATCCCTTGTCTTCGAGAGTTGCTTTACATCTAACAAACTCACTCCCCCATCTATATAACATACTTGGTTCATAGTCTTGGATCATGTATACGAATTCTTCATTTTCAAAATGAAATAGTTCTCTAAATTTTATAAAATCCTCAGCTGGTTCCCAAAATCCTGCTATGAATCGATCGGATTTGTTAAATTTTGTTTTGCAATTCCTATAGGTAGAAGCACTAATAATTTCTATAAGTTCAGATATATTCCTATCTTTCAAATCGAAATTTTCTTTAATAAATAATAGAAAATCTTTTTTTAAATCTTCTGAATGTAGGCCGTAGTTAATGATTCTTACACGTTCATTTCGAGACAATATCGTTGGTATCATCTTCAATATTGTATTTAAACCACCCATTGCCCACTTGCGCTCAATAGTCCAAACACCGATGTTTATGTGTTTTTCAGGTGAGACATCTTCAGAAGCTGCAGAGTTAACATTCTTATTATTTGTTAATACAGACATTGATACGGAAAGGACCCTATTAAACACCGGTATTTTATGAAAAATCCTATACTTGTTAAGTCTAGATAGTACCTTATATAAATACCTTAAAGAATTAGGTGATAGGAAATGATAAATCCATTTCATAAGCCTAAATAAAGGCTTCATTACTACAACTCCAAAGCTTTTTCTTAAAAAAAGAACAAAAGTAGCGAGATAAAACCTACAATAATGATACCAAAAAAACTTAGAGGCATTTTTAAAACTACCACTTAATAAGCAATCCTTTAAAATACCATTATTAAGTTTCGCTATTTTTTGACGGATATCTTGCTTGCTTTGCTCATTGAACTGTCCGCACATTCCTGTGTTCACTATTCTATATCTTACCAATACCTCAGGGACTTTTGATATCAATAAGCCTCGGTTAATCGCTCTATTGTAAAGATCCCAATCTTCAGCAAACACATCTTCCCGGTACAGGATTTGTTTAAAAGCTTCAGTCCTTCCAAAAAGAGAACTGTGACAAATTCTTGTTGTTTTATACGTTTGTTCTGTTATTAGTTTAGTCGTGAGCTCTGTGCTATGCGATGGATCTATAAAATTAAAATGTATTTCTTCCATAGCTGATGTAGTAGCATAAGCACTACCTACATTGCTTTCATCATAAAAACACTGAACTAAAGAACCAATAAATGATAGCTCTGAATGACTCTCCATGAACTCAAACTGAGTCCTGAGTCTATGCGGTAGACAAATGTCATCCGCGTCTATTCTTGCTATGTATATCCCTCTTGAAGCCTTTATACCAATGTTAAGACTAGCCGGAAGTTTTTTATTGACAATATTGTTTATTATCTTGACTCTTTTGTCTCTCTCAGCGTAGGAATTTAATATTTCTAAAGAAGAATCAGTTGAACAATCATTTATTATAATAAATTCAAATTCAGTAAAATCTTGACTTAATATTGACTCAATAGTTTCTGCTACATGCTTTTCGCCGTTATAGACCGACATAACGACAGATATTTTAGGATTAGTATTCTTCATGATTGTATTTTTTAATCTTAGGATTATCCATTAAAGTTTTGAAAGGTTAACCAGATTTGCAAAGTTCATATTTTTTTCAACAAGCGACTCAAATGATCCAGTATCCTCAATCTCCCCCCAATTGACCAAAACTATTCTATCAGAATTCCGAATGGTTGATAGACGATGCGCAATCGCAATTATTGTTGTTTTACCTTTCAATCTATTAATTGCGCGAGAAATTTCATTCTCGCTAGAGACGTCAAGAGCAGAAGTAGCTTCATCTAACACGATAATTTCGGGAGATGAATATAATGCACGAGCTATTGCAATTCTTTGCTTTTGACCTCCGGACAAATTTTTACCAGCTTCTCCAAGCCTAAAATCAAGTTTTTCGGGTTTAGCGTCGAAAAACTCAAAAAGCCCAACCAATCTCAATACTTCGCGAACCCGATCCTCGCATATACTCTCATTTTTATTGCCATACGCAATATTCTGCTTTACTGACAAGTCACCTATAAATGGGTTTTGGGGGACATATCCTATACGATTGCGTAATGACCGAATATCATTTTCAGATGCTACTTTACCATCAATGAGCACGTTACCTTTTCTTGGTTTTAACAAACCCATTAATATATCAACTATAGTTGTTTTACCTGAACCTGAGTGACCGACAATGCCAACAAACTCCCCTTTGTTAATTTTGATGTTTATATCTAGCAACACATCTACTTTGTTATAAGCAAAATATACATTCTGAAGTGATAAGCTCTTATTAAAAAAAGACCCATCTTTTATGTTTTCTACACAAATATCCTGTTGATTAGAGATCTCACCGAACTCTCTTAAAAGGACTTTTACTGATTCCATTGAAACTCGAACTTGCGAATATGAGGTCAATATTCGATTTATTACAGGGGTTAATCTAAATGCAATTGCTACCAATATGGCCAACCCGGCAAAATGGTTTCTTTCCCCTTCACTAAAATATACAGAGGTACACACCATCACTATTAATCCAAGAATTATAATTATCTCAGTTAAATATAACGGTATAAATTGGATAAGATTAGAACGTCTCTCATTTTCAGTAACTCGTCGATTTGAGTATTTAAACAGATCTAAAAAAAATGATTCTCTAAGAAACATCTTAGTTTCTTTAATTGCTTCTATTGATTGTTTTAGGTTACCTAAATTTTCTTCTTTTACTGAAACACTTTCTCTCGATACTTTTTCATTTGCACTTTTTAATATCTTAAGTTGCATTACAATTAATAACAAGACAGAAATACTAGTGGCAATAGTTGCTTCGGGAAAACTTGAGAGTAAATACAGAATCAAAAATACTCCTACAATGCTATAAGAGACAACAAATAGGACTTGCAATAAAAACCCGTTTACAGCTGCAGCAACAGTCGATGTTAGTGTATTTATTATAGCCGTCGAAGCTTGCCTTAAATGATAACGATAATTCAAATTAAGATAGGCCATCATGAATTTCTCTGATAATTCATTTCGCCACCTCGTAACTAAACTAAATTGGTAATGCTGAAATACTAGCATATAAATATCTTTCAGTATGAAACTCGCACCGCATAAAAAACCTACAACATAAATCATTGTGGAGGGTGATGTTAACTCCAAAAGATTATACAGAATGGAAATACTCTTACTATTATCTATGGCAGAAACAGGGTCAATAGCAACTTGCACAAATGGTAGAATAAGCATTATACCAAACAACTCAAGCATACCTGAAACTATCGAACCAAATATTATTACTAAAAAATCCAGAGTCAGCTTTTTATCAAAAAGCTTCATAAACTTTATTGTTAAATTAATCATTTTTCACTCGAGATAAATGCCTACTGATTAAATTCACATCATAGTCGGATATTTTTTTTATTTCGTTAGACCAATTATGAATATCAGGTAAATTAGATGGATTATCACGAAGTAACATCACTTTAATGAAAGGATCACCACTGAAAATCAATTCTTTCCACGCCACAAATTTTACATTTGAATTACTCGATAAAGAAAAATCAACCAACCTATTCGAGTAGGTTCCCATTAATTCAAGGATGGCATAAATTTTTTCTTTTGCACCCTTTTTATGTGTGATCTTTTCCTTTACTAGAAGAAACATTCTTCTTATTTTGTCTTTATATATTTCAGCCCTATTTAATTTGGAAATTACATCTTTATAGCTTATTAAACTACCTACTTTATATCCTGCATCGAGTAAACATTTTGTCAAACCAACCTCATATTTTTCTACAACTTCAAATTTATTTATTTCTTGTTTTATTCCTTTTATGAAATCTTTGAAACAAGCAGATAGAAATACATTTCTTTTAAACACCAGAAAATAACTTTGTAGATGATAACTTATTTGAACACTATCTGTTATTCCCCAAACATCAGTATCTTTATGAGACATTTCGGCGAAAATATTTTCAAAACTACGAAGTGGGCCATAGCAACTGTCGTTACAAAGTATTAATTCATCATAGTCATTAATATCTGATTGTGACTCAATTCCTTGCTGCCAACTCATAAAATCATATCCAACGTTTTCGCGCAGAACTACATGATCAACTATACCATCTAAAATTTCGAGATTTTCTAGTTTACTGACACTTACAAATACCAACTTATCTACAAAATCACTAAGAGATTTCAAATAAAATAAAACATGCGCATCAACTATATTATCTCTGTCATAGTGAGCAAAAATAGCCAGTCTTTTCATTGTTTAGCCTTAATTTTAGCTTTATATGAAGAAAAAGATGGTTGTTTCAAATCCTTATCTGAGACCTTTGCAGTAGATAAACTCACGTGCCAATCAATTGCAAGCTCCTTATCATCGAATCTAAGACCTCCCTCATTTGAAGAATCGTATGGCGCATCACATAGATAAACCACCTCTGCCATCTCCGAAAGAACGGAAAACCCGTGAGCGAAACCGCGTGGAATGTATAAGCCCTTTTTGTTATTTTCTGTCAGGCGAATGGAAAAACACTTACCAAATGAGGGAGAGTTGACACGCAAATCTACCACTACATCAAGAATATCGCCACATACAGCTCTCACGAATTTAGCTTGCGGGTTTGCCCCTCCTTGATAATGAAGTCCTCGAATCGTTCCATAACTAGACCTAGATTGATTTTCCTGAATAACATCAAAACTTATTCCTGAGCGCTCAAATATTTTCTTATTAAAACTCTCGAAAAAATAACCTCTACTGTCTTCAAATATTTTTGGTTCAAAGATTAATAGCCCAGGAAAATCAACTACAGATTTAAACATACTATTTATTCCTCAGGATGTTACAGATATCTTTTCCACATTGTTCCCAACTAAATTCACTTATAATTTTTAGCGATTTTTGTATTTTTTCTTGGGAACCTTCAATGTCAATCAAAATTTTGGGTAGTTCAATTTCAATTTCACTCGGGGATGTACCAATATAATATACACATTCGTCATCAAAATATTTTCGAAGCTCGCAATCATAATTAGAAACCAAAGATATCCCAGATGTAATAATATCAAGTTGATGATATGAATATGTAGGCGATGTTATAAAACTAACTCCAAACGAACAAATGGAGTACAGCTTTTTTAGCTTTTTTTTATCTCCTACATTACCATAAATCACGAACTGTTGATTTAAACCAAACTGCTTCTTTGATATACCCTCACCGACAAGATGGAATACATAGTCGCTACCAACTACGTTGGACACATTTTTTAATCCAACGATGATTGATTCAAAACAGTTTCTTTTATGACTAGGCCTACTATACACAAGAACATTTATCTTTCCTTTTGGCCTTGTATCTGTACTTATATTTAATAAATCTTCATCAATCCCGGGTCTATATACAAAACAATTTTTCCCAGATATATTTTTGTAATTTTGTTGAATGGCTGATGAGTTGGTTATCCCTGTAAATCCAAATTTATATGTGGATTCAACTAAGCTATATAAACTACCTTTAGCATAAAAACTTCTCTCATCATCCTGTAATAGATAGAACTTCTTTCTACATCTATTATATTTCAGTAAAGAGTATGCAGTAGTCCAAAATGTACAAATACCTACGCATGCGTCAGGAATTCTATCTAATCCGACTCCACACAGTACACTAAAACTAATATCCGGGTACGACAACCTAATAAATTCAAGATGTCTTGGATTTACACTTTTTTCGAATAAAAAGACATTCTCTGCCCCACACTCTCTGCTTAAGAATTGGGCAATTTTAAGTATGGTAACAATTCCACCTGCACTACAATTATTTATTGCAGGAAGAAACCATACTACTTTATTTATTTCTATCTCAATATTTTCACTACTTCGCTCGATAACTTTACTATTTTCATTTAGTTCATTCTCGCTATATCCATATCTTTCAAAAATTTTGTTTTTTTTGTTTGGAAGTAATATTTCAATTATTTTATGAAGATCTGATTTTGAAAGCATCAAACATCAACCTTGTGACTTAATGTTTTCTAAACATTCAGTTAGCGCATCCCCATAGTGCCTAATTTCCAATTTGAATCTATTTTTGATTTTCTTTTTGCTTAAGACTGAATAATGGGGCCTTTTTGCTTTGGTTTTAAACTCATGACTCAAAATCGGTTCAACCTTGCATTTTAGCTCTAATCCTTTCATTATAAAGCAGGCAATGTCATACCAACTACAAACACCATCGTTGCTAAAGTGGAATATTTCCTTTTCACCAATACGCAACTCCTCAGCAACTTTTAATAGCACTTTCGCTAAATCTGGTGCATATGTTGGTGAACCGACCTGGTCAATAACAACATTAACTTGGCCTTTTTCCGAAGCAATTCTCTCCATCGCGCCTATGAAATCCCTTTTTTGTTCAGAGAAAAGCCATGCAGTCCTAATAATTGCACATGTTTCTGCACGCCTAAGAACTTCTTCTTCTCCTAGAGCTTTTAATCTTCCATAATGAGATAAACCGTTTGTAGAGTCATTTTCTGTGTAAGGGGTATTTTTCATCCCATCAAACACATAATCGGTCGATATATGAATGAGTTTTAATTTATACTTCTTCGACGCCTCTGCTAAATATGCCGGACCTTTTACTGTAATTTCATAACCCCAGTCCGGATTAACTTCCATATATTCAGCATCAGCACCTGCTGCACAGTTTATTATTGCATTAATTTCTTTGTTATTTTCAAGATATTTTTCAATATCCGTCTTTGATGTTATGTCAAATTCATCCTTAGCAACAAAAGTTATGTTTAACCCACCCGATAATTTCTTTATTTCGTTTGCTAGTAAACCATTGGCCCCAGTAACTAGTATCATATCACCCTCATTTAAGTAATTGTTATTTCTTGGCTATTAGGTTATTAAGATATCGACCATACTCATTTTTATTCATATCTTCCGCTATTCTTTCAATTTGATCAGCGCTTAGCCAACCGTTACGCAATGCGATTTCCTCCAAACACGCAACTTTCAACCCTTGAACATGCTCAATAGTTTGAACAAAAGATGACGCTTCATGCAGACTTTCATGGGTACCGGTATCTAACCAGGCAAACCCACGTCCTAACAGTTCAACATTGAGTGAGCCGTCATTGAGGTACATTTCGTTCAGGGTCGTGATTTCAAGCTCACCACGGGATGAAGGCTTAACGTCTTTGGCAAGGCCCACTACACGGTTATCGTAGAAATACAATCCGGTGACGGCATAGTTCGACTTAGGTTGCGCCGGCTTTTCTTCGATGGAGAGTGCGCGCATGTTTTCGTCAAACTCCACCACACCAAAGCGTTCCGGGTCTTTGACCTGGTAGCCAAACACCGTGGCGCCGGTTTCTCGGGCGGCAGCGTTTCTTAATGTTTCACTGAACGACTGTCCATAGAAAATGTTGTCGCCCAACACCAAACAAACTCTGTCGTCACCGATGAAGTCTTCACCAATGATAAAGGCTTGTGCCAGTCCATCCGGGCTCGGTTGTACTGCATACTCGAGGTGGATACCAAAATTGCTGCCATCTCCCAGCAGACGCTTAAAACTCTCATTGTCTTCTGGGGTGGTAATGATGAGGATATCTCGAATACCCGCCAACATCAGGGTTGACAGCGGGTAATAAATCATCGGTTTGTCATAGATGGGAAGCAACTGCTTCGATACACCGCGCGTAATAGGATAAAGGCGCGTGCCTGAGCCGCCCGCGAGAATGATGCCTTTCATTGATATAAGGTCCTAGGTAACAGGGTCCTAGACCCTAGGAAGAGCCTAGAGCAAAGGAAAAAGAGACGGATAAAGAGAATTATTAGTTTGAGCCGAGGCGCTCACGGGAATATGAGCCGTCGAGAACGCGAGACCACCATGCTTGGTTGTTCAGGTACCATTCCACGGTTTTGCGAATACCCGATTCAAAGCTTTCTTCTGGCTTCCAGCCCAATTCACGCTCGATTTTTGAGGCATCAATTGCGTAGCGAACATCGTGACCAGGGCGGTCTTTGACGTAGGTAATCAAATCTTGGTATTTTTCGATACCTTCAGGCTTGTTCGGGCGGAATTCTTCGAGCAGGTCACAGATGGTTTGCACCACCTCAATATTCGATTTTTCATTGTGGCCACCAATGTTGTAGGTTTCGCCTACCACACCTTCGGTGACAACTTTGTACAGCGCGCGGGCGTGGTCTTCAACAAACAACCAGTCACGAATCTGCATGCCATCGCCATAAACTGGCAGCGGCTTACCTTCCAGGGCATTGAGTACCATTAAGGGAATGAGCTTCTCGGGGAAGTGGTACGGGCCGTAATTGTTCGAACAGTTGGTAACGATTGTTGGCAAGCCATAAGTGCGCAACCAGGCTCGAACCAAGTGGTCACTGGAGGCTTTTGACGCCGAGTAAGGGCTCGATGGCTCGTAAGGGGTGTCTTCCGTAAACAAATCCATTGTCCCTTCCAGGTCACCATAAACTTCATCAGTCGAGATATGATGGAAACGGAAAGCAGCTTTCTTATTACCGTCCAAAGTATTCCAATAGTGGCGTGCGGCTTCCAACAGGACGTAAGTGCCCATGACATTGGTTTCAATAAAAGCGCCTGGGCCATCAATGGAGCGGTCAACATGGCTCTCCGCAGCGAGGTGCATGACGGCATCGGGATTGTATGTTGAAAATACTCTATCAACTTCTGCCCGGTTACAGATATCTACCTGTTCGAACACATATCGAGGGTTATCAGACACCACAGCTAAAGACTCTAGGTTACCCGCATAAGTCAGTTTATCGAGGTTCACAACGCTGTCTTGAGTGTTTCCAATAATATGACGAACAACTGCGGACCCTATAAAGCCTGCACCACCTGTAACCAATATTTTCATGAATTAAACCCAAGTTTTAGACACGCTACCGCCCTTGGGTCACACCCCCAAAGGCAATAATGCGCATGAATTGTTGATTTAGCTAACTGGATATTTTACCTCACTCAAAAATGAGAACAAAGCTAGTCCATGCCAAATAACAAAAAAGACGCAAATTAATGCGCCTTTTTTTGACATTCATGCAACCGGAAGAAAACTCAGCTCTCGTTATAAATCTCGAGGTTTGCCAATTCCTGTTGCTTCTCCCTGACCGTCTTCGCATCGTCACTGCGCAGTGCAGCCAGATAGTCGAGGTAGCTCTGGTCGATATCACCAGTGACATATTCGCCACTGAATACCGAGGTTTCGAACTGTTGGATATCCGGGTTGCCCTCACCTACCGCTTCAACCAGGTCGCTGATGCTCTGGAAGATAAGGCCGTCAGCTTTGATCATCTCGCCAATTTCATGCACTTCACGACCATGAGCAATCAGCTCATTGGCGCTTGGCATGTCGATACCATAGACATTGGGGAAACGGATTTCCGGTGCGGCTGATGCCATGTACACCTTGCGGGCACCGGCTTCACGTGCCATTTCGATGATCTGTTCGGAGGTTGTACCTCGAACAATGGAGTCATCAACCAGCAGTACAGATTTATCCTTAAACTCGGAACGAATGGCGTTGAGCTTACGACGCACTGATTTCTTGCGCTGTTGCTGGCCCGGCATGATAAATGTCCGGCCTACATAACGGTTTTTCACATATCCCTGCCGGTATGGCTTGTCCAGTACCTGGGCAATTTGCAGGGCGATATCACAGGATGTTTCCGGGATAGGGATAACAACATCGATATCCAGGTCATCCCACTCCCGCTTAATTTTTTCACCCAGCTTCTGGCCCATACGGACACGGGCACCGTAGACAGAAATCTTGTCGATAAAGGAATCCGGGCGTGCAAAATAGACGAATTCAAAAATACACGGGTTCAGTTTCGGGTTTTCAGCACACTGGTGCGTGAAGAGCTGACCGTCAAAAGTAATGTACACCGCTTCACCCGGCGTGATGTCACGGACGAAATCAAAGCCTACCGCATCCAGTGCAACAGACTCGGATGCAACCATGTATTCCGTCCTGCCGTTAATTTCGCGCTTACCCAGACAAAGCGGGCGGATACCGTGGGGGTCGCGGAATGCAACCAGGCCGTGCCCGATAATCATTGCTACTGCGGCGTAGCCACCACGCACCTGCTTGTGCAATGCCGTCACGGCATTAAACACATCGGTTTCAGTCAGGGGGTGGGAAACGGCTTTGTCAATTTGGTGGGCGAGGATATTAAGAAGGACTTCGGAGTCAGAGGTGGTATTGAGGTGGCGCTTGTCCTGTTCAAACAGTGACTCTCTCAGGTCATTGGCGTTGGTCAGGTTACCGTTGTGGGCCAATGTAATGCCGTAAGGGGAGTTCACATAAAACGGCTGGGCTTCAGAGGCACTGGAGCTGCCGGCTGTCGGGTAGCGAGCGTGCCCTATTCCGACCGTACCTTGCAAACGTTGCATGTGCTTGAGCTCAAATACATCCTTGACCAGACCGTTCGCCTTACGCAGCCTGAACCGGTTGTTGTCTATCGTTACGATACCCGCAGCATCCTGTCCCCTGTGCTGCAATACTGTCAACGCATCATAAATTGCCTGATTGACCGGGGTATCCCCCACAATTCCCACAATACCACACATGTCTGATGTTCCTTGTTGCACCGGTTAAACCGGCATCATGTGATGCCGGGTATAAAGCTGGAGTTGCTCTCAAGGTATTTGAAGAACCACTCGATAATCACACCAAAGCTTGGAATCAGCTCTGATGACTTCCACCAGCTTTCATTCGACAGGCTGGTGAAGGAATCCATGAAAAAGAGCAGTGCGGCGACGATCAGAACGCCTCTTATTGCACCGAATACAATACCCAACATGCGGTCAGTACCTGACAGGCCGGTTTTTTGTACCAACTGGCCTATCACGTAGTTCACCACCGCACCCACAATGAGGGTGGCAACAAACAGCGCCGCTATCGCACTGCCATTTCGGATAACTTCATCTTTGATATTAGTGAAGTACACAGCAAGTTGCGGATAGAAGTTGCTGGCGATAAAAAATGCGGCAAACCAGATAACGAGAGAGAGCGCTTCTTTTACAAATCCACGGATCAGGCTAATCAACGCAGAGCAGCTGATAATGCCGATGATCACATAGTCGATCCAATTCATTCTTATTGTCTTTCCGGGTCACTGCGCGCGCATTCTATCAGAAAAATACGCGACGCAAACGTTTTCTTATGGGTTTATCGGGTTAAATTTGAGCAATTGGCCTTTCAGCCCAGTCAGGGATTCCAGTTTGCCTGTCATGCCTTCCAACTTGTCTTTGGACACGTCAGGGCCGACAATAACTCGGGTCAATTTGCCGGCCTGAGCATGGTTGGGAATAACCTGGGCACGGTAGCCTTTGTCCCTGAGTCGGTCAGCCAGGTTTACAGCGTTGTCATGGTTGCGGAATACGCCCAACTGAATGATCCATGCGCCAGCGGAAGACGCCTGTGAACCTTCATCCGGCTCAGCCTGCTGCGCTTCATCTGTCGCCGTCACCGTAAAGGTTTCTGTGTTTTCCGGCTCCCCAACCGTCACTGAAACCGGATCTTCCGGCAAATTCACTTCCACTTCCCTGGGCGCAAGTATTTCCGTGCCTGTCAGTTTATCGTCCACAGGCTCTTGCAAAGGAATGCTGTCAAACGCCTCCTCCACATGCTGCTTCTGGCCGTCAAACAGATCCGGCAAAATAATCACGCCAAGGGTGACCAGCACAATAGTACCGGTCAATCTTTTCTGAAATTTACTCGCCACGGTTTTTCTGTACTTTCAGGTAATTTGATACTTGGCCAACAGTGTAAAACGAGCCACATACAATTACTATGTCAGCCTCACCGGCTTGAGACACAGCCGCATCAAATGCCGCTTCCGGTGTGTCAAATGACGCCGTTCCTTCAGGAAGGAAGCCAGCCAGTTCGGAGGCATTTGCAGCCCGGGGACCAACAAGTGATGCCGGGTACCAACTGTCGACCACCGGCTTGAGGGCTTTGATGGTTCCACCGATATCCTTGTCATGCAGCATGGCAATAACGGCATGAACGTTTTGTTTACCGGATCCATTCACGCGACGGCGAAGCTGCTCAGCAAGGTAAGCCGCAGAATGCGGGTTGTGTGCCACATCCAGGATCACTTCCGGCTTTTCTGACACCTTTTCCATCCGGCCTGCCAGGCGGACGTTTTTCAGCCCACGGACAATGTTTTCGTCGCTGATATCCAGGCCGACCAAACCTAAGACCATCACCGCTGTTGCAGCGTTGGGAAGCGGAAGGCTGGGTACAGGGAGGTTTGGCAAGTCGAACGTGCCGGAGTGCCAGTCCCAGTGCTCCCCCTCCTGCTCATAGGTGAACTGGTAGCCAACCTGGTAAAGCTCTGCACCAATATCATCGGCGTGGGCAGCAACGCTGGCAGGTGGTGTGGGTTGCCCGCAAACGGCAGGACGCCCGGAGCGGAATATACCGGCCTTTTCAAAACCGATTTTTTCGATGTCATCACCAAGCCAGTCAACGTGGTCCACGGCAAGGCTGGTGATCACAGCGACATCCGAATCCACAATATTGGTGGCATCCAGGCGACCGCCGAGCCCGACTTCCAGGATCACCACATCAACATTGTTGCTCTTAAACAGGGACAACGCTGCCAGCGTACCAAACTCGAAAAGGCTGAGGCTGATAGCGCCACGGGCAGCTTCCACTTCATTGAATGCGCCCGCATGGTCAGCATCTTCCAGCTCTTTCCCGTTAATACGAACACGTTCATTGTACCGGACCAGATGAGGAGAGCTGTAAACGCCCACGCAGTAGCCGGCATCCATTAATATGGCTTCCAGCATCGCACAGGTTGACCCCTTGCCATTGGTGCCGGCAACAGTGATGACTTTAGGTGCGGGATTGAGAAGCCCGGCATTCACACCTACGGCTTTTACCCGGTCAAGACCGAGATCAATGGCGCTGGTGTGGAGGTGTTCAAGGTATTGGAGCCAGGTTTGCAATGAAGAGGCTGCGGTAGGTTTTGCAGACGCACAGGTGTTGTTTTCCAACACGGAACTAGATTGTTTCTGAGGCATTTACGGCATCCTAAGCCAAAACAGCCCGGTAGGGACCGGGCTGTAAAATCAGGGAATACTTAAGCGTTATCTTGTTGAGCTTCTTGCTCTTCGCCGCTGTCTTCCGGTGCCTCTTCCTCAAACGGACGTTCAACCGGTACCACCAGAGGTGATGGCTGCCCGGTCAGCTTGGCAATAATGGCACCGACTCGCTGACGCATCTCGCGACGGTCTACGATCATATCGATAGCACCATGATCGAGCAAGAACTCAGAACGCTGGAAACCTTCAGGAAGTTTTTCACGTACTGTTTGTTCGATTACGCGCTGGCCGGCAAACCCGATAAGTGCCTTTGGCTCTGCGATATTGATATCACCCAGCATGGCAAGACTTGCTGATACACCGCCCATCGTTGGGTCAGTCAGAACAGAAATAAATGGCAGACCCTTTTGTGACAGGCGCTCAAGCGCAGCACTGGTTTTTGCCATCTGCATCAGAGACTGCAAGGCTTCCTGCATACGGGCGCCGCCACTGGCAGAAAAGCATACCAGTGCACACTCGTCTTCCATTGCCTGTTCAACAGCCTTAACAAAACGGGCACCGACCACTGAGCCCATAGAGCCGCCCATAAACGCAAACTCAAATGAGCATGCCACTACCGGCATACCCAGCAGGGTGCCTTTCATGACAATAAGGGCATCTTTCTCGCCACTGCTCTTTTGGGCTGTATGAATACGGTCTTTATACTTTTTGGAGTCACGGAACTTAAGAATATCTTTAGGCTCCAGCTCCGACGCCAGCTCAATACGCTCACCTTCATCAAGGAAGGTTTCCAGGCGACGGCGTGCCTTCATGCGCATGTGATGGTCACACTTAGGGCACACTTCGAGGTTGCGCTCTAGCTCTTTGTGGTACAGCACCTGGTCACAGGCTGTACATTTGGTCCAAACCCCTTCTGGGATAGACGCTTTTCGAGATGTTACGATGTTGCTTTTAGTAAGAATCTTTTCAAGCCAGCTCATGGATGACCTTTTTAGTTGATACCCCAGCCCGGAGAAAAGCGTGAGTCGCAAAGGGGGCTGAAGCCAAAATTCCTTGGAATATGCAGTCCGTGATTAAAACACAAACTGTGCCAGCTTGGGATAAAAAACTGGTTGTACCTATTGGAAATGTGCTCAATATTTACCCTTTTCGGACATTCCCTACCCAAACTTGCAGAAATATAACAAAAAATGGCAGGAAAAAATCTGGCTTTCATCGCCCTTTTCCTGCCAATTTGTAACTGTGTTTTAACCCCGACGCATTCATCACGCCAATTAATCTGAAGTGAGGCTTAATCCGGCAAGAACAGTGGGCCAATCGGTACCACCGGCAGCTCAAACATTTCCGGGTAATCAACATCCACCAGGTACAAGCCTCCCGGCTTTGCGGTGGCTGCCGCCAGCTTTCTGTCTTTTGCCGCCAACAGCCACTTAATCCACTCGGGCTCCTGCTCGCCCTTGCCTACTACTATCAGGCTGCCGACAATATTGCGTACCATATGGTGAACGAACGCATTTGCCTTGATGTCGACAATGACATAATGCCCATGTCGGGTCACTTTCAGGTGCATGACATTTCGCCACGGGCTTTTTGACTGGCATTGCACGGCGCGGAATGAGGTGAAGTCGTTCTCACCAAGCAGGAACTGACCGGCTTGATGCATACGCGTTTCATCCAGCTCTCCATGGTAGTGACTGACCCCCTGGCTCATGATGCCCGGACGCAGGTTATGGTTGAAAATGATATAGCGGTAACGGCGGGCGGTGGCGCTAAAACGTGCGTGGAAGTCATCAGGGACTTCCTTGGCCCAGCGCACAGCGATATCCCCCGGCATATTGGTGTTGGCCCCCATCGTCCACGCGCTCAATGAACGGTTAACATCCACATCAAAGTGCACTACCTGCCCTGTACCATGAACTCCGGCATCCGTGCGCCCTGCACACTGTACTTCGATTGGCTGAGCCGCCACTTTTGACAGTGCTTTTTCCAGCTTGGCCTGGACACTCGGGACTTCCTGCTGGCGCTGCCAGCCGTAGTAATTTGCGCCGTTATATTCAACGCCTAAGGCAATTCTCATGGTACTAAAGGTTATTCAGACTGTGGATTGGGATGGGGATGATAGCGGGAAAAGGGGCGAGTGGCGAGTGGTGAGTGGTGAGTGGTGAGTGGTGAGTGGTGAGTGGTGAGTGGTGAGTGGTGAGTGGTGAGTGGTGAGTGGTGAGTGGTGAGTCATTGTAAGGATAAATTCGAAATTGTTGTCAATGGCAGAAAACCCGTAGTCCATGAAAGGAGGCGTTACTTCTGGTGTACCACCGAACCGGCTGGTTGCCCCTCCCCGTTTTGAACCGGTATGGCTGGACCAGACAATTCTGGCAAGGCGAGCACAGTACAACCTGTCATTCCGACTAAGACCAGCAAACAAAGATATTTAGAGACATTCGAAAGCAATGAAAAAATCCTGCACTTGTTAAAATAAACAAGAGCTTCCGGTCAAACCCAAAAGCTCTTGCGTTTGCGAACCAAACAAGCTTAGACAGCAATGCTCTCGTCGCTTGTGCGCTTACCGGCGAAATTCACCAAGGAAAAATAGATGGCAAAACTGCACATAAACAGTGAAAACATAATAACTTCAGGAACCATCATGTACTCACCCAAGATACCCACGCCGGCAAACGCCAGGGCAATTAAGCATATAGTCGCAAGGGTTTGACTTCTCGTCATCCCCAACCGCTGGAATATGTGATGCAAGTGCTCACGATCCGGCTTAAATGGTGAGTGCCCTTTGCGAATCCTGCGAATCATGATGGTTGCCATATCCATTAAAGGGACAGCAATAAGCCAAAGTGCGGTGACAGGGTTGATGAAAGTCGCCCCCTCACCCTGGCTGGCTGAGAGGATAAACCATATAACGCTGAACCCTATCAACATACTGCCAGCATCCCCCATAAAGACTTTACGCCTGCGCCCCATTACCCCTAAATTCATAAGAATGTACGGCATCATAGCGACAGAGATAATTGCGCAGAAATATGCCAGATTGTGATTGCCATCCATTACCAGCAAAAAGCCCAGAGTGCTGAATGTTACCAGTGAAAGCCCACCCAAAAGCCCATCGATACCATCCACCATGTTAAAGGCATTTATAGCACCGACTACGGCAAATACGGTCACCACATAGGAAAATGGACCCAGGTGGATGTCACCAAACCCCAAAAGATTTCCAAGAGATTCCAGCTTCAATTCGGCATACTGCATCATTGCAACAGACAAACCCAATTGAATAGCCATTCGGAGTTTATAACTAACGTCATACTTGTCATCCAATGCACCGACAAGCGTCAGGACTGTTATGCACAACATATACAGAGGGGCACTTTCGAGAATTTCACTGTTAAAGTGGAGGTAGTAGACGAGCGTCAGGCAAATTGCGATGCCGCCAACGAGAGGAATTGCTCCTTCGTGGTGTTTTCGTGCGTCAGGCTGATCGAGAAGACTAACTTTATAGGCAAACCTTCGCCCAATAAAAATAAAAGTGGTCGCCAAAACGAACGTAGTGATGAAGTCCATAGCCAACATTGATTATTATCAGTTTAAAATTGGCAATATGATATTAACCGCTTATTGGTATGAAAATACTCAATAAGATCTGATTGCTAGCGTAAAATAATCATCTGAAAAGTATCAGAAACTATCGAGTCCAACTAAGACAAGCGTTTCCAGCGTAGTAGCAAATTTACGATGTCAAAAAGTCGCCTTTACCGGAAGTCAAATAAATGTCACTCGTGCGATACGCATCAAATTCTATTGAAACAAACACCGATGCTTTTAATCACCTCACTTGAGAGGCGGAGAGCACCACTCTCGAAGGGGTAAAGACCTGCCTGTTGGCCGCAAGAGTAGAAAACCCAGCTTTACCTCAATATCAAAAATTTACCATCATCACTCATAACAAAGAGACGAAAGTGAGACAGTTTGTCAGTACCTTCACTTTAGACTCGACGGTATCGAACGGCGTTTTTTCCTGAATTATTGAACCAATAGTTTTGCCAGTGAGCAGATATCATCGACTTTCATGCCCGCATCGGCCTGTTTGAGAATGGCAACGATCTGAGTTTCGGTGAACCGTGACTTTATCATGGTGTTCTCCTGCAATTAAACGGCCGAAAACTCTAGTGTAGACTGCCTCAAGACAGAGGAGATGGATGCACCCTTTTCTGAGTAAATCCAGCAATTTATGGCACAAAACAATCAGCGAAAACCGCTGCAGAGCCAGTTTGGATAACGTTGACATTATCTTTCATCCCAAAAACTCTTAGAACGTGAAAATATAGATATTTTAATTGATTATTATCAATATCTTAAACTAATAAAACTGGCTAAAATCGCCAACTTTTTGAAAAATGGATGGCAATTGAGTGAAAACAAACAAAACAAAACTGACAGTTGTAGCCTTGTCGCTTGCAGTTATCGCCGGATGTGGTGGCAGTGACAGCGAAGGAGGGAAGAGCAAAGGCTATACCAATGAGCAAGTTGCTCGCGCCGTAAAATGCACCAATCAGGCTGAAGGTGATTTGTGTGAGCAAAATAGCTCAGGTCAGGCTTGGGGAGTGTATTACGCTACAGATAGTTGTTTTTCAGGTGTTTACTGCTTTGAAGATGGACATGATGTACCGGAACACCCAGCATTAACTCGATATGTAGAAGGACAACTTATCCCTGTTTATTTTCGCGAGAAGGAAGATCAGCGTTTCACTAAAACAATGGACTACATCGAGGGGCTAGTTGGCTATCAGATGTTTGATCGTAAGGGCGTTGTTGATATTGATATCTCCAATCCCAATGAAATCAATCTTGATCATTTAGATTCAGACTGGGGGTTAATCCTCAGTCAAGGTACATCAATTGGCGATGCGGCTGGTAGCGGTTATTGTAGTCAAGGCACTGTTTCAGTCGCACCGTATTCGTTCAACATGTCTTCCCATATCATTTCTGTGGCTGACTACGGCATAAAATATCCCGCGATCACAAGTGGTCGTAACCATAAGTTCACATGGGTGAACTTAGACAGTATTGCCGGCGCCAATAACGGGCAGATTACATGTAGTGCATCTGCACCACAAGATGTTGCAACCCATGAGTTTGCTCATGCACTGGGCATGTATAATCACTTTAGTGGCTTCGGATTTGATGGGGCTTGGGATAAAAATGCTGAACGTGTTTTGAAGACGATCTACAGCAGACAAAACCCACAAGGACAACCCTTCGATAGTTTGTTTATAGAAAACTAAGAGAATAAAGTACATCTCCTCATGGGAGACGCACTTTATACTGCTGACAAAGCCCTAGCCAATTGGCAGGGCTTTACACGGAAAAAAGCATGGCATTACTCCAACGAATGCTCGTTTTCAAAAACCGAAAGCGCTTCCCGCTTAAACCTTTGCACAACGTTTGTTAATGTTAAAGATAAAAGCGGCTTTCCCCGGAAAGCTGCGGTGCACCTTTCAATAGTTGTTCCCCCCTTCCAGAGTGTATTGTTTCAGATATTACATCTTGTAGTGGTCAACTAATTCCGGACAGTATATTGGGTTGATTTTCTGCTTTAGCAGGCGGAATGCCATCGTTATGACTGTGAGGCCTTTCCCAATAGTAATAACCCATCAAGTAACTGCTTATATCTCTGGTTGCTTCTGCGAAAGACGGATAACCGATTGCTGGCACCCACTCCGTTTTTAGGTTTCTAAACAACCTTTCCATAGGGGCATTGTCCACGCAATTACCCCGGCGACTCATGCTTTGTGTCATGCTATAGCGCCACAGATGTTGACGAAATTAGCGACTGCCATATTGGGCTCCTTGGTCACTAATACCGCATCAGGGCTTTTAGATATAGCCCAACCGACAACACGTCTACTATATAGGTCAATGACAACAGCAAGGTAACACCATCGTTGGCCAGCCCAAATATAGGTAATATCGCCACACCACACTTGATTGAAGCTATCGACAGTAAATGCATGATTAAGGCGATTGGGAATATCAGGCCGTTCAACTGTAGCTTGCTGATAGTGCGTAAACCGGGTTGTTTACTAATAAGTAGTGCTTCTTTCATCACGCGACGGACTTTAAATCGTCCAACCTGAAATCCAAGCGAGAGAAAGTGGATTCTATTCATAAACGGTTTGGTCATTCCCCTATTCAACGCTCTGCGAAATCCGGGGAAGATAGTCCCGCCTCCAAAATATTCTTTATTCCCAGGGAAGATGGATTGACGGTATTTGTTTCTAACGGAAAGGAAGCTTGGATAGCTTTTGTAAAAGCGGAAGATAGCTGGAAGGGACTGCGCGATATTTAACCGTTTTGTATTAACGGCTACGTATTCTCCTCTATAGCACGCAGCCAGAAAGAATCGCGGATCACGGCAAGTCCGAAATTAAGCCGACTTTGCATCGTGTGGGATGATGGCCTGCCTGAAAAAGCCAGTTTCAAAACCATTCTTGAGCATATGCAAAAGGGAGATATTCTTGCGCTGAAACAGGACCAGAGTGATATCTATCTGATACTCGAAGAAGAAACGCGTTGTCTTAGGCAAAACAGACAGGACCTGGAAATTGAACCCGGCGACACCTCTGATGAAAGCTCCGGTTTCAGTTTTAACGTTGAGCGGTTCAGATTTGCCGGGCGGCTTCGATATCTCAAGCAATACAAAGAACAGATGTGTGGACGACTTGCCTATTTGTATCTAACCCAATCTGATGGACTGTTTATTTTCGGTGAAGTTCCTCACCTTCAGAGTAGAGATCACGTCAAGGTTGATGCAAGGAAGCTGCCCTGAGAGGGGGCACTTTGCTTTGAAGTGGATGATCTTGGGGATATTCGCTTTGGCCTCAATAAATACGGCGCGGATAAATCGGCGATTGGTATCAGTATTTTGGATAAGGATGATGGAAGTTGCACACTGCAAATTTTTGACGTGGCAGGTAAAGCGCTGCGGCTGGTTCTTATTAGCATCAATTGCCGTTGGGATGACGACGCATTCAGGCGTTTTGAAAGTGCTGTCAGCGAATGGAACCAGAAAGAGAAAGAAGAGCCCTTGTTGTCAGCATTAGAACAGCAAATGCTGTTCTAATGCTAATCAACGGTCTTTTATTGGGCCATTTATATAGCTTGGGATTTAGCTTTCTTTAAGCTGGTAGCAACAAATCTATGCCGCCGTCTCCTCAGGTAAAGGTGCTTTACCCAGCCAAAAACGAACTTTGGATGTGATACGGAAAATGTAGCTGATCGTTGCGAAATATATTGCGAACAAGGAAAGGAATAGCACGAACATGATCGTTTCATGTATACCGTAAATTTCCCCAGCGATACCAATTCCTGCAAAAAGCGAGGCTAAAACGCAGATTACAACCAACGTCATTCGAGAAGATAGCCCGATACGCTGGCAAATGTGATGCAAATGATTGCGATCAGGTTTGAATGGAGAATGCCCTTTCCTGATGCGACGCGTCATAATGGTTGCCATGTCCATTAGAGGGAGCGCGATAATCCATAGTGCAGCAACCGGGCGGATAGCATGAGTTACCTCGGACTGAGACGCTCGGATTAGTAACCAAACGACGGTAAATCCAATCAACATACTTCCAGCATCCCCCATAAACACCTTAAACCTTTGTCCTAAAGGGATACCAAGGTTAAGTAGGATGTACGGGATCAAGGCTGCAATATACATCAGGCAGTTTTCTGCAAGTGAATGATCGCCACTCAGCGTAAAAAGAATAGCCAGCGCACCAAATGAAACGGATGCTAACCCTCCCAGAAGACCGTCTATACCATCAACCATATTAAAGGCATTAATGGCTCCAATGACGGCTATGACAGTAACAAGATAGCTCACCCAAGCGGGCAAATGCACCGGTACATTTCCGGCAATTCCGCCCAAATGATCCAAGCTCAAACCGGCAGCAAAGATCATTGCAAGCGAGATACCGGCTTGGACAAAAAGCCGGACTTTAAAGCTGATATCAAACTTGTCGTCCAGAACACCAATTAAAATCAATATGGTGCCACAAGCCAGGTAAAGCCAGTCGTCTGAGTCCGGTTCAAGAAAAATCACAGACGCCAGAAAGATGGCACAGTAAATTGATACACCCCCAACCAACGGAATCACGCCTTTATGGTGCTTCCGTTCGTTAGGCTTATCGACAAGGTTTATCTTTTTAGCTACTTTTCGGAAAGCAAAAAGCAGCCCAAAAGACAACACGAACGTTGTTGGGATAGCCAATGACATAGTTATATAAATTATTTAAATTAATTGGAGATATTGGAGTTGGGTTTTAGCTGTTGGTATTAGATGAAGTTGTGAGTTGTGAGTTGTGAGTTCATGACGATCAATATCTGATTTGAATGCATCAATCAAACACTATGAGTAAAATCAGAATTTTGGTTTCCTGTTCAAATAGTAACTCACTTCTCTATTCTTACTTCTTATTTTGATGCACATTTTCAAAACAGAAATTGGTTGCTTCTATAAAGCCCTCTACACTGCCACAATCAAAACGCTTGCCTTTGAACTTATACGCCATCACGCAACCGGTTCTGGCTTGTTGAAGTAATGCGTCAGTAATTTGGATTTCACCTCCCTTTCCTGGCTCGGTACTTTCAAGAATATCGAAAATGTCCGGAGTCAGGATATAACGGCCGATAATGGCAAGGTTGCTTGGCTCCGTACCTGTGGCGGGTTTTTCAACCATGTCTGTGACGCGAAGCAGGTTATCCGTCAGCGCTTCACCGGCGATCACTCCGTATCTATGGGTGTCTTCTGCTGGCACTTCTTCCACCGCGACGATCGAACAACGGAACTGCTTATACAGCGCCGCCATTTGTGCCAATACACCTTGCTCTTGGTTGATGCAAAGGTCATCAGCCAACACCACGGCAAAAGGCTCATCACCCACCAAATGGCGACCGGTCAAAATTGCATGGCCTAAACCTTTCATTTCATGCTGGCGAATATAAGTGAAGTGAGCCAAATCAATCACGTTACGGATATCGCTCAGTAAGGCTTCTTTAGTAGTACCTGAAATTTGATGCTCCAATTCGTAGTTTTTATCGAAGTGGTCCATCAAAGAGTGTTTGCCACGGCCGGTAACAATACACATATCCGTCATGCCTGCTTGAATGGCTTCATCAACACCGTATTCAATAAGCGGTTTGTTGACGACAGGCATCATCTCTTTGGGCATGGATTTGGTTGCTGGTAGAAAGCGTGTTCCATAGCCAGCTGCGGGAAAGAGGCATTTTTTGACCATGATTGTCACCGGCTACTTGTTATAGAAAGCTTTGTACCAATTAATAAATTCAGCCACACCTTCCTTGACTGATACCCTTGGCTTATAACCAGTAGCACAGAATAAATCTTCAGTATCGGCATACGTTTGGTAGACATCACCAGGCTGCATTTCACGGAAGTTCTTAGTCGCTTCAATTCCAAGCTCATCCTCAATGGCTTTGACAAAGTCCATAAGGTTAATTGGAGAACCATGTCCAATATTGTAAATAGAATAAGGAGCGGAACTGCTTGCAGGCGTACCCGTTTCAACAGTCCATTGACCATTACGAGTAGGAATAACATCAGCAATACGCACTATGCCCTGAACAATGTCATTTACATGCGTAAAATCGCGCCACATATCACCGTTGTTATTTATATCAATCGTGTCGCCGTCAATGATTTTCTTTGTAAAAATGAAGGGGGCCATATCTGGGCGTCCCCAAGAGCCATAGACGGTAAAAAAACGCAAACCAGTTGTAGGAATGTCATAGAGGTGAGAGTAACTGTGTGCCATCAGTTCATTGGACTTCTTTGTTGCGGCATACAAAGACACCGGATGATCAACACTATCTACTGTGCTGAATGGCACCTTCGCATTTAACCCGTACACTGAGCTTGATGAGGCGTATACTAAATGCTTAACCTTGTTGTTCCGACATCCTTCTAAAATATTCAGATGACCAACTAAATTTGAATCTGCATATGCATGAGGGTTTTCCAACGAGTACCGAACACCCGCTTGAGCCGCTAGGTGAATCACACGGTCAAAATTTTCACTCGCAAACAAGTGCTGTACAGTGGTTCGGTCTGCGATGTCGACCTCGATAAAACGAAAACGTGGGTGTTCTATACGCGCTAGGCGAGCATGCTTTAAATTTACGTCGTAGTAATCGTTTAAGTTATCAATGCCAACGACATCGTGTCCGGCTTTATTAAGTTCTTCAACTGTAGCGCTGCCAATAAACCCAGCGGCGCCTGTTACTAAATATTTCATCTACTTTCACCATTAAAACTTGTGATTAGTATAATTGGAGGCTTCAAAATCGGGTCGTTACTAATCGCTTCCGAATAGATCGCGCGTGTAAACCTTATCCGCAACATCCGATAAGTCATCAGACATACGATTGGAAACAATCACATCAGCCTTTGCTTTAAACGCAGTCAAATCTTTCATCACTTCGGAGTGGAAAAACTCTTCCTCTTTCAGTACAGGTTCATAAACCACCACTTCGATACCTTTCGCTTTGAGACGCTTCATGATTCCCTGAATCGAAGAGGCTCGGAAGTTGTCGGATCCGGATTTCATGATCAAACGGTAGATGCCAACGACACTCGGATTTCTGCGAAGAATAGAATCAGCGATAAAGTCTTTACGTGTGGTATTAGCGTCAACAATTGCCTGAATAATGTTATTAGGCACATCTGCGTAATTCGCACGGAGTTGTTTGGTGTCTTTAGGCAGACAATAACCGCCATATCCGAAGGACGGGTTGTTGTAATGATTGCCAATACGAGGGTCTAGACCTACACCTTCGATGATCTGACGGGCATTCAAACCATGCGCTTCAGCATATGAATCAAGTTCATTGAAGTAAGCGACGCGCATTGCCAAATAGGTATTTGAGAAAAGTTTCACCGCCTCTGCTTCGGTTGAATCAGTAAACAGCACTTTTACGTCTTTCTTCTCGGCACCTTCAAGAAGCAGGTTTGCAAATACCTTAGCACGTTCGCTTCGTTCACCCACAATAATGCGGGAAGGATATAAGTTGTCGTACAGTGCCTTACCTTCACGGAGGAACTCAGGCGAGAAGAGAATGTTCTCACAGCAAAGCTCTTCTTTAATGCGTTTGGTATACCCAACCGGCACCGTAGATTTAATGACCATCACGGCACTTGGATTAATTGCCATGACATCTTTAATGACAGCCTCAACAGAGGAGGTATTAAAGTAATTGGTTTTTACATCGTAATCAGTGGGCGTCGCAATAATGACAAACTCGGCGTTTCTATACGCCTCCGTTTTATCAATCGTCGCATAAAAGTTAAGCGGCTTTTCCTTCAAGAAATGTTCAATTTCTTTATCAACAATCGGAGAGATTTTGGCATTCAGGAGTTGTACTTTTTCTTCAATGATATCTACAGCAACCACTTCGTGGTGTTGAGCCAAAAGCATAGCGTTGGACAGACCAACATAGCCTGTCCCAGCAACAGCAATTTTCATGTTTATCTCGACAGATTAAGAAAAGTTATATGTTTGGATATTAGTTAACGCTTGATTGACAATCGCTAGTGCATTTACTTCCGTATCGGACTCAGCGTAACAGCGAAGTTCAGGTGCATTACCCGAAGGCCTGAAATGAATGATGTCGCCAGTAACAAGAGAAATGCGAAGTCCGTCGGTTTGATCGGTTGTCTCAACATGAGCATCATCAAACCCTAACGCAGCCAAAAATGACGCGGGATCGAAAATAGCTTGGGCCAAAATCGACACGCTCTTTTCAGTCGCAAAGTTCTGAATTCGATCACTATGCGTATAGCGCTTAGGCAAAGATGCGACCAAGGCAGATATCGGAGTATTTTGGGAAGCCGAAAGCAGCATCAACGCAGGCAGAACAGCGTCTCTCGTTGGAAGTGCCTTCACATTGTTGCCATTAAATAAGACGTCCGAACCAAGCAAAAATCCGCCATTTGCCTCAAAGCCTGCAATTGAATCAAAGTCTTTCGATAAGGCTTCAAATTCTGCAATCACGTAAGGAGAGCCAATTTTAGTGCGAGATGCATGAGGGAAGGCTTGAGACAGTTCAACTGCCGTATTGCAACTCACTGGCAATGCAAGTGCTTTAATACCTAGTTCTCTTGCGCACAACAAGCCAAGTACATCGCCACGTAGCCAGTTTCCATTCTCATCTGAAACTAATGGTCTATCACCATCGCCGTCTGTTGAGAAAATAAAATCCAGATTGTGTTCTTGTGACCACTTCAGGGCTTTCAATTTGTCTGATTCTGATACGGCTTCGGTATCAATAGGAACAAATTGGTCACTACGTTCCAGTGAGATCACTTCCGCGCCCAAGTGTTCAAACATCTGCGCATACAAGTCACGCCCAGCACTTGAATGCTCATAGATACCAATGCGTCGGCCCTTTAGGAATGGGACAGCAAAAAGAGATACATTACGGTTGATATAAGCCTCTGCCGCTTTTGAAGATACAGCGAGAACTGGCTCATCTGTTGAGAGAGTAAACGGTACTTTTGCATTCAAGATCGCCTGTTCATCATCCTTGGTTATCTCACCATCAGGTCGATAGAACTTTAAACCGTTACGATCAAAAGGAATATGACTCCCTGTGACCATAATGCATGGCATTGCGTCTTGCATGGCGACATAAGCGAGTGCAGGTGTTGGTACGACACCGTAATAAATGGGGGTCAATCCCAATTGCTTTACTGCACTAAAAATGGCTTTAGCCATATCAGGGCTACTAGGACGGTTATCAATTCCAATTGCCACCGAGTCAAAGGTAAACTTATCTCGAATGGAACTAATAAACGCGTGAGTAAATGCTGCACACACTTCGTTGGTGATATCTTCGACTAACCCGCGCGCTCCACTTGTTCCGAACTGTATTCCTGATTGGAGGATCACCTCAGAACTGTCCAATGCATTGTTATTCATTTAGTAACCCTCACCTTCGCTGTCAATTCTCTCGATATCATCTTCGCCAAGGTAGGCACCGGTTCGAACCTCGATAAGGACAAGGTCAACGATACCTGGGTTTTCGAATGAGTGCGCGTTACCGACTGGGATATAGGTTGACTCATTTTCAGAAACCAAATAAACGTCGGTACCATTGGTTACCTTTGCCGTGCCAGCAACGACGACCCAGTGCTCTGCTCTGTGATAGTGGATTTGTGTCGCTGTTTTTTGGCCAGGCCTTACGACAACCTTTTTCACTTGGTATCGAGCACCTTCTGCAACATGGTCATGGTTTCCCCAAGGGCGATGCACAACACGATGCTGGGAAAACTCTGGGCGCTGTTGGTCCTTGAGCTTGGTGACAACTTTTTTTACTTCTTGAACTCGGTCTCGATGAGCGACTAACAAAGAGTCTTTGGTATCGACGATTATTAGGTCTTCGACACCAACTGTTGCGACCAATCGCTCTGGAGCGTGGACATAGCATCGCTTTGTAAGCTCGGATACAACATCTCCACGGAACACGTTTTTCTCCGCATCTTTATCTGATACTTCCCACAGCGAAGACCATGCGCCTATGTCGCTCCAGCCGGCACTCATTGGTAATACAACTGCGGAATCAGTTTTTTCCATTACTGCATAGTCAACTGAATCATCAGGGCACTCACTAAATGCCTTTTCGCCTAATCGAGTAAAGTACAAGTCCTTTGACGAACTTGATAAAGCTTGTTCTACGGCAGAGAGAATATCTGGGCGGAACTTTTTTAATTCTTCTAAATAGCGAGAGGCTTTAAACATGAACATACCACTATTCCAATAGTAATTGCCCATGGCTAAATACTCTTCTGCAGTCTCAAGGTTTGGTTTCTCGACAAACGAGTCTACAACATAAGCGTCAAACTCTTCCCTAACACCTTCAACTGCATTGCCTCTGCGTATGTATCCATACCCTGTTTCTGGCGCGGTAGGCACTATGCCAAAAGTAACGAGTTTACCGAGGTCGGCAAGGGATTTAGCTTGACTCACAGAAGACGTAAAATTACTTACATCTTTTATTAGATGATCTGCAGCCAAAACCAAGAGTACTGGATCCGTATTTTGTAGGGTTGCACTTAGTGCCGCTAAAGCAATAGCTGGAGCAGTATTCCGCCCACAGGGCTCTAATATAATATTGTTGAAGGGCAAATTGTCACTTCTAAGTTGCTCTGCTACCAAAAAACGGTGTTCCTCGTTACAAATAATCGATGCTGGAAGATGCTCAATACCACTCAATCGACGCAATGTCTCTTGAAGCATTGTGCTTTCACTATTCAATGACAAGAACTGCTTTGGATAATGTGTACGGGACATTGGCCATAGACGAGAACCAGACCCGCCAGCCATAATAACGGGAAGAATGTTAGTCATTACTGTAAACCAAAACTGAGATGAGAAATAAAAATAAAAGAAGCATGAGAAATAACGCTTCCTTAAAAGCCGAAATCATTAGAAACAACATTTTACTGCTTCAATATACTTTGAAATAACCACTCTCTCATCAAACTCGCGTTCCACCTTCTCCCTACTCTTTCTACCCATTTCTATTCTTTCCTGGTGACTCAAGTTGAGCATTGATTCGATTTTTGATATTAAGCTATTTGAGCATCGAGGTATGCATAAAAAACCGTTTATACCTTCATCCACTGTTTCTCTGCATCCAACATTGTCAGTAGTAATAATAGGTTTTCCCATTGCTCCAGCTTCCAACAGGGATTTCGGGACTCCTTCTCTGTAAAAGGAAGGCAAAACGATACAATCGCTATTTCCTATGACTTCTTCAACAGAATCAGAAGTACCTAAGTAGTTAACAATACCATCGTTGACCCATTGCTGCATTTGACATTTAGAAACCGCAGAGGGGTTTTTCACGTCCAGCTGTCCTAAGAGATTAAATTCAACATTACTGCCATATTTCGACTTAAGTGTTGCAGCAGCCTCAACAAAGTGCCCAATTCCCTTGTCATAAAGCATTCTGGCAATCAATAGAAAACGTACAACACCATCATTATTAGGATGCACGACTGAAAACCTCGTAAGATCGACTCCGGAACCAGGAATACGCTCGCAAATAGAACTAGGTGCCAAATTGTATTTTAAGAAAAGGCTTAGATCGTCATTATTTTGAAAAAAAATCTTAGCAGCTTTCTTTTGACTGACTCTATACATCAAGCGAACCAACTTTGATGTATAGGATTCATGAACAAAGACCAAACCTAACCCTGCGATGTTGTTGATTGACTTAGCGCCACTTATACTTGCAGCAATAGTGCTGTAAATATTGTTCTTTGGTGTGAAATTCAAAACGACATCTGGTTTGTTCTTTTTATATATAGATACGAACTGAAAAAGCGTACGAAAATCCTTAAAAGCATTAGTTCCTCCTTGATCTATATCTACATTTACAAATGTAGCGCCAAGCTCTTTCAATCTAAATGAATAATCGTCGTAAGGGGCGACAGCTATAACTTTATAACCAATATTCAAAAGCTCTAAGATAGTATTTCTTCTAAAATTAAATAGATACCAACTAGTATTTGCAGATATAACTACAGTCTTCATTAATTTTCTCTCGACAAAATTATTACATTATAACTCATCTTATTTTATAACGAATTTATAATCATCAATGACACGCTTAATTGAAAATTGATGAGATTTCGACTTTAGTAAACTTTCACTGAAGTCATTACAATCGAATATTGATAGTATTTGTGAGAGAGCATTTATATCACCGACATTATACATATATCCTGTTGATGTTTTTTTAAATTCATCACCGTTTCTTAAATCCGTTTCCAACAATTCACTTGGACCTGACTTACAGTTCGAAGATATTAACGGGACTCCAAGAGCCAAGCTTTCGACTAAGCAATTTGGAAAGCCTTCAGACTCCGAAGCAAGAATAGTAGCCTTTGCTTTTTTCATATAAGGATAAGGATTATCCTTAGCCCCTAAAAAGACAATCTTATCTTCCAAGCCAAGTTCTAAAACTAGATTCTCCAGAATTGTACGCTCATCACCATCACCGATGATTAAACATTTCTCATTGATGTCGACCTTAGAAAAAGCAGTGATAATATCAGAAACTCTTTTCCCTTTGAACAATCTACCAACTACCACATAAAAATCACTTGGGACCTCTACACTCTCAAAGGATTTAATTGTGATATTTTCAATATCGTGAGGATTGTAAATTAGCTTTGCATTAACATCAGGTATTTTTTTTGAAGCGTCAGTTAACATTTCTTTTGAAATACAAACCATGCAATGGCAAGCCTTAAAAAGGGACTTTATCAATCGTCCGATAATAGGCCTTTTAATATGAGTATCGATGTTGCTGTGTTGAACAATAATAGACTTGTAACCAATAAACAAAGAAAAAAAAGCATTTAAAATATTTGAGACTAGTAAGTGACTTTTCACCACTGCCACTTTATTTCTAATGATATAAATTGGAAAATTAACAAATGAAACAAGCCGGTGCATAGTAACTGGAAAGCAATCCGGGAGTGGTGATAAAGACGTTACATTCCCATAGTTATAGAAGCTATTCTTTTCTAGTGTGAGGATTTTCAAGTTAAGAGACTGTGCAATTGTTAATGCTACCTTTTCGCCTCCCCCCATACCTAACGAGTTCACAAGGATGACACAGTTATCACGTTCTGATAATTTCAACATAGCTCTCCCACTTTTTCAATGATTGCAAATAGAATGCGTGGCTACTTTTTGACATTATTTCATATTCTTCTGGATTGACTTCATTTAATGACTTCAATAGTTCTAAACTTTTCAATCTAGAGTTAATATCAAGAATTAAGACATGCCTCAACTCTTGATATACTTTAAAAGAATCAATGTTAGATAAGATAACCGGTTTTGAATAAGCACCAGCCAAATCAATCAATGTAGTCTGTGTTATACTTGTGTAAGGTAAAACCAGATAGTCAGAATTTTCAAATAAAGAAGGCACATCCCCATCTTCTATATATCCATCTATAACTTTTATATTTTCTCTATGAGAGTACTCTTCCAGCCTTTCACTGCTCATCCCTCTCCCAGCTATAATAAGCTCAACGTTATCAAGCTCTGAAACAAGATCGGCAATATAATTAAAATTCTTGTATTCCTCTACCCGACCGAAACACAAAAGATTTATTTTCTGGGAAGCTTTTCTTTGTTCGAATATTTTTAATTTAACGTCAACCTCATATCCGTGAGGTGGCATATAATGATATTTTACATTTCGCTTATTTAAGAGGCATTGGGAATCCTCGTCATTTTTCTGATGTATAATTACATTTTTAAATCGCCACCTAAACAACCTGAATAGATAAATCAATAAATATTCTTTTTTTGATGCTCCTTTGCGAATTTTATGATCATGAAGTATTAAATTACATTTATATGGATAGAGCAGCAGAAAAAAATAAATTAAAACATTGTTATTTGAGAACCATATCTCTCGCTCAAAAATAAACTTAAATAAAGCTAGCCTTTTCAGCCACCCAGCTTCCAAATAGTAAAATTCAACATCATCATAAATAGAGCATTTCTCTTGCAGCTTTTCTGAGAACTGCCTTACACCACCACTAAAAGGGAAATTAAAATATATTTTCTTCAAAGTAATTACCTATAATTCTACATTCTACACTGCATTTACTTCATAGATTTTATTATTGAAACGTTTTTTAAATGGAATGATAAACGAAAATACCATATAGAAAATCAGGAACGAGAGTAATGTATATGTAAACAATGCAATTTCTTTTAGCGAACCACTCGAGCAAAATAACAGTATATTTACAAGTAGGAGATCTTTTGAGGCTGTTGGATTAAAGACATTCATAAGACACCACTGCAAATAAAAAATCGAAACTAGAAATAACGTCAAAAAGATAAAGTCATTATTAATGTACCAACTAATAACATACAAGCCAGGTAATGTAATCGAAAACCCTGCATTAGGAAGGTTACTATCAATAAAGTTAACGGAATATATGTTGTCCATGAATCTAAAATCTGACAAACCAAAAATAGATTTTGGAACTACTCCCAAGAAAAACTCTTGTATAAAGAAAAGCATCCCTCTATCATCTTTGATTATTTCAGACAAAGGCTCTCCAACTTCCAAAATATAATTAAATGTCGCAAAATATGATGTTCTTCCAAACACATATTGCATATATTCATAGAGCAACATTGTTTGATAATGTCCAGATCTAATGTAAAACTTCAAGGCAACTATAAAGTAAAACAAAAATACCACTATGCTAAAAGCAAAGAAAAGCTTAAAGATATCCTTCAGCGATATCTTTCTCTCACCAAATCGATACATCACTTCAAGTAAGACAATTACAATTAAATGTCCAGACCAGCCTTTTAGTATGCCGATAACTAGTGACGCTAGTATTAATACTATTCTTTGCTTCGTAATACTATCTCTTACCGAAATGTAGTAAAAAGATATCAGTGGAATTAAAGGTATAATACTTTGGAGGAAGCCAATGCTCGACATCTCACCTCCAGCCTTACCTATACCTGCTTTTAAGGTAAATAAGTTAATGATTATTGACAATAAAAGAAATGCATCTAAAACGACAAGCTTATTCAACTGGACAAATTTAACTTTTCTAAAGGTGATCAATTTGAATATAGTGAAAATTGTGGCATACACAAATACAACGCCATAGATAAAGTTAGCGAATAACTCATCACTATTACCCACTTCTCGATATCTTACCGCAGCTCCATAGTTATTGGTAATATTCAAAACCCAAAATACAATTAGGGCGGAAAAAAGATAGAAAAGTATAAGTAGCAACCTAATTGACATTTCAATACACTCTAAGGACCTTATTAGCTAGATAAAACAAAGCCTACATACAACTTCTATATATTTTCATTAACTCTTTAGTCACTGTTCGCCAGTGATACTTATCAATTCCGTGATGTTTATTCAATCCATCTTCAATAAACCTCGAGTAAGTCAACTCCATCTTTTCAGAAATGTCCTTTATATCATCAGGAGAAACATAACTAACATCGAAACCTGAAAAATATTCCCGTACTGGATTGGAGTCACCTACTATCAAGTAATTATCAAAATAGGCTGCTTCTAGATTTGAAATTCCAGGCGTTTCTACGTAACTAGGCAAAATATGAGCAAATGCATTTTTATAGTATGATTCAATTAGCACTCTATCTGAAGTAAATGGTATATGTATAACCGACCCATTAGATTTCTCGATTTCAATTTTGACATTAGATTCATAAATCTTATCTCCGCCTCTAAAGTCACCAATTAGAACCAATGGAAATTTTTTTTCTGAGAGGTTATATGCTTTTAACATATTTAGTGTGTTTTTTCTCCACTCAATAGCAGCAACACAAAGCATATAGCGGCTGACACCTAAAGAAATATCACCGTCTTTTTTGTAATTTAAAGTATCAAATCCATTGTGTATTACATGGCACTTATCTTCTATTTTCGGTCCAAATATTTTTCCTAACTGTTTTTCTTCTTCTTTAGAATTTGGTAGTAACTTATCACAAACTGTTAAACAGTTTTCTATGCTCTCTAAAGTTTTGTAGGTTTTACCAAAGATCTTCCGATATATTTGATGCTTAAAAACAGAGCTCTCTGGTAAATAAAAAACCGGAGAAAGGACTGTTTTCACTCCCTTTTGCTTGGCAGAAAGAGCATAATTTTCCGTACTCCTATCCACGCCTACAAAGTGTAAAATGTCGTATTTCTTTTTATTATCATAATGTTCAACAAATTCTATATCTAGTCCCATACTTTTGCAGTATTGCACATATTTTTCTGCTTGAACCTCAGCACCACCATAAGCTAAAAACCAAGGGTATTTACACATTACACCAATTTTCATTTTTACCTCTTAGAACTCTCTTGATCAAAAGTAACGACAATACACTTTCGCCTATCGCAATAGCTGTAATCACACCAACATCCTTAAATATATAGCCTAGGATTACCATCAAGACCAAGCTACATATTCCAGATATAAATAGGAATTCTTTGTAAGTACCCACCTTCCCATAAGACATTAAAATTTGTATTCCGAGGAAGTTATTTAGTATCCCGAAGAACAGCCATATGGACAATACTATCGCCACACTTATAACATAATCTTTGAATTCCCATCCCAACATATCAATTATAAACGGAGACAGCGTTAACAAAAATATCACAATGACCACATATATAAAAAGGGTTACTTTTGCTTTTTTAAATGTATAAGAACAAAGAGTATCAAAACCATCTTTAGCTTTTTCACAAGATATCGGATAAAGTGAGTTGCTGAATATACTGAATACTTTAGATGCTGTTTTAAAAACTCTGTCAATAATTGCGAACAGTCCTACACTTGCTTTTTCATCCGAAAAAATCCCAACAAAAAATAGTGAGGAAGAAGTTAAAATAGTCGAAAAAAGGGATGTTTGGAAGTAATCAATCGCTCCTATTGCATTATCCTTTATTGCAACTAGAGTAAAGTTGCTTTCATTTTTTTTAAAAAAATCAGTGAAATCCCTATACATAAAGTAGTTGAGCAATATAATTGGCAACATAAATTGCAAGGACAAACCTAGCACCAAATCAAATTCTGTATTAGAAAGAAAAATCAATGCTAACGACAATGCTTTCCCAGCAAGATTAGATAATACCACAATTATTAATTTTGACTGACCTTGAAAATACCAAATTGGTTGTAATGACTGCGATACTGTTCCTAATAATAGTATGAATACTATTATCTTAATAAAATCATGCATTAATAATACGAAAGCTATTGATAGAAAAATAAAAAACAGTATGAATCTAATCGACTGTATAGACATACAGTCGACATACAAATCCTTACTTTCAATTACTTTCTTTACACCGTATTGGTCCATTCCAAATAGAGCAATCACCAATATAAATTGACCTACGTTCTGCGTAAATGCAACATCACCGTAAAACTCCAATCCAAATCGAGTGATTATTATCGGTATAACTAACAGAGGAAAAATGTAATTCAATGACTGTATGAAAGTAAAGTTAAGTACATTTGACAATAAGTTGTGCTTTTTCATATCGGAAATCTTCGTATGCTTTCTTTAACAATCACTCGTCACGGATGATGATGAATTCGGCTTCGATGGTCTCTAAATTCATGGCTAGTCCTCAAAAGAGCAGCATAAGATCTCAGTCGACACGTCAGGTCAATTTTGCCCTCGAAATGGGTGGGCAACGTTCATGATCTTGCCCTGAATCTTGATGCGAACTAAAGAATTGGACTGAACATTCAGACCTTATAGTGTTCTTATTCAGCTAAAACAGATTTTGAACTAAATTGTATTTTTAAACCAACAGCGCCTCACATATCAGTTCTGACGATTTACCATCACCATATGGGTTGTGAGCAAAGCTCATCGCTTCATATGCCGATTGGTCGGTTAGTAACTCGTCCAAACTGCGCATTATAGTTTCAACATCCGTACCAACGAGTTTTACTGTTCCAGCTTCGACCGCTTCTGGGCGCTCTGTCGTATCACGCATTACCAATACTGGTTTTCCAAGCGAAGGCGCTTCTTCCTGAATTCCACCAGAGTCTGTCAGAATGATATTTGCTCGACTCATCAAGTAGACGAATTGCAAATACTGTTGAGATTCAATGAGATGAATATTTTTAAAACCGCTCAGAATACGATTTACCGGCTCGCGAACATTTGGATTGAGGTGCATTGGGTACAGTATTTGTACTTCAGGATGATTTTGTGCCGTTAAAGCTAACGCCTCGCAAATTCGCTCAAAACCGCCACCAAAACTTTCTCGGCGGTGCCCAGTTACCAAAATTAACTTTTTCTCTTTATCAAGGAATGGAAACTGTGTAGCCAGGGTAGCATTGAGATCGCTATCGTTTTCGATTTTGTCTTTGATCATCAAAAGTGCATCGATAACTGTGTTTCCTGTTACTGAAATCGCGTCTTCTGGATATCCTTCGTTAAGAAGGTTTTGTTTAGAAGTTTCAGTTGGTGCGAAATGGTATTTTGTTAGCGCACCCGTCAGTTTGCGGTTTGCTTCTTCTGGCCAAGGCGAATAGATATTACCCGTACGCAGACCTGCTTCAACATGGCCCACCGCAATTTGCTCGTAATACGCAGCTAGGCTCGCTGCAAAAGTTGTCGCTGTATCACCGTGCACCAACACCACATCTGGTTTAAATTCCTGCAAAACCGGTTTTAGGTTCAGAAGAATGGCGGTAGTGACATCATTGAGTGTTTGCCCTGCTTTCATCAGGTTCAAATCATAATCCGGTGTAATTTCGAAAAGTTCTAATACCTGATCGAGCATTTCCCGGTGCTGCGCTGTGACGCAGACTTTGGCATCAAAACGATCATCATTATTTAATGCATGAACCAAAGGGGCCATTTTGATGGCTTCCGGGCGGGTACCAAACACAGTGAGTACACGTTTTTTCGTCATTGTCCTAACCTTTATTGACAATAAAAATGCAATAAACAGCCAAGTGAAAAAATGAATTTTTTCACTTTCTAAGCTCTTTAATTTTGAGTTACATGAGACAGAAGCGTAAAGAAATGAGACAAAACAAAAGGCGCTCTTGAGCGCCTTAATGTTCTGTTTTTTAATGAATATTATTCTTATATTTTTCAGATAAACCAACAGGCTTGACTGTTGGCTTTAAATTGACTTTCTACAACTTATTTATAGCTGTAGTTGTAATAGCCATAATTTCCATAGCTACTACTTGCCTTACGCAATACTGCATTCAGAATAAAACCTTTTACCTCAACACCGCTTTGCTCAAATCGGTTGCGGGTTACTTCTATCTCTTTTACAGCATTTTGACCAAAACGGCCGACTAGTAGTGTCGTTCCCGCCATTGCACCCACAATAGCTGGGTCAGTTACTGCCAGAATTGGCGGTGTATCAATTACCACCAAATCATAGTTCTCTGATGCCCACTCCATTAACGCTTTCATACGTGGGTGCATTAAAAGTTCTGACGGGTTAGGTGGAATTTTACCACGGCTGATAAAGTCGAGATTTTCCAGCCCAGTTGGCTTAACTGCACTTTCTTTATCTAATTTCCCTGAAAGGATATCAGACAGACCATTATCCCACTGTTGACCGAATAAGCGCTGCATATAGCCTTTGCGCATGTCACCATCAATGATTAGTACACGTTGCCCACTTTTTGCAATTACCGCTGCCATATTGGCTGAGATAAACGACTTACCTATACCTGGGCTTGGGCCAGAAATCATCAGTATGTTATTTTTCGCTTCCATCATGGCAAAGTGCAGACTGGTACGCAGTCCACGTAGTGCCTCGATGGATAAGTCTGCTGGGTTTGCTTCCGCCAACAAGACATCTTTTAACAAAGGCTGTTTAAGACGCTTGGCTTTTTTGTCCAACTCAATTTGAAGGTCGGACATAGGTACACTTGCGTAAACAGGTAAGCCAATTGCTTCAATGTCTTCTGGGTTTTCAACCCCTCTGTGGAATGCGGCTTTTAACAGCGCAATACCAACGGTCATCATGCCACCCAGCAAAGTCGCCAGTACTACGATTAGAGGCTTCTTGGGTTTAACCGGTTTTGAATAGCTCTGTGCATGATCGATAATACGAACATTACCCACTGTACCGGCTTTTACAATTGCCAATTCCTGTACTTTATTTAGAAGTTGAATGTAAATCTGCTGGTTTACTTCAACGTCACGGGTTAATCGCAGTACTTCTCGCTGGGTTTTAGGAAGTTTTTGCGCCTGGGCATCCAGTCGCTTCTTTTCACCCAAGAGTGTTTGGCGTTTATCCAATAACGCAACATATGCCGGGTGTTCTTTGGTAAAGCGTTGGGCCAGTTCACTTTCTTTGAAAGTCAGTTCATTAAGCTGCTTCTCAAGTTGGATCATTGTGTCCAAGGTTGCTTTTGCTTCAAGGCCCAGATCAACAGAGTCATTAGCCTGTCGGAAGTGATTCAGCTTGTCTTCTGCGGTTGTCAGCGTAACTTTAATTTCTGGTAACTGCTTTCGAAGAAATTCCAAGCTCTTCTCTGCTTCAGCGGAATTACGCTCTACATTTTGTAGAAAGTAGTTCTCGGCGATGTCATTTAGAATTGCCACAATCTGATTACGGTTCTCACCCTGGTAAGTCAGTGCCAACATACCTGTCTGTTTTCCGCGCTCGCTGACAGACAGGTTTTGCTGAATGGACTGAATGGCATCCAACTCAGAACGCTTGCTGACGGTAAAGCTGTCACCCGCTTTACCTTTTAGGTCAGTAACAAATAAGCTGAATTCCCCATGTTGCGCCAGTGCTCCCGCTTTGCCCTTCAGTATCTCTTTACCTTCCTTGCTTTCCAGCAAATAAGTTCCTGCTTCCGGATTTTCAATGGTCAGGATAAAAACAGGCTGGTTGTAATAAGCAGGTACATTAAAACGGCTAATCGCAATATGGTCTTCCTCACCCATTAATCTGGCGAGACCTTTACCAACCACAGGGAAGTAATTTGGTGTAGCTACTGTTGTCAGGTTAAATTTTTCAACTGTTTTACCCAACACCATTCGGGATTTAATCAGTTCAATTTCAGTGGTTGCCGAGGACTCAGAAGCAAACAGCTCCCCCATATCCCCTACCAATGAAGAAATACCGCCGTTACTTTTCTGTTCTACCTGTATCAGCGCATCTGCCTTAAAAATTGGAGTTGCAAGCAGCGCATAGGCGACACCGATAAGTGCAAACAGGGTTGTTACCGCCAGAATCATCCAACGGTTATCCAATAAAATGCCAAACAGCTTACCGAGATCAATCTCGTCGTTGGCTGGGGAGGTTGAAGTTGTATTTATGGACATGAGGTTTGAGTTACTCGTCGGTCGACAATCTGGAAATTGGGTTAATTAGGAGCAAAGTTGCGAGAATTGAGTGGTGAGTGGTGAGATTCCCACACATTCGCACCCGAATGCTGTTGCTTTACTATCACACTACCGAAACTCTACATCTCGATACTCGTTACTCTTATCTCGCTACTTCTTCATCTTTTTAAATCTTCTTCGCCCATTCTTTTGCAGCTTGTTCGATTAGGTCGTAGGCGTAATCGAATGCTTCTTTGCTTTGGCGGTATGGGTCGGGGATATCTTTTTGTCCTATCCATTGACCGAACAACATGGTTTTACCGCGGGCTTCGGGGGCAATTTCTGTAATGGCCTGAATATGCTTTTTTTCCATTGCAAGGATAAGGTCATATTCCCGGCACAATTCGCTGGTTAGTTGCCGGGCTTCATGGCCTTCGAGGTTGATGCTGTGCTCGCCAGCGACCTGATTTGCCATCGCGTCAGCTGGTTTACCCACCAGCGCACCTACGCCGGCAGATTCAATGATTTTTTCCGGTTTCAGCGCCCTTAGCACTCTTTCACCGGTTGGCGAACGGCAAATGTTGCCGATGCAGACGATTAGTATTCGCTCAAACATAAAGACTTATATTCAAAATATTCGTGAGTGGTGAGTGGTGAGTGGTGAGTGGTGAGTGGTGAGAAATTTAGCAAGTTGAACTGATTTCACAACCATTCCGTTTGTCCCCATTACCCAACCACTCTTTATTCACTACTCTTATTTCAATTCTCGCTTTAGATGAGCAATCAGCCCACCCAGCATATTGCAAATTTCCAAAGCTTCAGCTTCGTAGCAACTGCATTTCTGCTGATCGAGATATCCAAAGCTACCTGCAAGTAGAATTTGAGTAGCGAGTTCTCCGCATGAACCTTTTGCAATATACAGAAATCTTATGAAGTCTTTCTTTGAGCCTCTTTCTGCACCCTCTGCAATGTTGGAAGGTACAGAAACAGCTGACCGGCATATTTGGTCTTTGAATCCCCAGTCTTTACAAGCTCTCATTTCATAATGCACTTGTTGTGCCAAACGAAAGCTTCTTTGCCAAGTATCTAACTGTTTATAACCCAAAGTTTTCTCTCTGCGTTTGCTTTCTCTCGCTACTCTAAACTCACTACTCGCTTCTATTTAGTCGCTTTGCGACTATGGCCACGTCCTTACCCTTAACACACCTTCAGACAATTCGTTGAAGCCTGTGATGGTTGGCAGAAGCTGGCGGATAATGCGGTTCCAGCGGCTGATAGGGGCGGCGGTGACGTAAACGACATCATAAGGTTTGAGTTCAAACTCGGTGCCCATAACCAGTGCGGTGGCGTCTTGCATGTTTAACTGGTAAATATTGGCCAGTTTGCTTTCTTTGTCTTTGTTGTTTTCAGCAATGTCTCCATTGCTGCGGATAACGAAAACACCGGTGGCATCTGCTTCGAGCTGGTTCAGGCCTCCAACGGTACTGAGAGCCTCGGTCAGGCTCATACCGGTGCGATCGATTTTAAGCATCTGTGGTTCTTTCACTTCCCCCATAACAAAGACTTTCTGAGAGTCATTGCGGGGAACATGGATAATGTCGCCATCTTTCAGCAAACGGTTTTGGGTCAGGTCACCTTTCTGAATCAGCGCATACAACGAAATATGTTGTTCCTTGCCGTTTCTCGTCAGGCTGACATTCTGCCAATCTGCATCTTTGGTAATGCCACCTGCGCGGTTTACAGCGTCAAGCAACGTCAGGGGGATATTTGTAATGGCCTGTGGACCCGGCTTGTCAATTTCACCCGATATGTAAGATTTTTGGGAACGGAAAGCGGCTACATTTACATCCACCTGAGGCTCTTCAATATATCGAGCAAGCTTTTTAGCAATGATGTCACGTACTTCGGTTACCGTTTTGCCTGCAACCGGTACTTGGCCAATATACGGATAGAAAATCGTGCCGTCTGCATGTACCCAGTTACCGGCTTCTGCAGAGCTGCGGTAAGAGCCGGCAGGGATTGTCAGCTCCGGGTGATCCCAAATGGTTACATTAAGTACATCACCCGATCCTATATGGTACTCATAGCCAGCCATTTCTTTCTCAAGCAGAGGATTAGACTGGGTCTTCGGTGTTTTTTGCTCTTGCTTGAGAGTTTGGACCAAGGTTGGAGTGAGTGGGTAGATATCAACTCTTTGCGAAAGGTTGTCGCTGCTTTCTTCTTCCCAAATTGCTTGTTTGTCGCCTGTTGGCAAATAAGACCCAGGCATGGTACAGCCTGCAAGTGATACCGTTAATACTACGGCGGCAATAGTACGTTTTGGCACGAGTTGTCCTGCTTTTGATAATTGTGGGTACTGGGTACTGGGTACTGGGTACTGGGTACTGGGTACTGGGTACTGGGTACTGGGTACTGGGTACTGGGTACTGGGTACTGGGTACTGGGTACTGCAGAATTTTGAGGGCAAATCCCTTTTTGTATAGCAATTCGCTTTTCTGCTTTTCCTAGGTTCTTCTCTTCCTTGAACCTGTATCTCTCTCCTCCAGGCACGCTACCGCCCAGAGGTTTCGCTCCCCAATTGCGTAATTATTCATCTTGTGGATGTTGAGCGCCGCATTTATTGGCTTTCCTGTTACCCATTCACCCATCGGTGACAAAATAACCAGACAGCTCAAAATACAGCCACGTGAACGTTTCTGGATATGAAATTCTGGCGCATGATACATGTCTCATTATTAAAAATGAAGAATGCAAATGTAGAATTAACAGGCTTATGAGGCAAATCAAGTTTCACTATTTAATGGTATGTAATTTCATCTGATGCGAACTATTATTCAATAAGTAGCATTTACTTTATAGGCAAGTGAAAGTAGCCTATATTGCTGTCTGCCTGAAATGGAAGACACACATCGATGTGATATTCGCGTTTAAACGGAGAATGTTTATGAAGAAAACTGCAATTGCAATGCTGGCCGCATTGGCAATGAGCGGTACCGCAATGGCGGCAGAAACAGCTGGTGGTACTGCCGCAAGTAGTGGTACAGCCTCTACTTCAGCTACCGCAGCGACTACTACCACTACTGCATCTACCGGTGCAGCTGCCGGTGGTGCTGCCGCTGCTGGTGCCGCTGCTGGTACTGTAACGGCGACCGCTGTAGCTGTAAGTGCTGCTATTGTAGCTGGTGTTGCAGTAGCCGCTGGCTCTGACAGCCCTTCAACAACAACATCAGTAACTGCACCTACCAGTTAAGTCTTTACTGTTAAGGGATTACGTCAACAGCCGCCATCGTGCGGTTGTTTTTTATCAACTAGCCATGTAGTTCTCCTATGTCCCTCATTTATCGCCAAATTCAGTCTTTTTTATTGCTTGTGGCACTCTTTATTCTCCCTGGTTGCAGCCAAACCTCCAGTGACCTCTCTGACTCCTTTTCTTTAGCGTTATTTGGAACAAAAGACATTGCGGTTCCGGCTGAACGGATCAAAACACTGCCTTACGCCAGCATATATGTGAGACAGGGAAGCGGCCCGCGGGTATTTATGGTTCTCGGTTGGGCAGAAGGGAGGGATAGTCGACGATCACCTCAGCTCAAGTGGCTATCAGCCGGAGAGGAAATGATTGTGACAGAGGCAGGCCGAATCGTAAAAACGGTCAATCTGGGAAATGGGAACCTAAGCGCTACATATGCTGAACAACCAGACCCACTGTCACTAGGGCTCCTTAAAAATACCACGCCTCTGACGTGGCAACACACATTGAATTGGCAACCTGGTTACCACTTTGGTTATAGCGCGATTTCAACATTTGAAAAAAAAGGCAACGAGTCGATCTTAATCAATGGTCATTCAACGGATCTTCTACGTTTTGACGAGCAGGTATTTATCCCCTCTCTTGACGTCACCTATACAAATTCATATTGGCTGAACCCCCAGAGCGGTGAGGTGGTTTCCAGTCAGCAGACCCCGGCTCCGGGCATGGATGTCATCAAAATGACCATTTTGAAACCTTTCGCCTGAGGATACATTGATGAGATTTGTTCTATTTATCGGTGCACTTTTGGTAAGCATCCACCAGCCAGCTTTCGCTGAATCAACATCAATCAGAGCATATTACCCTGACCAGTCGGAAAACGAGACGTATCACTTTGATAGCGCTCCGAGGCTATCTAAAGCAGTCGAACAGGTTCTGTCTGAGCAGGGACATGAAATTTCTGATATTTACTGGACCGGTGCTGCACTTTTTGACTTGAATCTGGGCTCTCCCGAAAAACAGGACGTTCTCCTGGCAATTAAGCATGCAACGAAAAATTCAAAAGAGAGCGAACGTGCAAGTTGGACTGAATTAGGTTCCATGGTCCAAAACATGCATTTCGCCCATCGCGTTTTCATTCCTTTAGATCCTGATCTGACCCGGATATCCCCTTCAGACAATCCGTTACTCACTGGCAACTGGCAGATTACACTTCCCACTGTACCTCACTCAATCACAGTGCTTGGCAATGTTTCTCATCCAGGGAAATACACCTGGCAACATAGAGCCAGTGCCTCATTTTATCTTGATGAGGCTGGAAGACTTCAACCCGACATATCAGATGTTTGGGTGATTCAGCCAGATGGCAACACCGATAAACACCCGGTTGCGTACTGGAATTTCCAGTTTAGTGAAGTTGCCCCCGGTGCAATTATCTATGTCCCATTCAAGCATACCGGTTCATTGTTCACTGTTGATACAAACAGTGTTGACGTGAATCTACTGATTGTTGATTTATTAAGGAACAAACTGCCGTGATTCCACAGAAAACTATTTTCCGACTCTCTGTTCTCAGCCTGGCAGTCATTTCTTCATTTTCATCCTTTGCTAAAGAGTTCAGTTACCCGGAGCTTGATTACTCACAAACAGACTTCGGCGGCGTTGGTCTAATCCAAATGCCCTCAGCCAGAATGAACAAAGAAGGTGATTTCCGCTTAGGTGTCACATCAAACAATGATTACATCCACTACACGGCTTCCCTGCAGCTTTTTCCTTGGTTGGAAGCAACCGTCCGCTATACACAGGTAGATGAACTGTTATACAGCGGCGATGACGGGTTTAGTGGCGATACCAAGTACACAGACAAGAGTATTGATGCCAAAATTCGCTTAATCGAAGAAAGTTACTGGTTGCCGCAAATTGCTGTAGGCCTGCGCGATATTGGCGGAACCGGCCTTTTTGACGGTGAATACATTGTCGCAAGTAAAAGGAATGGACCCTTTGACTTTACCCTTGGTGTAGGCTGGGGGTATCTGGGCAACAGGGGGAATTTGCACGGCGACAAATCTACTGTTGATTGTGGACGAGATACAACTTATGGCGGAAAAGGCGGCCAGATCGACGCAGGAAGGATGTTCTCCGGCTGTATGGCCATTTTTGGCGGTGTTGAATACCAGACGCCATTTGCTCCACTCCGCCTGAAGCTGGAATACGATGGTAACGATTATAAATCAGACTTTCCGGTAAGACGCGGTGACAGCAATATGTCACAAAGCACATCTTTTAATTTTGGCCTCATTTACCAATTAACTGACTGGGCAGACCTGCGTCTTAGCTACGAGCGAGGGAATACCTTCACTGCCGGCCTGACACTGGGTGCGGATATGGGCAGTATGGTACCCGTGTGGATAGACAGTGAAAGGCCTGCTTACCAACAGTCGGTTCCCGTTGATCACCTTTCTGAAGAGCAGTGGCAGGCTTTAAACAACCAGCTTGCAGAAAATGCCGGTTATCAGCAGGCTGAAATTTATTATGACAAGCAAACTATCACTGTTGTCGGTGAACAGAAAAAATACCGAGATCGGTCTGAAGCCCAGGAACGAGCGGCGCTTCTTATCGCCAACTCCGGCATAGATGCAAAGACCTACCGCATCATTGAAACGAAAGAACGTCAGCCCCTGACAGAAGCACGTATTGATTCAGGCAAGTTTGCTAAAGTTGCATCTAATGCATATCCAAATGCCACCCCGTCTGATGCAACGCTCTTCAGCGAGCCTGTCGAACCATTGCGGGGAAGAGTTTCAGACCATCGCAAGTATTGGAGTTTCGGCTTGTCTCCCGTTCTCCAACAATCCTTTGGTGGCTCGGAAGATTTTTATCTTTACGCGATTGGCGTAAATGCTGATGCATCGCTAAAGCTCGGTGACCATTTTGTTGCCTCTGGCACTCTTTATGGGAACCTTGTCGACAACTATGACAAGTTCAAATATACCGTTCCACCAGACGGCACCAATTTAAGGCGAGTACGGACGCTAACACGCCAATACTATGAGGAAACGCTAAGGGTAAGCAACTTGCAGCTTTCCTATTTCGACCGCTTTGGCAACAGCTTGTACTCTCAAGTCTATGCCGGTTATCTGGAAACTATGTTTGGTGGTGTGGGTGGCGAAGTTCTTTACAGGCCAATGGGCAGCAAATGGGCTATGGGCATTGATGCCAGTTATGTAAAACAGCGCGACCCTCATACTGCATTCGGTTTCTATAAAAACGGGCAACAGCCTGCTGAGGGCAATAACCGAGCTTTCAATGTTCAAACGGGTACAGTAACAGGCCACTTCTCTGTTTACTGGCAAAATCCGCTGGATCTCTTCGAAGGTACGCTGCTCAAAGTCAGTGCTGGGCGTTATCTTGCTGAAGACACGGGTGTTACTGTTGACGTATCCAAGCGATTCGATAGCGGTGTAATAGCTGGTGCATTCGCTACTAAAACGAACCTGTCAGCAGAAGAATTCGGGGAAGGCAGTTTTACTAAAGGCTTCTATATCTCGATTCCGTTCGATTTACTGACGGTCAAACCAAGTACCAGCAGAACAACGATCTCCTGGCTCCCTATTCAACGGGATGGAGGCCAAATGCTGAGCCGCAAATATTCTCTTTACGATATGACGGATGCAAGAAGCCCCTGGTATACAGAGCGGAACACTAACATACAGTAATGTGAATCCTCCCCTCTAAAAAAGTAAGGCACCTATACATCAGGTGCCTTACTTTTCAGCAGCTTTTTCCATTTTGAAAAATAAAGTCAATTGCCATGTAAAATCAATGTGATTGCGCTTCATTGTTTCAAACTTCCTGCGTGACAAGTCGCATAATAGTAGTGATTATTACAGTCCGGTATGGAAGAATACCCTCTCATGATAATAGGCCCAAACACTATAGAGAGGGCAAATAGGAATAGATCCCTCATGATCCGCGCTTATGCAAAATTTTCAAAGAACTCCCCTGCAGTTCATATCGTAATACTCGTTCTGCTATCTGTCGCTTTTGTTTTCAGCATCTACCAGTTACTGGCTAACAACGCTGTTTGGTTTGCGATTCCTTTGATCGGGTCTCTTCCCCTAATTTTGTTTTTCGGAAAAGCCTCAGATTACCGGAGAAAGTTTTTGCATGATTAAGACAGTGGTGAGTGGTGAGTGGTGAGTGGTGAGTGGTGAGTGGTGAAATTTATCCGCGATCTTCATTTTTATCAAGGGTATGGCTTAGCACTTTATTCAGCCATTAAAATCAAATTCACCATGTGAAAGTGACGACAGGCATTTAACTCGCCTCTCGCCACTCTGATTATCTTTCCCAAATCCTAATGCGTAAACGTTGGCCCTATACCTATATTCCATAGGATGACTGAGGAAGCGATGATAGCGACCAGCAGCACCAAACCGCACGTTACCACTGAACTGGCATAGATAAAGCCTCTCTCTTCTTCAATGTGCATCAGAATAGGTACACCGGTATACAACAGGTACACGGAATAGGCGATCGCCACCAACCCCACAAGCATGACAAACCATGGAACCGGGAACAAGGCGGCAACACCAGCCATGAACAGTGGTGTCGCTGTGTATGATGCCAATTCCAAACATTGGGTATAGGTAGGATCAGATCCGAAGGTTTTACTCATCCATTGCGTCAGGTATGCCAACGCACAAACACCTATTATCATCGCGACATACATACCAGCAGCCATAAACAGTGCACTGCTTCCAGTGATGAAGATGGGATCTCCCGCCCCTATCTGCCAACCTATATTAACGCTGCTGTAGTACGCACAGATTGGTGGGATCAGCGCTAGCAACAATGCATGCCCCATACTGTTAGGCAAGCCTTCATGCCTGATATCAATTTGCTTCCATTCTTGTTTTGGGTGGGTATATAGCCCAACTAAGTGACTTAAAATCATAGCATTTCCCCTTTATGTGCATCTAAAAAGGTGTAGCGAACAAACTTTAGCCACAAAAATAAGATGCATTGATGTCGTACAGTTTTGTCTCGCCCGACAAAAACAACATTCTATTAACACTTAGCTTGCTATCGCGTAATCGGCAAGTAGTCACAATGACTCTTTCGAAATGCAATGACAAAAGGACAGCTCTAACACAGTGAAAAGCCGCTCAAACAGGTCGGACAGATGAATTCCTAACGTTAAATAGCCAAAAATACAAACATTCCAGCAATTCAAAAACAGGGGATGTTACTGATACGAAAATCATCAATAACGCATTAATTTCAACAAGTAATAACTCGATCTTAATTTGCTGCGCATCACTTTCTTTTTTGAAATCCAGTGAAATTGTGCAGCTTATTAATTACTACCTATACTGAATTTGAGACATATGACGCATATTTGATTTAACCGCCAGCTTTTCCTCAGATGTTCGCAGAAGGATGCATGAATGCTGATCAAAGTTCAAATTCTGAAAACACGCTTATTATCAGTTATTGCCGCCACACTCCTTATCAGTGCTTGTACGATGTCAAACGGCAAAACCTACGTGGCAGAGAACCCTCCTTCTATCGACTTTGAATTTATGGGTGTTCCTCTTCTCTATATGGGTATGGGGTCAAGCGTACCTATCACAGAAAATCTCAGCCTCACAGCGGCTCACGTGGCTAAATCCAACTATGCCAAAGTGGTGAGTTATCATCCCGAGTGTGATATCGCATTAATAGAATCAGATAATGCAGGGAAGAAATTACCCAACCTTGGCCTTATTTACCCCGGCCAAAAAGTAAGCATGTATGGGATGGATGGCAACGACCAGGTTCTGGTTGGCACTGGCATTTACCATCTGGACCTTAACTTTGTTGACAACAAATATTTTGAGGTATGCCCCGGAAGTGTCGCCGATGCTCCTATTCGTCAAGGCATGAGCGGAGGGGGGGCATACAATGATAAAGGTGAACTGGTAGGTATTATCGCTGCCATGGCCGGCAGCGACACCCGCCTCCTGAACGGAGAGCCCCTAGAGCTCGAACGTCTCAGTATTTTTGTGTCGATAAACTACGTAAGACCTTGGTTAGAGGGGTATTTGGGGGAATAAGGTACTGGGTACTGGGTACTGGGTACTGGGTACTGGGTACTGGGTACTGGGTACTGGGTACTGGGTACTGGGTACTGGGTACTGGGTACTGGGTACTGGGTACTGGGTACTGGGTACTGGGTACTGGGTACTGGGTACTGGGTACTGGGTACTGGGTACTGGGTACTGGGTACTGGGTACTGCAAGATTGTGGCTTGGTTACAACTCAGTGCAAGCGCCAGTGTCTCGTTTCCCAGGACCCAGGACCTAGGTTCTAGGTTCTAGGTTCTAGGCTCTAGGACCCGCAACTATTTACTTCCAAAAATCTCTTATTTCAACTGCGCTAAAAGCGCTCCAGCTTCCTGCTTCATCTCTGCACTTCCATGCTGGGCGACATTTTCAAGCAACTTGATCGCACCGTCGATATCGTTCATTTCGATGTAGGCTTTTGCCAAATCAAGCTGATGGGCAATTTCACCACCGCTGTCGACATCCATCGCATTTACGTCTGACATCAGATCCGGGAACTCATCCAGCCCAACGTTCAGGTTCATCGGGATGGAATCAGGGTCTTCCTGCTCTGCGCCGTCTTCCCGCATCAGCTCTTCAATGCTGAGATAGCTGTCATCGTCCTGCTCTTCTTTTAGCAGTTCGCTTTCAGTTTCAATTTCTGCCGGCTCGTCATAGTCTGCAACTACGTTAAGTTCATCAGCAGACAGCTCAGGCTGTTCTGACCAGTCTTCGCTTTCAAGTTCCGGCTCAGGCGTTGACTCTGCCCAAATACCTTCTTCGTCTTCAGGTACTGAATAGTCTTCTTCATCCTCGTCTTCAGGAATTCCTGCATCAGTAGATGATTCATCCAATTCCGCCCCGGCTGAAGAGTCAGTCTCCGACTCAGCCAGGGATTTATCCCCGTCCGGTTCATGTTCTGCTTGCGAAGCAGCTTCTACAGGGGGCTCATCCGCCTGGAGCAAATCAGGGTCATTTAGCAACGCATCCATATCCAGGCCGCCAACCTGGTACTTGTCGTCGTCAGCGTCAAATACCGGCATTGAATCTTCGGACTGGGGCTTTTCAGGCTCAACGCCGCGGCTCTCGTTGTAGTAACTTTCGAGCTCGCGTTGCTCTTCAAGCGACGCTGCCAGCGCATCGTCTTCATCGAATTCACCCAGTTCATCCTCTGAAAATGTTTCAAACCGGGCATTTTCTTCAGTTTCTGCAGGTTCTGCCGCGAATTCCGGTTCAACCTCACTTGCAGATGCTGAGTCATCGACAGCTTCACCCGAAAGTTCGTCCAGGTCAGCTTCAATCTCCGGTTGGGTAATGGCTTTTTCAGAACCATCGCCAGCAAGCTCATCCGGATCAGGAACTTCAGCCAGCAACTCTTCCAGCGAGATATCATCGAAGTCATCCAGCCCTTCAGAGGCTTCTTCAATTTCTGGTGTGTCTTCAGCTATGGCATCTGCCAATGCTGCTGCCTCGTCATACTCAGGCAGGCTGTCGAGATCGATGGGCTCATCGTCTTCCTGAGTTTGAACCGGCTCTTCTTCTGCCACCGGTTCAGCTGTTTCAGGTTCATCCGTTTCGCCCGAAGCCAGCTCGTCAGCAGGTTCTTCTGTTTCCTCTGCCGGGAGTTTTTCTTCACCAGAGAGCATCTCTGGCTCTGGCTCTGGCTCTGGCTCTGGCTCTGGCTCTGGCTCTGGCTCTGGCTCTGGCTCTGGCTCTGGCTCTGGCTCTGGCTCTGGCTCTGGCTCTGGCTCTGGCTCTGGCTCTGGCTCTGGCTCTGGCTCTGGCTCTGGCTCTGGCTCTGGCTCTGGCTCTGGCTCTGGCTCTGGCTCTGGCTCTGGCTCTGGCTCTGGCTCTGCAGAAATATCAGAGAGTTCTGCCTCAAGGGAATCAAGATCTAAATCAGCATTTTCAGCCGAAGACGAATCCTCTAATTCGTCCATTTCATTGAGAAGTGAATCAATATCTACTTCTTCAACGTCAGAATGACCTTCAATTGATTCTTCTGTCTCCGGTATTTGCTCCGTTTGCGGTGACTGCTCATCCGGGATAGACGCGTCAGTTGCCGGTTCTGCCGCTTCCAGCGCATTGAGGGCTTCTTCAACTGTCATGCCTTTTTCTAATTCAGGCAGTGGTGCTTCGTCTTCGTCGATACCAACATCAAAGCCGTCATCTGCTTCAAAGTCTTCATCTGCAAGGGCAGCAGGGAAATCTTCTTCTTCCGTTGTTGACTCAAGCATGCGCTCAAGCTCTGCCAGCTCATCGTCTGTTTCCTCCTCAACCGTATCATCCATATTCAGGATGTCGTTGAGCAGGTCTTCGTCAGAGTCTTCCTCAAGGAGGTCATCAAGTAAGTCGGTGCTGTCGTCGGAAACCGACTCTCCCTCATCAACGTCAGTGACCTCTTCTTGATCCAGCAGGTCATCAAGCAGGTCTGTACTGTTGTCATCCAGGCTTTCCGAAATGCCATCCTCACCGTCTGGAGTAAGCAAATCTTCATCAGGCTGGTTCAAAACCTCGTCGAGAAGTGCGTCGTCTGCCAGTGGTTCAAAAGCATCGTCTTCATCGCCGGATTCTTCGAGCATGCTTTCCAACTCAGCCAATGCGGCATCAGAATCATCTTCGCCTTCGTCATCGTCAGAAAGGTCGATTTCCTCTGAAAAATCCACCTCATCTTCAATCGGCGGCTTTTCACTAAATGGTGCAGCTTCCGGCTCTTCATCTTCCGGTGCTGAATCTGAACCGCCAAACAGCGAGTCAATCATATCCTGGTCGAGGTCCGAAGGCAGATCATCAGGCTCTGGGGACAGGTCTATTTCCGGCTCTGGTTCCAGCTCGGGCATTGGCTCCGGCTCTGCAGCCGGAGTTTCAGGTTCATCAAGGGCACCGCTCATCAGGGCATCAATATCGTCCTGATCGCTTCCATCAGCCAATGATTGCTCCCACATGGCAGCAAGTTCTTCATCCGGGCTCAGCGGTGCAGCCTCTTCTGGCTCCGGTTCCTGCTCCAATCCGGAGTCCAGCTCATTGATGGCTCGTTCCATATCATCAATGCCCAGGGCTTCTGAGCCACTTGCACTGACATCAAGATCCTGGGAATCATCGTCGATGACTCCGGCATCATCCATCAGACCGTCGTCATCAAACAGTTCGTCATCGGCACCGCTATCATCAAACAGCATGTCATCCAGGCTTTCCGCACCATCCGGCTCGTCCTCAGACAACTCAAGTTCATCATCAAGGCCAAGGGACGGTTCATCATCCAGCCCCAAGTCCGGTTCATCCAAATCTGGGCCATCTTCAGGGACAGGTGGCGGTGTCTTGGATTCCAGCTCAGGTGTCTCTTCCTCATTTTTCTTTCGGCGCATCAAAAACAGTGCAACAAGACCTGCTATCAAGCCAGCAGGTAACAGTGCCAGCATGGCCAGCATCAGAGGCGAGCTTGCAATGTCGTCAAGCATTGAAGGTGGCTTGGTCTCCTGTGCCACTTTCATCTGACGTTGCTGTGCCAGGAACTTTTTAATTTCGTCCTGCAGCTCTTCATCACCGGACATTTGATCTTTCAGCGAAGACAGCTCGTGTTGCAACTCAGAAAGGCGAATTTTCAGAATGTGGTTGCTTTCGACAAGCTGGCCGATTTGCATGTCTGACGCATCAAGCTGAGCCTTGAGCTCTTCAGCTGACTTGTCACTGACGCCAGTAGAAGGGGGCTGCGGCTTACCACCCATTTCAGGCTTTGCATCTGCTGCTGTCTGCGCTGTTTCAGCCGTTGTCTTTGGCGCTGGTATTGGTACCGGTGCTGCAGGTTTCTCTGGCTGAACCGGTTTGGCTGCAGGCTCAGCAGTTTGCTGGGGCTGACCGGCTGTTTGCTGCGGCTGATTGAAAGGTGCGCGGCGTTTGTCTGATTCCAGGCGGGAAGCAATCTGCGCAGAATTTTCACGGCGAACCTGTTCAACCGTTGGCAGCAACAGGGTTGAGCCAGGGAGCAGGCCATGGATATTGTTGTCTTCAAATGCGCCAGGGTTTAAACGGAAAATGGCGCCAAGGGTTTGGTAAACCGTTGCGCCATTTGGCTGGAAACGTGTGGCGATTGACCAGAGAGTTTCCTCATTGCCCGTTGGCCCATAGAGTCTGTCGAGCCTCTGCTCAACCTGAGGAAGCCTGGTCTGGTTAAACCTTTCGGTAATTGACTGTTCACGAGGCAGAGTTTCAGTTGCAGGTGGCTGGGCTGTTTCGCCGTTAGGACCGACGATAGAAACCGCATTTGCAGGATACATTAGGAAAAGCGAACTGGCAGTTGCCAGCGCCAAAGGAAGTTTCCGTACCGTTTTAATTATCAACGTACGTTTACTGGAACTGGTCGCTTCGGTCATCAATTTTGTTGTCATGAAATCAGATGTCTCTTCGGGCTCGGACACGGGCCGCTTCCCCTGTGAAGTTGATAACTTATCCCTGTTTTTTTGGCTTCAGCCTCCTGCCCCGGACATGCAGAAATCATCTGAAAAGGTCGAAGTCAAAAAAACACGGCATTGATAAAGTCTGAATATTTTAATGCCTTGCACGCTGCCACTGAAACAGCCGCCAAGGCTGCAACAGTCTGAAAAATCAAACCTAGTGCTAACTATATCGGAAGAATAGGGAAAACCTTAAGAGAGATGTCGCAATTCTGTGCCATCGGCTCAGGTTCACTCCCGGTTGCACCCGGGAGTGATGGACCTGAGTCCAGAAATGCAGATTAGAGGTAATCGCGAACCAGCAGTTCTGCAATCTGTACTGCGTTGGTTGCAGCACCTTTACGCACATTGTCAGCAACCACCCACATGTTCAGTCCGTTTGGATGACTGATATCGTTGCGGATTCGGCCGACCATAACGGCGTCCTGACCGGCTGCTTCTTTGGTTTGCGTTGGGTAGTCTTCGCCTTCAAAGAGTTTTACGCCTTCAGCCTTGCTCAGAAGAGCCATTGCGTAGTCAGCATCAATTGGCTGGGTGCATTCAACGTGGACCGCTTCAGCATGGCCGTAAAACACCGGAACACGAACGCAGGTCGGATTCACACCAATCGAAGCGTCAGCGAAGATTTTCTGGGTTTCCCAGACCATTTTCATCTCTTCTTTGGTGTAGCCGTTTTCCATAAATGCATCGATGTGTGGCAGGCAGTTAAACGCGATCTGCTTTTTGTAGAGGCTCGGTTCCGCATCCTGACTGTTCAGAAGGCGGACAGTCTGGCCTGCGAGCTCATCAATGCCCTTTTTGCCAGAGCCTGATACAGACTGGTAGGTTGATACATTGATACGCTCAATACCCACAGCATCGTAAATAGGCTTCAGTGCCACCAACATCTGAATTGTGGAACAGTTTGGGTTAGCAATAATGTTGCGGTCGCGATAGTCAGCAATCGCTTCAGGGTTCACTTCTGGAACAACCAGTGGTACATCCGGGTCATAGCGGAAGCATGACGTGTTGTCGATAACAACAACCCCATAATCAGCGGCAACCGGTGCCCATTCCTGTGATGCAGCTGCACCGGCAGAGAAAAGCGCAACCTGAACCTGAGACCAGTCAAATGATTCCACATTCTGGACCATGATCGACTTGCCTTTAAAGCGTATCTTTTCACCTGCACTGCGTTCACTCGCCAGCAGGTAAAGATTGCGGACCGGGAAGTTACGTTCTTCCAGAACCTCAAGAATGGTACGGCCCACAGCGCCGGTCGCACCCAATACGGCAATATCGAACTCTTGTGTCATGCCTGTTCCCCTGATTGGATATCTTGTTTAGCGGATTGCCCCACCTGGACGGCAAAGCCCAAGCGAGCAAGGGACTCTACCCCAAACTCCGGCTGTCCCGCTACTGTTATTGCACCGTACTCACGCCTGTCCCAGTAGTTCTTGCGTAACTGGTCAAAAGTGAGCCGTTGCGAGGCTGATGTCATCATAGTACGCCTGAACTGGGCGTCATCCCGGCGAATGTCGTAAACCAGCTGGATCAGGGAAAACAAATCTGCTTCCTGCCATTTTTGGCTCAGCCGCACTTCTGGAATGGATGCGCAGGGAAGGAGTGAAGCTGCATCCGCTCGGTTTTCAACACCAAGAAACTCACAGAATGCATTGAAGACCATGGTGGTTCCCCGCGCCTTCCCTTCCAGTCCGTACCCGGCTATATGTGGGGTTGCGAAAGCCACCAGCGGCAACAACTCCAGGTCAACATGGGGTTCGTGCTCAAATACATCCAGCACCGCCGTTAGACCATGACCGTCTTCCTGCAAACGTTCTTTAAGTGCCTGGTTATCAAGAACCGGGCCACGGGCAGCATTGATCAAGATCGCATTTCCTTTCATCACCGCCAGTGCTTCTGCATTAATCAGGTGGTGTGTAGGGTGCTCTCCATCATAGGTCAACGGAGTGTGCAGGGTAATCACGTCACATTGGGTCAGCAGTGTATGCAGATCATGGAATTCTCTCTGGTCTCCGGCCTGTTGCTTAAGGGGATCACACAGCATGTAGGGGATAGATAGGGCATCAAGGCACTTCGCCAGGTATGTACCCACATTACCGGCACCGACGATACCCACTTTTCGCGAAAATACAGAAAAACCCTGTTGCTGACCCAGCACCATCAAAGCACTCAGGACATACTCGGCAACACCAATCTTGTTGCAGCCGGGAGCCGCTGTAAAATGGATGCCACGTTCAGCCATGGCATTTTGATCGACATGGTCAGTACCGGCAGTAGCCGACCCGACAAACTTCAGTTTGTCAGCCTTTTCCAGGAGTCCATGATTTACCTTGGTAACGGAACGGATCATCAGGGCATCAATGCCTTCCAGATCGTCAGCAGTCAGGTTGCGCCCCGGCTTGAGTATGACTTCACCCAGTTGGCTGAACAACTCCGCCGCATACGGCATGTTTTCATCAATCAGAATACGCATGACTTTGTCCCACGGTTTTTGAGGCAGTTTGCGTCAGGAGTAAAGGGGAATCAAGTTTATACTCTTTCGCTATATACAGTTGCCCCATATATATACCCAAACCACCTCAAGGTGCAGTTTTCAGCGAGAGTTGATTGGCTGTCAGTCAAGGCGCTGTTTTGACGATCTAGTGGCTCTAAATCAAAAAACAGCGACGCAGAATGAGAGCCAATCAGGTTATTCAGTTTTAGCCCACAAAAAAGCCCGGCATCTAGCCGGGCAAATATCCAGGACCTGAAAAACCTGCTTCCGCTCTCAAAGAAGCAGGTTGGTGTTGTGTGCGCTCCTTGCCTAACGCGGAGATAGTATCTGGAACGCCTTCCCTGGAATCGGTTTGTTGTGGTGGTTATCAGCCTTCGTACTTTCGGATAACGAGGGTTGCGTTTGTACCACCAAATCCAAAGCTGTTGGACATTACGGTCTTAAGTTCTGCGTCACGCTTCTCTGTGACGATATCCAGACCTTCTGCTGCTTCATCCAGGTTTTCAATGTTGATGCTTGGTGCGACAAAACCGTGCTCCAGCATCAGTGTTGAGTAGATGGCTTCCTGTACACCGGCAGCACCCAGTGAGTGACCGGTCATGGCCTTGGTTGCAGAAATAGCAGGGCTGTTGCCACCGAATACTTCCTGAATTGCTGACAGCTCTTTCACGTCACCAACAGGTGTTGAAGTACCGTGGGTGTTGATGTAGTCGATTGGCGCATCCAAATCCTGCATAGCCATCTTCATACAACGCACAGCACCTTCACCAGACGGAGCAACCATGTCGTAGCCGTCTGAGGTTGCGCCGTAGCCTACGATTTCACCGTAGATTTTCGCACCCCGAGCCAGTGCGTGCTCCAGTTCTTCGACCACGACCATGCCGCCGCCACCGGAAATAACGAAGCCGTCACGGGCTGAATCGTATGTACGGGAAGCCTTGCTTGGGTCGTCGTTGTACTTGGTAGACAGTGCGCCCATTGCGTCGAACATCATTGCCAGGCTCCAGTCGAGCTCTTCACCGCCACCGGCGAAAACGACATCCTGCTTACCAAGCTGAATCAGTTCCATAGCATGGCCGATACAGTGGGCAGAAGTTGCGCAGGCTGAGCTCATGGTGTAGTTAACACCACGAATTTTGAATGGTGTTGCCAGGCACGCTGACACAGTTGATGACATGGTACGAGGTACCATGTAAGGGCCAACACGCTTAACGCCTTTTTCGCGCAGGATGTCAGCCGCTGCAATTTGGTTTACGGAAGATGCGCCGCCTGAACCTGCCACCAGGCCAGTACGTTCGTTGGAAACCTGATCTTCAGCAAGGCCAGAGTCGGCAATAGCTTGTTCCATCGCCAGATAAGCGAAACCGGCAGCATCACCCATAAAACGCATTTTCTTGCGGTCAATATGGTCGGCAGGGTTCAGATCCAGGCTACCCCATACGTTGCTGCGCAGACCTTTTTCAGCAAATTGCTCTGAAAAAGTGATACCGGATTTGCCTTCTTTCAAAGAAGCCAGAACCTCTTTGACGTTATTACCGATGCTGGACACGATGCCCATGCCAGTAATCACAACTCGTTTCATGTTAGTTTCCTACACTCCAGTTTGCGTGAATGATACCGTTTTTAACGGGGAAAACTGGTCAGCTTTCATTAAGCACTCAGTTATATACCCAAACCACCTCAAAGTGCAGTTTTCAGCGAGAGTTGATTGGCTGTCAGTCAAGGCGCTGTTTTGACGATCTAGTGGCTCTAAATCAAGAAACAGCAACGTAGAATGAGAGCCAATCAAACTCGCCCTTCGGGAGTGTTTCAGTGCGCCCAATTCTGTGTCAAATACCTTTGAAAGGGAGCTGCCATTCCTTCAGGTATTTTCCTTGAACTGAACGCACTGAAATCACTCTGAATTACGCACCTTGAGGTGGATTGGGTATATACCTAAACCACCTCAAATTTGTCGTATTTACAGCCAAACGTTACAATTCGCGGCAGTTTTCCCAAATTACAGAGATTGTTGTGACAGACCTTCGAATCCAGCCTGCATCTATCGAATGGAATGACTCAGGAACCCCGGTTTCCAGTGCTTTCGATGATGTGTATTTCTCCAATGCCAATGGACTGGAAGAAACCCGCTATGTATTCCTCAAGCAAAACGCCCTGCCGGAACGCTGGGAAACGTTCGGAAAACGCAGGTTTGTCATTGCCGAGACCGGGTTTGGCACCGGCCTGAACTTTATGGCGGTGTGGCAAATGTTTGAAGCGTACCGCCTGCAACATCCCGATTCGGCCACTAAAGAGCTGCATTTTATCAGTTTTGAGAAGTTTCCGGTTAAACCTGCTGATCTTCAAAAGGCTCACCAAGCATGGCCGGAACTGAAAGCATATGCTGAGGCGTTACAACAGGCTTATCCCCCTGCGGTGTCGGGATGCCACAGGCTGGTGCTTGCCGGGGGCATGATCACGCTGGATCTGTGGATTGGCGATATCAAGGATTCCATGCCCCAGATAGCCTGCCCTTATGAAGGGGTTGTCGACTGCTGGTTCCTGGACGGTTTCGCACCGAGCAAAAACCCCGAAATGTGGAACCAGGACCTGTTCAACGGAATGGCCCGGCTTTCCAAAAACAGTAGTACCCTCGCAACCTTTACTGCTGCCGGGTTTGTCCGCCGCGGCTTGATGGACGCAGGTTTTACCATGGGCAAAGCCAAAGGTTTTGGCCGTAAACGAGAGCTGCTTATTGGCAAGATGGAAAACCGCCAAAGCCAATCCAACATGGCTCCCTGGTATTTACGTAAACCGGCAGAAAATACCGGTAACATCGCCATCATTGGCGGAGGCATAGCATCGGCAACAACTGCCTATGCTCTTGCCCAACGCGGCATTCGCTCCACGTTATATTGTGAAGACAAGGAAGCCGCTACTGGCGCTTCAGGTAACCGGCAAGGTGCGGTATACCCGCTGCTTAACGGCAGCCATGATGCACTCAGCCGCTTTTTTGCCCCGGCCTTTGTTTTCGCCCGTCAGTTTGTCGAACAGATAGCCCAAAAAGCGACGTTTGACCACGACTGGTGCGGAGTCACCCAGATCGCCTGGGATGAGAAGATAGCAACCAAGCTGGAAAAAATGCTCTCCGGAGGTTTCCCTGCCGAAATCCTCCGCCCCCTGTCAGAAGCAGAGACAGACGAGGCGCTGGGTTTACCAAGCGGTTTCACTGGAGTGAGCTACCCACTTGGCGGTTGGCTCTGCCCTCAGCAATTGACCCGGGCTATCCTGTCCCTGGCGGAAAATACAGGCTTGCTGGACATTAAATATCAAAGTGACGTTTCAACGCTCACCCGCCAGAGCAATGAATGGCAGCTGAGCGTTGGCGACAGCACTTTCGCCCACCCTTGCGTGGTTGTAGCAAATGGCCACAAATTCAGCGGGTTTGAGCAGACAGCCCCACTCCCAGCCTATTCCGTGCGCGGACAGGTAAGCCATATAAAAACGACGGAAACCCTGAAAAAACTCAAATCAGTCGTCTGTTTCGACGGGTACCTGACACCGGCCAACCCTGAAACGGGGACACATTGTATTGGGGCCAGCTACAGCCGTAATGATGAGTCCCTGGCTTTCCGCTTCGAGGATCAGGGGGATAATAAACAGCGCCTGCTCAACTGCATTAAGCAAGAATGGACGCAGGACGTGAATACAGACAACGAAGAAGGCCGTGTTGGTATCCGTTGTGCCAGCCGGGACCACCTGCCTTTCGCCGGTGATGTGGCGGATTTCCCGCAACTGCATGAGAGCTACAGGGATTTACACCTGAAGAAAACCGAATCCGAGAATGTCCCTGTTTACGAAGGGCTGTACTGTCTACTTGCTTTGGGCTCTCGTGGCCTGACATCTGCCCCGATTCTCGGCGAACTCATAGCCTCACAGATATGCGGCGACCCATTGCCAATGGAAAAAGACGTCCTTGATGCTCTCCATCCTGCCCGGATGTGGGTGAGAAAAGCGCTCAAGAGCGGCCTAGCCAACTGATCATTCTAATATACCCATATATGCAGGGATGCATTTTTTGAGAAAGTAACATGCACCACGACTACAAAGACCTGATCGCCGTCTTCAACCGAGAGTTTTTGGACGCTGAAAACACTGAACTCCTGCTCGGTGGAGACGAACCCATTTATCTCCCGGCTGATAACGAACACCCACACAACCGAATCATTTTTGCCCGTGGGTTCTTTGCCTCTGCCTTGCACGAGCTGGCCCACTGGTGCGTTGCCGGGCCAGAACGACGCAAACTTGAAGATTATGGTTACTGGTATGAGCCGGATGGCCGGGATGCTGCAACCCAGGCTGAATTTGAGAAGGTGGAAATCAAGCCCCAGGCACTTGAATGGATTTTATCCGCAAGTTGTGGCTTTCGCTTTAATGTAAGCTGCGATAACTTATCCGGCGTAGAACCGGACCGGGCAACCTTTACCCATAATGTCAGAAATCAGGTTTTGGCATACTTGGACAAAGGTATTCCGGCAAGGGCAAAGCAATTGTCAGATGCATTTCGCCTCCATTACGGCATTCCCGCTCTGACACCAGACTCGTTTTAACGTCAATCAGCTTATACAGGACCCAAGATGATCCATAACTATGAAGAAGCACTGCTGGAACACATTGACTCAATGGTAGAAACAGCCACCGATGACGAGCTCTTTGCCAGCGGTTACCTACGCGGACACATCTCTCTGGCCGCAGCTGATTGTGAAGTGGAAGGTATCAATGATCTGGACGTCTTCCGCCAGCGTGTTGTATCCAGCCTGAAAGAGAATGCCAACGAGCTTAGCCCAACTGATCAGGCTATTGTTGGATCGCTTTGGGAGAATCTTCAAGGTAAGGTTTGATAGCTGGAACCTCGGTTCTGGGACCTGGGTCCTGGGACCTGGGTCCTGGGTCCTGGGTCCTGGGTCCTGGGTCCTGGGTCCTGGGTCCTGGGTCCTGGGTCCTGGGTCCTGGGTTCTGGGTTCTGGGTTCTGGGTTCTGGGTTCTGGGTTCTGGGTTCTGGGTTCTGGGTTCTGGGTTCTACAGGATTTTAGTCCTACAAGCCCTTCCGTCCTAGAACCTCCCCCCGCTTTTCCTCGAACCAGCTCTTCCAAGGACCTGCTCTTCCTAGCCCCTCCCCTCCCATTAGTTATTCTCATGCAAAAACATGTTACAGATCGGTTTTTTCTGTGACTCAACTCACCTACAATAACTACCTTTCCGGACAACCCAATTCCACTTTTGAATTAACCTTATGTTACTTAGCACACTCTATATCATTGGAATTACAGCAGAAGCCATGACTGGTGCCCTCGCTGCCGGTCGTCGGCATATGGACTGGTTTGGTGTCATGCTGGTTGCCAGCGCGACTGCAATTGGCGGTGGCACAGTTCGTGACATATTACTTGGACACTACCCACTGGGATGGGTGGCACACCCCCAGTACCTGGTTATTACCTGTATTGCAGGTATCCTGACAACCTGGGTTGGCCAGTGGGTTGAACGCTACCACCGGATTTTCGTCCTGCTCGATTCTTTGGGCCTGATTGTATTCAGTATTATCGGTTGCCGGGTAGCCATTGATATGGGGCTTCCGCCGCTAATCTGCGTAGTATCGGCGGTTGTAACCGGCGTATTCGGTGGCCTGTTGCGCGATCTTGCCTGCCGTCGCCAGCCGATGGTTCTGCACAAAGAACTGTACGCTTCAATTTCGTTTATCGCCGGCTGGATGTATTGGGGAATGGTGGAGTTCGGAATCCATGACTACATCACTACACCGGTGGTTCTCGTAGCTGGATTTACTTTCCGAATGGCGGCTGTGAAGTTCGGCTGGGGATTGCCGGTCTTCCGTTTTGGGGAAAAGGAAGTGGCGGAAGGATAACGTCGTCCTCCACCTGCAAGCTATGGGAATTAAGACTTGAGTAGTGAGTGGCGAGTAGTGAGCGGTGAGACTGGATAAATGGGAGGTGAGTAACAGTAGATCAGTTACTCACCTTTATAAAACTCGTTATTGGTCTTTTCCGTTTTGCGCCCGGTTCCGGAGCAGGTGATCCATCAGGACAATGGCTACCATGGCTTCCGCAATAGGTACTGCGCGGATACCGACACAAGGGTCGTGACGCCCTTTGGTGACAACTTCAACAGGATTACCATCAACATCGATTGACTGGCCTGGGACTGTAATGGAAGATGTTGGTTTCAGCGCAATGTGCGCAACCACATCCTGCCCACTGGAAATACCGCCCAGTACACCACCGGCATGGTTGGATTTAAAACCTTCCGGTGTCATCTCATCACGGTGCTCACTGCCACGCTGGTTGACCACGTCAAAACCGTCACCAATCTCAACGCCTTTTACCGCATTGATTCCCATCAAGGCGTGGGCCAGGTCAGCATCCAGACGGTCAAATACCGGCTCACCAAGACCAACCGGGACGTTTTCCGCTACTACGCTAATCTTTGCACCGATGGAGTCACCCTCTTTCTTGAGGTCGCGTATCAGCTCATCAAAGGCTTCCACCTTGTCGGCATCCGGGCTGAAAAATGGGTTCTTTTCTACTTCATCCCAGTCGATCTTTTCAATTTTCACATTTCCCATCTGGGACATGTAACCACGAACCCGAACCCCGAATTCCTGCTCAAGGTATTTCTTGGCAATTGCACCTGCGGCAACACGCATAGCCGTTTCACGGGCTGATGAGCGGCCTCCCCCGCGGTAATCACGGATACCGTATTTCTGCTGGTATGTGTAGTCCGCATGGCCGGGACGGAATCGGTCTTTGATATTTGAGTAATCTTTAGAGCGCTGGTCGGTGTTTTCTATCAGCAGGCCAATAGATGTACCTGTGGTTTTGCCTTCAAAAACACCGGAAAGGATCTTAACTTCGTCCGGTTCACGGCGCTGTGTGGTATAGCGTGACGTACCTGGACGGCGACGGTCCAGGTCATGTTGCATATCGGCTTCAGTGAGTTCAATTCCCGGCGGGCAACCATCTACGATTGCGCCGAGTGCCAGTCCGTGGCTTTCTCCAAATGTGGTGACACGAAAAACTTGTCCAATGGTGTTACCAGCCATTACATCCTCTGTCGTTATCGTTGTGTTTGCTTTCTTTGCGTGGCTATTAATGAACCATATTGCAGCGGGGGAAGCAAAATTATTTAGGGTACTGGGTACTGGGTACTGGGTACTGGGTACTGGGTACTGGGTACTGGGTACTGGGTACTGGGTACTGGGTACTGGGTACTGGGTACTGGGTACTGGGTACTGGGTACTGGGTACTGGGTACTGGGTACTGGGTACTGGGTACTGGGTACTGGGTACTGGGTACTGGGTACTGGGTACTGCAAGAGTTTGTCGTCTAGATATATTCAGTCAAGTTCTTCGTTCTTGCTGTTCCCAGTACCTAGGGCCAGCTCTTCCCAGGCCCCTGTTCATAACATCTACTTCGGCACTTCTACCAGCACCAGCAGTGAGCCGTCCCCGCCAAATTCCAACGGCGCCTGGTGGAATGCCAGTACACTTGGGTGCTGTGCCAGCCACAGAGGGACTTTCTGTTTGAGTATATGCTTGCCGATACCGTGCATCACACAAACACACTCAATTCCTTCTTTAATTGAGGCCGCAATCAGTGCTGCAATTTCCCGTTTGGCCTCCTGCTGGCTCATTCCGTGCAGATCCAGGAACATGTCCGGAACATAGACACCCCGCCTCAGGCGTTTTACTTCATACTTGGAAACATCCGAACGGGCATAGCGGGTGGGGCCCTCTTCCTCAAGGTGGGGCTCAAACTGATCTGAGAAGTAATGCTCATGATCCCTGTTTTCACGCACTTTAGCCCGCTGCTGGGTGTTTTTAGTGATGACGCGACGGGTCGGGTTTATGGTATCCTGCTCAAGCTTTTTTACGCCTTGAACCGCCTCGCGAAACAGCGAAAAATCGTCATCATCATGTAAATCGTTTTTGTTGCTCATCGCCGCTTACTTATCTCTTGTGTGGTGGGTCGCTTAACCCATGACGCCGAACCCTGTGTATCAGGCGGTATTGTAACGTTATTTGGAGGCCAATTTGGACAAGATTTTCGTCGACGAAGTCGTCAGTGAACTGCGTACACTGCAAGATATGCTTCGTTGGACCGTCAGCCGCTTTAACGCTGCCGGCCTGTACTACGGACATGGTACCGACAATGCGTGGGATGAAGCGGTACAATTGGTGCTTCCAACTGTTTACCTCCCTATCGACGTACCGGCGGAAACCCGCCACTCACGCCTGACCAGCAGTGAGCGTCTGCGCATTGTTGAACGAGTCATGCGCCGCATCAATGAACGCGTCCCGTCAGCTTACCTGACTAACAAGGCATACTTCTGTGGCCTGGAGTTCTTTGTAGACGAACGTGTATTGGTGCCTCGCTCACCTATCGGGGAGCTGATCCAGTCTCACTTTGAACCAATGCTGCGAGGTCGTCCAGCCCGTATCATGGACCTTTGCACCGGCAGCGGTTGTATCGGTATTGCCTGTGCCTATGCCTTCCCGGATGCGGAAGTGGATGTGGTAGACATCTCGGCAGATGCTCTGGAAGTTGCTGAAATGAATATCCAGGACCATGGCCTGGAGCAGCAGGTGACTCCGCTGCGCTCTGACCTGTTCCGCGACATGCCGGAAGTGAAGTACGATCTGATTGTCTCAAACCCACCGTACGTGGACGAAGAAGACATGGACGCACTGCCTGATGAATTCCGCCACGAGCCGGAACTGGGTCTTGCTGCCGGTTCAGATGGCCTGAAGCTGGTTCGCCGCATTATTGCCAACGCACCAAACTTCCTGACAGAAGATGGCGTGTTGATCTGTGAGGTGGGTAATTCCATGATCCACATGGAAGACCAGTACCCTCACCTGCCACTGACCTGGTTGGAATTTGAAAACGGCGGTCACGGTGTCTTTATGATGACCCGTGAGCAACTGCTGGAAGTGGCTGACGAGTTCTCAATCTACAGAGATTGATTTCGTTGCCCTCAACAAAAAAGCGCCGGTTAATTCGGCGCTTTTTTGTCATATCCGGATGAAGGGGGTTCAATAAACTTCCTCGTAACGCAACAATCTGCCCACATTGATAATTTTCCCTTCTGAAAACAAGGTGACTTCACCAGACGGGCAAATTTCCATCCTGCTGCGGTTTTCACCTTCCGCATAGTAAAGTTCACAGTCATTGTTTTTATCGCTCTCAATGCGAGAAAAAATCACGATGGCGCTGCGGCTCAAAAAGTTACTGTCCCCCTCAAAGGTCAGGGTAGAACCGGTAGTGGAAATGTGCATAGGTTCAATGTCACCTGATCCCCACTTGATTGCACCGTTGGCGTTAATCTGTGCCACCCGTGGGCCCATACTCATGGTACAGCCTGCCAACAGCGTAGCCATTAATGCGGTAAGAAATAACTTGGTTTTCATTGAATGCGCCCCGGGCTGAAATCGTGTCTTTAAGAGTTATCGACAATTCTTTCTCAAAGTTTAGATCTAAAATACCCAAACAATAAAAAGACTTAGTGAATACCCGGCACCAGACTTTCAAGCAAAGAGGCTTTACCTGAATCCAAATCGTAATCAATTACAGCCGCTGCCCCCGTCATAAACATGGGCGGCTGGCTGCCTGGCAAAAACTCCGTGCACATATACCCCACCAGCGGAAGGTGTGACACCACCAGGATACTTTTGTAGCCATGCACTTCCACCAGTGCCCGGATGTAGTCTGCCGCCCGAGATGAATCCCCATACGGGGTAATATCCTCACAGGTCATCACTTCCCTGGCAGATGGCAACAAGGCGCGCATACTTTGCCAAGTCTGCTGGGCCCGAAGGTAAGGACTGACCAGTACCAAATCAAAGGGTTCGGTCTGCTTTACCAGCATGGATGCCATTTGCTGGGACTGGGCTTCTCCGGTAGAGGTAAGGGGGCGCTCAGCATCACTGTTTGCGTGCATGGAGGCTTCACCATGACGCATTATTGTAATTTGCATGCAATCAAAGCTCTTTTTATTCATTTTTTGGCTATGCTAACAGCGATTCATGCTAATGAGAACGTGCGCGGATCACAGGAAATCAGGTTTCGCGATAAGTGCGCAGGGGTTGAGACAGCGCGGTCGCGGTGATTGCCACCTAAGCCCGGGGCAGCCATAATGGAGTACTTTGTTAATATTTCCCAGGAAAATCACGTGCATATCAGCCCGAATGACAGTAAGACCTACCGCCAGTTCACGTTGGCAAATGCATTACGGGTACTGATAATCCACGATGAAAAAGTGCCCCGCAGTGCTGCTGCACTCTCGGTGAATGTCGGTCATTTCCATGATCCGGAAAACCGTGAGGGTATGGCGCATTTCCTGGAACACATGCTGTTTCTGGGGACAGAGAAATATCCCCGCGAAGGCCAGTTCCAGTCATTTATCAGCCAGAATGGCGGTTCGAATAACGCCTGGACCGGTACTGAGCACACAACGTATTTCTTTGATGTTCGCCCCGCTTATTTTGAAGAAGGCCTTGACCGCTTCGCCCAGTTTTTTATCGCCCCGCTGTTAGATGCAGACAGCGCAGACCGGGAGCGCAAGGCTGTTGATTCAGAATACAAACTCAAACTCCAGGATGATATCCGCCGCATCTACCAAGTGCAGAAAGAGACGGTCAACCCGGCTCACCCTTTCTCTAAATTCTCTGTGGGCAGTGCTGAGACACTCGAAGACAGGGACGGGCCGATTACCAGTGAACTCGTTACCTTTTACCGGGATAATTACAGCGCCAACCTGATGACCCTGGTGTTGCTCGGTCCACAGTCACTTGATGAATTGGAAGCCTGGGCAAAAACCTACTTTGACAGTATCGAAAATAAATCGCTGGAACCCCGTGTTCCGGATGCACCACTGGTCACCCCGGCGCAACAAGGCAAACTCATCATCATTGAACCGCGAAAAGAAGTTCGCAAGCTGACACTGAATTTCTCTTTGCCATCAATGAAGGCCTATTACAAAACCAAGCCCCTGTCTTACATTGCCCACCTGCTGGGTTACGAAGGGCCTGGCAGCCTGATGTCCCTTCTCAAGAACAAAGGGTTCATCAACACGCTGTCTGCTGGCGGGGGGATTTCCGGTAGCAACTTCCGAGAGTTTACTGTCAGCCTGAACCTGACCCCCGCTGGCCTGGATCATATCGATGATATTGTCAGTTATGTATTCCAGACTATCCGGCTTATCCGTGAAAAAGGGCTGGATGAATGGCGTTACAAGGAAAAACAGGCGGTACAGGAGATGGCATTCCACCATCAGGAAGCCTCACGACCCATTGACCTTGTCAGCCACCTGGTCATGAACCTGCACCACTACCAGCCGGATGATGTCATGTATGGCGACTATATGATGGATACCTACATCGAGCAGGATATCCGCCATATGCTGGCATTGCTGACACCGGAGAACCTTCGCCTGACATTGATTGCACAGGGCTACCAGTACCATGAGCAAGCCAAATGGTATTTCACCCCCTATACGGTCAGGGAAATTTCAGACCACCAGCGCGCTGCCTGGCACGAACCCCATATTTCCCCAGCACTTACATTGCCGGAGCCTAACCCGTTTATCAGCTACCAGCCGGTTCCGCTCACGCTGGAACGTAATACGCAGGCAAACCCTGAGTGCATTCAGGAGCTGCCGGGCTTCAGTTTGTGGTTTGGGCAAGAGACGGAATTCCGGGTGCCTAAAGGTTCCATTTATGTAGCGATAGACAGCCCCTATTCTGTGGCTTCAGTCGAAAACATCGTCAAAACCCGGGTTGCCATTGAAATGTTGCTGGAAGCCATCAATGAGTCTGCCTATCCGGCAGAAGTTGCCGGGCTGAACTACAACCTTTACGGCCACCAGGGGGGAGCCACCCTGCATCTGTCCGGTTTCAACGAGAAAATGCCGCTGCTGCTGGGAATTTTGCTGGACAGGTTCTCCAATCGCAGTTTCAAGCCGGAGCGGTTTAATATCATAAAGGCGCAACTGTTGCGGTACTGGAAAAACGCAGCCCAAGACAAGCCCATCAGCCGCCTGTTCAATGCACTTTCCGGCTTGCTGCAGCCCAACAACCCGCCATACCCGGAAATGGTTGAGGCGCTGGAAAACCTGGAAGTGTCCGACTTACCGGATTTTGTCGACAACATGCTGGAGATCCTGCATGTCGATATGTTTGTGTACGGGAACTGGCATAAAGAGCAGGCATTTGAGTTGGCTGAGTTGGTGAAAAACACCCTGCGAGTGGAAAACCAGCGTTACCAGGAGTCTGTCCGGCCTCTAGTAAGAATCAACAACGCCGGTACCCTCGCCTACCAGATGGATTGCGATCACGCCGATTCAGCCGTTCTGGTGTATTACCAGGCAGAGGAACGAGGCCCGGAGCAAATTGCACTGTATACCTTCGCCAACCAATTGATGTCCTCTACCTTTTTTGACCAACTGCGCACCAAGCAGCAGCTCGGATATATGGTCGGCAGTGCAAACCTGCCCATGAACCGGGTACCAGGGCTGATTTTTTACGTCCAGTCCCCTCACGGCGATCCTGAAATGCTCATCAAGGCCATTGATGACTTCCACAATGCATTCTCACTGGTTCTGCTGGAACTCAATGAGGAGCAATGGGCGCAAAGCAAACAGGGTCTTCTTGCCCAGATAGAAGAACCGGATTCCAACCTGCGGATGCGTACCCAGCGCTACTGGAACAGTATCGGCAACCGGGATCTCTCTTTTGACCAACGCCAGAAAGCAGCTGAAGCCCTGAAAGCCTTAACCCGTACAGACATGATTCGCTTTGTGGTCGAGCACCTGAAACCGCGGACGGCAGACCGGCTGATTATGCTGAGCCGAGGAAACAGCCACCAGGAAGAGATAAAACTGCCTCGGGGAACAACGCTGATTGAGGATATCCGGCAGTTTCAGAAAAAGCGCAGTTAGGGATATCAGCACATACCTGCGTCCCTGCATGATCAGGGACGCAATGATCTTAGGCGAAAGGCCAGGCCACTCTGCCAAGGTTAAAAATAAAAATATCCCCGTATCTCTCCATAAACATCATCCGCTTCCCATTTCCAGTAGCCGGCTTCTGTACGGACAGAGAGATTTTGTGTCACCACATGGTTCCACTGCAGGCTGGCCTGTGAGCGGGCTGCAAACGGAGAGTCCAGCATAATCATATGCTGCCCGGATAGCAGAACCCTGTCCTGGTTGGCAAACTGGTAGCTGAGACCGCTTTCTACACCCACACCAAAGCTGGCATTTCGGGAAACTGCAGAGCCTGTATCCACTTCCGAGGACGCCAGCAGGTAGCCATGAAGTTTGTCTGCACTGCCCCATGACTTACCGTAGCCACCCTGGAAGAACCAGCGGTTTTCCCAGCCATTGTCGACCGGTTGGCGGTCGGAGCCAGCCCGGACATTCCACGACCAACTGCTGAATATCCGGTTGTCCGGTGCCAGTGACATGGCATCCAGCAAATACAGTTTGTTCAGGGTGATATCACCCTCTTTGTCGATACCCAATGACATATCAAGAAAACTGATCTGGGCACCGGGTATAAAGCCCCCCGGGCGGTCCAACATGTCGTGGTAGGCTGCCCGCCAGTGGAAGGTGATCTGACTGTTTTCCTCACCTGCACCGTAGTAACCCAGACCTACCCGCATTGAACCATGTCCGGATTCAGAGGAGTCATCCGGCCGGGGAACCTGGGAAAATGGGGAGCCCACATCCAGGCGGCTTCGTGCCATCAGGAGCCCAGTCAGTTTTGGGGCAACCACATCCCGGTTCAGGCGTTCATCATAGAAACGGAAGTTGAGGGATTCATAGGCAAACTCTAGGCGTCCGGCTTTCTGTGAATCGGTTCCCGGTGGCATTTCCTGTTCAGCATCAACATTCGGGTCAGACAACGCCAGAGCGATGCCCAGCTCCACATCATCCAATTCACCCGCATAGTGATTTAACCGGGTACCAAATGCCGGGCGGTATGCCGGTGGGTTAATCAACCCTTTATTTTTCAGAACAGACACCGTATCAGACGGGATAGCATGGAGCGGGAACTCAGCGGTAAGCATCAGGTCATCACGGGCGACCTGCAACAGGGATAAAAGTTGGTATGAGCAGTTTTCATCAAGGAAATAGTAGTCAAACCGGGCGTCTTGCAGTTCCCACAGGTGGTACAGAATGGTTTCTACTTCCTCCGGGGCCAGGTTCAGCTTGTATTCCCAGATATCACGGGACTCAAGGTCGTTGTATTCACGCACCTTCCGGTAGTAGGGCATCAACGAAAATGCACTTGGGTAAGAGCCCACCAAACCTTTGATGGCATACGCGGCGGCGTTGTCTCCGGCATCCGGCTCAGCGGCAAAGTTAATGGCAAAGGCGACCAATTCCTTGTTCCGGGTTTGGTCCTTAGCATCTACGCGCAGCAGGGTATGACCAAACATGGACGAGGGGTTGTTCATAAACGCTGTCGGGAAGACCAGAGTCACCCCTTCCGGGTCAATCACAGTTTTCCACTGATCCAGCGCCGGGCAAACAGGCATGTTCCATCCGGCAGAAAGTACCCTGTTCAGCCAGCGGAAACGTGCCGGGTATTGGCAACTGACTGTGGATTCACCACTCTGCTGCTCTTTGACAAACGTTTTATATGTTATGGCCAGTTCACTTTCCGGGGACGTTTTTCCTTTCTTCGACAAAAAAAAGCGTCCACTGTCAATTTGGCTTTCCCACCCGCCAAGCTTGTCGACATAGTGGCCCAGTTTCAGCCATTCCGGTTGTTCAGATAACACTGAAAAATTGGGATTTTCCTCAGTTGCGATTGCTTCTGCGAAAAGGTTCTGGGAAAAAAGGGCGGCGGAAAGACTTAAAAATAGAGACGAGACGGCAAATCGTGGGGTTCTTTTGGCTGCTAGAGTAAACGTCATCAGGAAACCGGCAGGAAAAGGCGTAAAAAGGAAAGATCCCGTTTAACCGGGATCTTTTTCTGTCAGGATTAAGACAGAGTGTATACAGACAGCTGAGCGTCTTGGGCAACAACCGCATTCAGGTTGTCCAGCACGTCTTTTGAAGTCACGTTTTCGTCAGCGAAAATACGTGCAAAGTTGCTGCGGGCCATGTCGTTGAATGCTTGCTGGTCTTTGGCTTCTACGCCCCAAACTGCAGCCAGGGTAGACAGCGATTCGCCTTGGCCTTTTGCCATGTCGCGAGCCAGGTTATCCATATTGCCGTCAATGAACATTGCCAGTTTTTCACGGGAAGTGATCACGCCGTCAGCCTGACAGCCCAGGGTGCCAAAGGTGATACCGAAAGATTGGTTACCAGAAATGCCGTTGGTAGTTGCACCCAGGACCTTTGGTGCCAGACCTGACTTGCCTTCAAAAATCATGGTACCCAGACCACAACCGATGTCCTGGTCAGCCAATGCCTGAGCGGCTGGGAACATAACCATTGAAAGCGTTGCCGCTGCAAGGATCTTTTTCATCACAATTCCTTGTAAGTAGTGATTGAGAGATAAAGCCTGATATATCAGACAAATAGATCTTAGTGATTGGTCATACGCAAGTAAAGGCACATTTGTGCGATTGGCAACCATTGAGATCAATAAAGCAGCCAGTTACGGACGCTTTATATCCATACAGCTTATATATCACTCACAAAGCATCTGCCTGGGAAGTCAATAAAATGTGACACCTTCCTGATTCATGCTCTTCAGTTTTTCACATGGTTCAAAACGCTCACCATACTTTGCTGCGTGCTCCTCTAACATCGCGACAACCTTGTCGACACCCAGACGGTCCATATACCGGAATGGCCCGCCAAGGAAGGGAGGGAAACCAATACCGAATATGGCACCGATATCGCCATCCCTTGCTGAGCGGATAACCCCCTCATCCAGACAGCGTGCCGCTTCATTTAGCATCAACAGTACACAGCGCATTGATATTTCAGGCCCTGTCTGGTTCACTTCCGGCTTCAGTCCCAGCAAGGTATAAACCTGCTTGTCGACTGTCTTCTTACCTTTCTTTGCCTTGTTTCCGTATAAGTAAAAGCCTTTGCCGCTCTTGCGCCCTTTGCGGTCATCAGCCAGCAACACGTCGAACACATCCGGCGCTTTGAACCGCTCGCCCAATTCAGACAACAGGATTGGGCTGATCTTGGCACCAATATCCACACCCACTTCGTCCAGCAGTGTTATCGGCCCTACCGGGAAGCCGAAATCCAACAGGGCTTCGTCCAGATACTCAACCGGCTCACCGGCAAGCAGAACCCTTGCGGCTTCGTTCATGTAAGGTGCCAGTATCCGGTTTACATAAAAGCCGGCTTTGTCCGCGACAACGATTGGCGTCTTGCCCTGCTTCCGGGCGAACGCCACTGCGGAGGCAATCGTCTGGGGGGATGTGCCTTCGTGGGGGATAACTTCCACCAGCGGCATTTTTTCGACCGGGCTGAAATAGTGAAGCCCGACGATATTTCCAGGACGGGCAGTTCCCTTTGCAATCTGGTTAATGGGCAGGGATGAAGTATTGGTGGCAAAGATCGTCTCTTCACTGGTCTCTCGCTCAATATCAGCCACCATTTGGTGCTTGAGTTCAAGATCCTCAAATACAGCTTCCACCACCATATCTACTTTATGCAAACCATCAAAACCTGTGGTCCCGCTGATCCGGTTCATTTGCTGCTGAAGTTCCGCTTTGGACACAATCCGGCGCTTACGCTTTTTCTCCAGCAGTTTGTAACTGTAACCCAACGCATTCTGGATACCTGACGGCGAAACATCTTTGATACGTACAGGAATACCGGCTTTGCACGCAGTAACGTGTGCAATCCCAGCCCCCATTAACCCGCCACCAAGTACACCTACACGGTTTATATCTCTCGGCTCTGCATCTGCACCGTTTTCCTTCTTCATTGCAGTGGTGGCAAAGAAGATGCTGCGAAGTGCCTTGGATTCAGGGGTCATCACCAGCTGGCCAAAACGCTTGGCCTCAAATGCCAGGCCTTTCTCCATCCCTTTTTCGAGACCGTATTTCACCACATCAAGAATGGCATTGGTCGCAGGATAGTTGCCCCGGGTTTTCTCATTGGTTTTCTTGCGCGCCTGGTCAAAAACCACCCCCCTCCCAAGGGAGGTTGAACCCATCGCCCAGTCCCCAAAGCCGGTTTTGCGCTTTGGCTTGGGTTTCAATGCCAGCTCTTCAGCGACTTTCAGCAGGACACTTTCAGGAACGCAGTCATCTGCAATCCCCATCTTGCGGGCCTTTTTGGCTCGAAGCTGCTTGCCGGTCAGGATCATATCCAGAGCACCGGCAACGCCGATTAGACGGGGCAAACGCTGGCAGCCGCCTGAACCCGGCAACAAACCCAACTGAACCTCAGGTAACCCAAGCCGGGTCGCATCATTGTCGGACACAACCCGGCTGTGACAGGCCAGCGCCAGCTCCAGTCCGCCGCCCAATGCCGGGCCATGGATGGCGGCTACGACGTGGAAAGGGAGTTTCTCAATCTCACCAAACATTTCCTGGCCTTTGCGGGAAATGGCTTCGGCATCTTCTTCACTTTTGCAGGCATCCAGCATTCGCACGTCAGCACCCACAACAAAGTTGTCCGGTTTACCGGAGTAAATCACCAGTCCTTTGACCGCGCTGTTGGTTTTGAGCTCGCCCAGCACATCAGCAAAATCATCGGCAAAGGAAGCCTGCAGGGAGTTCATTTTCTCGCCGGCAACATCAATTTTTACCCAGGCTATATTGTTTTCTGCAATTTCTAGGCTGAACGCCGGCTGGCGGCCTTCAATAATCTGGTTATCCATTATTCCACCTCCAGAATCATTGCTGCACCCAGGCCCCCGGCAGCGCAGGCTGTCGTGAGGCCAAGCCCGCCACCACGTCTTTTCAGTTCTCGCAGGGTTTGGGTGATCATACGTGCGCCGGTTGCGGCAAATGGGTGGCCGTAGGCGATTGAACCCCCAAGCACGTTAAATTTGTCCATGTCTATTTCGCCAATGGCTTTCCCCCTGCCTAGTTTCTCCTGAGCAAAGGAGTCAGAAGCAAACATCTTCACATTGGCCAGAGTTTGCGCAGCAAAGGCTTCATGCATATCTATAAGTGTCAGGTCGGAGAGCGTAATGCCTGCACGATCCAGCGCGATCGGTGTTGAGTAAGATGGCCCCATCAACATGTCTTTATGTACGCCAATGGCCGAAAAAGCATAGGAACGAATGAAGCCCAGGATATCGAGCCCCAGTTCCCGCGCACGTCCTTCACGCATCAACAGAACTGCGGCCGCACCATCTGTCAGCGGTGTTGCATTCGCGGCAGTGACCGATCCGTGCTTACGGTCAAACGCAGGGCGAAGCTTGGCATAGCTCTCCAGTGCAGAGTCTTCGCGGATGTTATTGTCTTTATCTATATAGGCTTTATACGGCTCTGGAAAAGCCTTCATCACTTCCCCTTCGATCAAGCCGTCTGCCCAGGCTTTTGCCGCCAGTGTATGCGACCGGTGGGCGAGCTCATCTTGTGCCTGGCGGGTAATCCCGTGGGATTTTGCCATTTGCTCGGCGGTGTCCCCCATGCTCAGGCCGGTTGAGTACTCCGCCACTGCCGGGGGTACCGGCATCAGGTCTTTCATATTGAGCTTGCTGAGCACTTTCAGGCGTTTGCTCATCGTCTTGGCTTTATTCAGCTCAAGTAAGGTCGCAGCCAGTTTTTTGGTTACACCAATCGGCAATACGGAGGATGAATCAGCCCCGCCGGCAATACCCACATCAATTGCACCAGCCATAATACTTTCTGTGATATTGGCAACGGCCTGGAAACTGGTGGCACAGGCCCTGGTCACACTGTAAGCATCCGTGTGGATATTCATACCGGTACCCAATACGATTTCACGGGCAATATTCGGGGCTTCCGGCATCTGTACCACCTGGCCAAACACCAATTGGTCGATCACTGCCGGATCCAGCTCTATTGACTGGATCATTTCATTGACCACCATTTTGCCCAGATCGACGGCAGGAACACCATTGAAGGCTGTGGCTTGACGGGCAAATGGGGTTCTCAAACCGGCAACGACGGCAATCCGCTCGCCTTGGGACGTTTTGAGATTCTGGAGAGGTCTCATAGCGACTCCTTGCTAAAATTAAGAGGTCAGACCAGAAGATTGTAGATAAGTTGTTAAGAAATTAAAACAACTGTTTTAATAACCACGGTCACAGAAATGAGACGATAGGAATGTTGTGAGGGATCGTGGAATGTTCAAATAGGAGGGAATGCATAACTTGCAGTGATTTTTGGCAAAAAGTGACAGATAAAAAAAACCACACCAAATTGGTGTGGTCAGAATATACGTGGAAAGCAATCTACGTAATCACTCAATTAACGTAAAGCCAAAATGCAAAACAGGTCTAAGACCTGAGGAGAAAGTAAAGTCAGCCTTCAAAAAGGAAGTGTCACCGGATCACAGTCACCCGATGACCCTGCCACTATACTCATTCCATCAGTCGGCTTTTTGAAGCAGATCAAATTTAGGGCGGATATACCCAAACAACCTCAAGTGTCCTGTTCACAGTGCTTAAGGGCATTTGGGATATGCAGGTGGTTCGCTGATAAACGCATATGCAACCAGTTCAGTTACTGTCCATTGTGTTCACTGCTACACTCGTCAGGGCATGTTGACCAATAAAAGATCCAAGCTACCTGCCTTTAAGAGCAAAGGAATATGCTAAAAAATTTTTTTGGAAAGAAACCTGAAGCGACTCCGGTCTCTGTAGACATGGATAAGCAAAGAAGATATGAAGCGCTGGTGAGAGCCTGGCATAAAGATCTCTACCGATACGCTTATTGGTTGTGTAAAGACCAGCACATTGCAGAAGACCTGGTTCAGGAGACCTGCCTTCGGGCCTGGCGATCTCTTGATAGCCTGGCTGATGACAATGCGGCAAAAGCCTGGCTGATCACCATATTGCGCAGGGAGAATGCACGCCGGTTTGAGCGTAAGCAGTTTGATCTGGTTGATATTGATGATCACGCTGTGGCTGATACGTCTCACCCGTCCGAAGAGGCTTCCATGGAGCAGCAGTTGCTGCACCGGCAAATTATGAAGCTTCCCGCAGAATACAGAGAGCCTTTGGTATTGCAGGTTTTGGCAGGTTTCAGCGGTGAAGAGATCGCCGATATACTCAGCCTGAACAAAAATACGGTTATGACCCGGCTCTTCCGGGCAAGAAACATGTTAAAAGACCAGTTAAGTGGAAACAGCCAGACAAGGGGGCAAACAAATGGACGATCTTGAGTTCCGCCGTCGCATTTTTGCCGATCCTCAGGACAAATCACCGGAGATCCTTGAGGCAAAACAGTCATCTTCCTCCAACCAGGCACTTGCAGAAGAGTTGGATCAATTGGATGCACTGATAGCCCAAACATTGAAGGTTGATGTGCCTGACCACCTTGCCGATCAGGTTCTTTTCCACCAAAGCCGTGAATCGGATGACGGTGATGAGCTAGCCGGACGTCGTGAAACAAAAATAGCAGTCCGTTGGCCTTTGGCTATTGCAGCCTCTGTCGCGTTTATTGTCGGAATACTGGTTGGAAAAGCGCCCTGGGAGCCATCACCAACCAACCTAAACGAAATTGCACTGGCGCATTACTACGATGAGACACCGTTTGTTGACGGTATTAACGAGCAGGCAACCCTGACCCAGGTCAATGCCAAGCTTTCACCGCTGGGTAAACAGTTCAGTGCCGTACCGGGGCATATTGATTACCTTAACCACTGCAGCTTCGGAAGCAATAACGCATTGCACATGGTGATGAGCATGCCTGACGGGAAGAAAATGACGGTGTTTGTAGTGCCTGAAAAAATCAGCCAGGAAGCGTTGTACAGTGATGGGAAAATGAGTTCGATGGCGGTTCCTGCCAAAGATGCCACGGTTATTGTTGTAGGTGAGAATTCGGAAGAAATTATGCCGGTTGCCAAACAACTGACCCACGGTTTGTCCCAAAAAATATAACTACGCTAACCGATTGAATAAGGGAGCTTTTTGCTCCCTTTTTTACTTGGTGTATTAAACTCGGTGCATTATCCACCCTTGTTCCCTCTATGGTTACATACTGGTCTAATTTCTTACCCACTCAGTTGCATCTACAATTCGCCAGCCTAACTAATTGATAAAAATAACAATTAAATATAATCACACAAGGATAATTCATTAAATGAATAAGAAGCAGATTTTTGTCCGCACCGCTCTCGCTATCGCTGTTGCGGGCAGCACAACCTCAGCATTCGCCGCCGGTTTCCAGCTTAACGGGCACTCCGCCACTGGCCTGGGCCGAGCTTTCGCCGGTGACGCTGTTATCGCTGACAATGCCTCAGTCATCTCCCGTAACCCAGCAGCCATGTCGCTGTTCGATGCACCAGCCATTACTATGGGCCTGGTGGCAATTGATACGGATGTGAAGGTGAAGGATGCTGAGTATAAAAAGACGCTCAACACCCAGATTGGTGCCATCCCAATGGGCACTGAGAAATTAAGTGATGAACAAATAGGTGGCACATCACTGGTTCCAAACATCTATTACGTGCATCCAATTAGTAGTAAGTGGGCTGTCGGTGCTGGCCTGTATTCCAACTTTGGAACCAAAACAGAGTTCTCAAGTGACTATGAAGCCAATTTATTTGGTGGTCTCACTGATGTAAAAAGCGTGAATCTTGGCCTAGCAACCTCCTATCGAATTAATGAGATTTGGTCAGTTGGCGCGGGATTAGACATCATCCAAGGGTCAGGAAATCTCCAACGACAAATTGGAACCCAAAAAGCCGTAGACATTGATGCAGACGGCATTGCGTTTGGTTGGATTGCAGGGGCAACTTTTGAAATCAACAAAGATAACCGCTTAGGTTTCTCATATCGCAAGAGCCCGGAGCTCAAAGCTGATGGCAAAATTGAAAAAGCGGGAATCCAACAATCAGGTGATCTGTTAATGCCCCTCCCTGATTTGGCAGAAATTTCCGGCTATCACAAGCTAACCAATAAATTTGCGCTGTCTTATAGCGTACAGTGGATTGAGTGGGAAGAATTTAAGGTTCTGGAAACTGAAGGGGCAAGTGAACCACTCAATACTTATGAGTGGAAAAATGCCTGGCACTTCTCTGTAGGTGGTACCTATTTCCTGAATGAAGACTGGACGCTACGTGCGGGTTATATGTACGACATGAGTGCACAGGATGAAATCACTTCTATCTCTGTCCCAGACTCAGACCGCCAGTGGTTCTCTGCCGGCTTTACCTACCACATGAGCAAACACTCCGATATCGATTTTGGTTTCACGTACTTAATGGGTGAGGACGTTAACGTCAACGAAAACAAGCTTGTTCCTTTGGATGCAACCAAATCGTTATTAAATGAAGTGACTGCCACAACCCGTGCCAATGCTTGGCTCTACGGTATCCAGTACAGCTACAAATTCTAAATTCAGCGTACACTGCTATATATCGCAAGGGAGCTTCGGCTCCCTTTTCTGATCCAGTATATTGGTGTTTTTGTAACTTCCGTCCCAATTTTCCCACCACTCAGTCTAAACCAACTTAAGTTCACCGAAGTTTCAGCGTACATCTGTAACCTTAAACTTAAAATTCTGGTACATGTGTTCACCCAAATTCATTGAACACTCGGTTATAGTACAAAATGTAACGGATAAATAACCAATAAATTAATGAATAACAGATATATGTATCGTTATAACGTGGTAGCACACCTCAAATTTGATCAATATCTTTGAGTGAATACTCTATTGTGACCAAAATTTTCAGCGAACAAGAAGCTATGCAAAATAATAAGAAACTTACGATTGCTATTGCCGTTGCTCTCGGCACCCTTTCAACGCCGGCCTTCAGCGCCGGTTTCCAACTGGCAGAATATTCTGCAACTGGCCTTGGCCGCGCATTTGCCGGTGAAGCGGCTATGGCTGACAACGCATCAGCACAGTTCCGTAACCCAGCGATGATGACCTACCTGGAAGGTACCCAGATTTCTGTGGGCGGAATTTATGTGTCACCAAATATTGATATTGAAGGTACCAACACCACACTAAATAAAGCCACTTCTGCCAAAAACATGGCAAACGGGGCTCTGGTACCAAACTTTTACCTAACGCACCAATTCAATGAAAAGTGGACCGCCGGTTTTGCGGTTGGCACCAATTTCGGTATGTCTACCAAATTGGATGACAGCTTCCTGGGTACCCAGTTTGGTAACGAAGCCTCTATTACCACAGTTGAAGTGAACCCAAATATTGCCTACAAGATCAACGATCAATTCAGTGTTGGCGGTGGTGTACGCTTTGTGATGGGAGAGGGGTCAATCGGCGCTACAAACTCGATGGATAATGCGCTGGGTTTTGTTCCGAAAGGTACTACTTTAAAGTACATGGAAGGTGATGATACCGCCTGGGGTTGGCAAGCTGGTGCAGCATGGCAACTGAACGAGAACAACCGCGTTGGTTTTAACTATCGTTCAGAGGTTGATTTAAACCTTGAAGGTCATGCAAATGGCTTTGGCTTTAATCCTCATAATCCTGCGCAAAAATTTGCCGGCAGTATGGAACTTGTACTACCAGCCAGCGCAGAATTGGCCTCTTTTCATCAGCTTAATAAGCAGTGGGCTCTTCACACCAGCATCAACTGGACTGACTGGAGCCAGTTTGAGAAACTGGAAGCCCATATCCCTGCACTTTCAAAGCCTAACCAACTGGTTAAGCAGGAAAACTGGAAGGACAGCTACCGTTTTGCTGTAGGCACAACTTACCAGCTCGACAGCAAAACCCAACTACGCACCGGTTTTGCATGGGATCGCTCTGCGGTCAGCGATGCCAACCGTACCCTGACTATTCCTGAAATGGATCGTTACTGGTTCAGCGTGGGTTACGGCTACCAATTCACTCAAAACCTGACCTTGGACGCCGGCGTTACCTATATCCTGGGTAACAAGTCAGATGTAAAAGAAGCCCGTGATAATATCCCATCGGATGAACAGGCTGAAATGTTTGGTGGAGAATTCAAAGGCACCGTTTCCGGCGATATTTGGCTGGCAGGTGTTCAGGCAAGTTACCGCTTCTAAAGTCGAAAGATCATCAGATATACAAAAGGGCTCCTCGGAGCCCTTTTTGATTACGGTACGTTTACGAAGCAGTCAGGTTAACCCTTACTAGCCTCTCATGACGACTAAACTCAGCACTTAGAACGTCTATTCCCCGTCAATTTCATCCATAAAATCGTCAAGGAAGGCATCTTCTTCCGGGTCCGGTTTTCGCTCTATACCGGCTTTGAAATCCTGATTCTGAAGGTAGGCATCACGCACCGTAATATAAGGGTCCGGTGAACGCTCAAGCAACTCTTCTTGCTGGACCATTGCTGCTCGATCTTCCATTCCCTGGAACACCCATTTCAGGATTGACTGCGGAAGCGTCAACAGAGACATAACCGGGTATAAACCATCAACCACTCCACCGGCACCCTCACGCAAGGTAGTTGGCCCATATACAGGGAACATAAAGTACGGCCCGTTTCCTACACCGTAGTGTCCGATGGCATCGCCGAACTCCGTGTCACCCTCGTTAGGAATTCCTGCACGTGAGGCAACATCAATTAATCCACCCAGACCAAAAATGGTATTCATAAAGAAGCGGCCAAAATGGTTGCTGGCTTGCTCACCTTCCAGCATTACCAGGCTGTTAACCATACTGAACGGTTCTTCCAGGTTACTGAGAAAGTTGGTGATTCCTGAGCGGACAGGGGTCGGAACATAATCTACATATGCTACGGATACCGGACGGGCGACATATGGGTCAAGGTAGTCATAGTTAACTGTCCACATTGCCCGGTTGAAGCCCTCAAATGGATCATCCGGATGTGCAGTTGCTTCTTTCTCTGCCACTGTTCTGTTGCTCGCACAACCTGATACAAACAGCACGGAGAGAAGAGAAATTATCAACGCCTTTCGCATGTTACTAGACATCTTATTCTCGGTTTTTATTTCGTTATTTCATGAAAAAACAGACCGGTATTATCGGTCTGTTTTACTCAATTAGGGTCACTGAACATCTATTATTGCTTTCGATTAATCACAATGTCCACTTTTCCACCCAGTTTTACCGGCTCGCTGACACCAATCCAGTCCCCGTCACGGGTCATAACGTTGCCATCATTATCAATCCGCGCTTTGACAATTACATCCGGCACAGAAGACATCTTGCGCTCGGCAATCATGCTGTCGGCATCGGTCAGCTCAAGCGTTACCGGAAATGATGACAACGGGAGACGCTTTGCTGCCAGCGGCATTGGTGCACCGTCTGCAGGGTGAGCAGAAACGATCAAAACACCGTCCTGAGGCAACGTTACACCTGGAGCCAGAGAAACTGACACCTGGACAGATTTATCTGCATGAACCGGGTTTAGTTTAGCTTCAGCCTGGGCGATACTGCGCTCAAGCATCTGCCGACGGGAGTCCCCTTCTGGAAGCATTGATTTCATAGCACTCCAGGCGGCAATCGATTCTTCGTACGCTCCGCGCTCAAATGCATCAAATGCCAGCAAAGACATAGCACGGAGGTTAGTGTGGTCATTGCGGATGACCTGACGCAGTAACTCCCTCGCTTTGTTCTGGTCGCTTTGGTCTGATGTAAACATCAGTGCCTGGGCATAACCGAGCTTCACATCATTGTTATTCGGATCCAGTGCATAGGCTTTACCCATGGCACCTACAGAGGTCTGCAGGTCACGGTTAGCCAGCCCGATGCGTCCCAGCAGCAACCAGCCTGTTGCATCATCAGGGGTTTGCTGCAAACGGGTGCGAAGTGCCAGGGTTAAATCAGACATCTCCTGATCGCTCATCGGCTCAGCAGATTCAGACAACAGTCGAGTTGAAAGCTCAGGCAACTGTTCGCTGATTTGATGCCACTGCTCTACTTTCCCAATATTACCTTTCATCATATATAGGCCAAGGCTCAGGCCAATGATGACGATAATACCGGGTAAAGCCATCCAAGGGCTGACACTGGAAATGGCTTTTTCATTTTTCCCAGGGACATCATCAAGCAGGGACTGTTGCAGTTCAACGGCCATCTCGCCCGTATTCTCTACCAGCCCTTCTTCTGCTTCTTCGTTGAGCTCTGCAACGCGCTCCCGGTAAAACGCCTTGTTCAGTTCATCGCGACTTGCCTGATCATCAAACTGCCTGCCAGCCAACATAGGAACCAGCAGCACCGAAATCGCGGCAATAATCAGTATTAAGGCTGCAATCCAAAATAGGGTCATCGGTTATCTGCCTTGTCGTTTTCAGAATCTTTATCATTGAGCAAAGCATCAAGGCGCTTTTGCTCTGCGTCGGAGAGAGAGCTCTGTTCAGCTGCAACGGTATTTTTTCGACGGCTGCGAATGACCAGAACAGCAAATCCGATGATCAGGAAGCCAAACGGGCCGACCCAGAGAATCGCCGTAGAGAATGTCATCGGCGGATTATAAGTAACAAAATTGCCATAACGGGCAACCATATAATCAATAATCTCTTTCTCTGATTTACCCTGCTTAAGCATCTCGTAGACTTTCATACGAAGATCCTGCGCCAGGGCAGCATTGGAGTCTGCAATATTGTTGTTCTGGCACTTAGGGCAACGCAGCTCCTTCCCTAACTGGTGGAACATCGCTTCCTGTTCTGGGGAATCGAATTCATAAATATCAATCGCAGCGTATAACGGTACTGAAATCATCAACGCTGTAACCAGAGCAAGTGACGCTTTTTTCAATAAGCGACCAAGTGAAATATTATTTCGCATCACCGGCCTCCTTCAGCATCTTCTGGTAAATTGGCTCCAGAGTATCTTTCCAGTTTCGGGCATTTACATCCCCAACGTGGCGATAACGGATAATACCGTTGCCATCAATAAAGAATGTTTCCGGCGCGCCATAGACGCCCAAATCAAGGCCTAACATACCGTTGCCATCATAGAGACTAACAAGGTACGGGTTACCCAGGTCATTCAGCCAGTCGATAGCTTTCAACCGGTCGTCCTTGTAGTTAAGGCCGATAATTTTAACGCCCTTCGCTGCCAGTTCATTTAAGTAGGTGTGCTCTGCATAACAGGTCGGACACCAGGTGGCCCATACATTCAGGAGCAAAGGCTGACCTTTGAATATATCCTGGCTGTAAAGCTTCCCATCCTGCGCCAGATCTTCGAGGCGAAATTCCGGCACAGGCTTGCCAACCAGTACAGATTCCAGTTTCGTTGGATCATCACCACCGGCATTCCGGTTCAGCTGAACAACGAACACTGCCACCAGCGCCAGAAACAGCGCCAATGGAATAAACATTAAAGGACGTTTCATGACTCAACCTCTTTCAACGCCGCTTTGGGAGACTTTTTACGGAAGCGGTAACGCTTGTCACTGATCGCGAACGCACCACCAATAGCCATGAACAGGCTGCCAGCCCAGATCCAACGCACAAATGGCTTATAGTAAATACGCACAGCCCAGGCCCCATCAGGCAATTGCTCACCCATCGCCACATAGAGGTCACGGGTGAAGCCACGATCAAGAGCAGCTTCAGTCATCATTGACCGGGCAACGTTATAGAAGCGTTTCTCTGCATGAAGGGTATTGATCTTCTTGTCACCTTTCAGGATGTCGAAATCAGCGATCCAGCCATCATAGTTAGGGCCGTCATTTTCACGCAGGCTAGCAAATTTGAAGGTGTAACCCTGCAGGACGATGCTTTCCCCTGGGGCCATTTTCACATCACGTTCGATATCGTAATTCTGCACCAAAGCGATACCGATAATGGTAACGGCCAAACCGACGTGGCCCAGAACCATCGCCCAGTGGCTGCGACCCAGTTTGGTCACGCCCTCAGCAAAACTGTGGCGGTGTGTTGCCCGGACATAAATTTCGTAGGCATGCAGGGAAATGATCCACACGGCAAGAGCAACGCCCAAAGCAGCCAAAGGCATGAAAGTGCCGGCAAATACCATCACGAGGCCGATACCCAGTACGACTGCAAGTACAGCCGACACAGCCATTGGCTTGGTGTAGTTTGCCAGGTTGTCACGCTTCCAGCGCACCAGAGGGCCAATGCCCACCAGGATAGCAAATGGCACAATCAGCCAGGTAAAGAGCATATTGAAGAAAGGTTCGCCAATAGAAACCGAGCCAAGGCCAAGTTGCTTGTGAACCAGCGGCAACAGGGTACCAATCAGTACAACCAACAGTGCCGCGACCAACAGAATATTGTTGGCAAGCAGACTGTTCTCCCGTGAAACCAATTCGAAGTTACCACGGGTACGAACTTCTGAAGCACGCAGTGCATAAAGCAGCAGGGAACCACCGATAACCACAACAAGGAAACCAAGGATAAACAGGCCACGCGCCGGGTCAGAGGCGAAGGCGTGGACTGATACCAGTACACCGGAACGAACCAGGAAGGTACCCAGCAGACTCAGTGAGAACGCAGAAATTGCCAGCAACACAGTCCAAGCTTTGAATGTACCGCGCTTTTCAGTGACTGCCAGTGAGTGCATCAGTGCTGTGCCGGCAAGCCAAGGCATGAAAGAGGCGTTTTCAACCGGATCCCAGAACCACCAGCCGCCCCAGCCGAGTTCGTAATAGGCCCACCATGAGCCCAGCGCAATACCCAGGGTAAGGAACAACCATGCAGCCGTTGTCCACGGGCGAGACCACCGCGCCCATGCAGTATCCAACCGGCCAGCCATCAGTGAACCGATAGCAAAGGCAAAGGCAACAGAGAAACCCACATAGCCCATGTAAAGCATCGGCGGGTGTACAATCAAGCCTGGATCCTGCAGGAGCGGGTTGAGGTCACGGCCGTCAATAGGGAAGTGTGGCAATGTCCGCTCAAACGGGTTTGATGTCATGATGATAAACAGCAGGAAACCTACTGCGATCATGCCCATCACTGCCAGCACGCGAGAAACAGATTCCAAGGGCATACCACGACTGAAAATCGCGACTGCCAGCGTCCAGCCTGCCTGGATCAGAACCCAAAGCAGCAGGGAACCTTCATGCGCCCCCCAGACAGCAGTAATGCGGTAGTACCATGGCAAGGCGCTGTTGGAGTTGCTTGCCACGTAGGCGACGGTGAAGTCGTTCGTGTAGAAAGCCCAGCATAATGCAATAAATGAAATCAACAGCATGACGAACATGCCCACAGTCAGTGGGCGAGCAGTTCGCATTAGTGCCTGGTTGCCGGTGCTGGCACCATAAAGAGGATAGAAACTCAAGAGCACAGCCAGTGCTAGAGAAACTATCAGGGCAAAATGTCCAAGTTCAGCGATCATTATTTGCTTCCCTGGAGTTGAGTTTCAGAGTAATCAAGAGGTTTATGGGCTTTATCCATGGCTTCAGCCACTTCAGGAGGCATATATTCTTCGTCGTGTTTCGCAAGCACTTCACTGGCTTTAACCGTATGGCTGTCGGTTAAAACACCCTGTGCCACGATACCCTGCCCCTCACGGAAAAGATCCGGCAGGATGCCGTCATAAACAACAGTGACTTTCGGACCCACATCAGCCACATCAAAACTGACTTTCAGTGACTCTGGATCACGCTTGACCGAGCCAACAACAACCATACCGCCAATTCGAAGGCGTTGGCCGACATGCGGTTTCGTGCCATCCGGTTTACCCTGTACGATTTCCGTTGGTGTATAGAACAAATCCATATTCTGGTTGAGTGCATAGAGTATCAGACCGATTGTGATACCCACGCCGGCAATCAACGCGGCGAACAACGTCAGGCGCTTTTTGCGTCTTGGATTCATAGTGTGTTCTCCAACTTCTCAGCTTCTTTAATTCGTTTTTCTCGGTCAATCCGCTTGCGTACTTCGCTCAGCAGCTTTTTTTTATTTATTATTTGGACGGCAGCTACCCACCCCATGGCAATAGCTGTAATAAAAAATGAGGTCCAGACATAGAAGGCGTAGCCACCCATGGCAAAGAAATCAGTCAGGGTATTAAAATGCATACGGCCTCCTCAGCTTACCAAATCACGAACCCAAGGGCGGTGAGACTCCCGTTTCAGAATCTCATTTCTTAAACCCATGATGCTGACAGCACCAAAGAAGAACGCAAAACCAAAGATATTGCTAAGCAGCGGCCATAACATATCTGAATCAATGGATGGTTTTGCAAACTTGGTGATTGTCGCCCCTTGGTGCAATGTGTTCCACCACTCTACAGAGAAATGGATGATTGGAAGGTTCACCACGCCGACAATGGCGAGAATACCGGCAGCCTTGGCGCCTGAACGCTGATCATCAAAAGCGTTGTAAAGCGCGATAACACCCAGGTAGAGGAAAAGGAGAATCAATTCTGAAGTCAGGCGAGCATCCCACACCCACCAGGCACCCCACATCGGCTTACCCCAGAATGCACCGGTAATCAGAGCCACAAAGGTAAAAACAGCACCGACAGGAGCCATTGCCGCAGCTGCCCAGTCTGACATACGTACTTGCCACACCAGACCGATAAAGGCGGCAATCGCCATGGACATATACGCCCCCATCGACCAAATGGCAGAAGGCACGTGTATATAGATGATTCTGAAACTGTCGCCCTGCTGATAATCAGTTGGCGCGAAAGCCAGCCCCCAAACAGTACCTACAGTCAGGAATACCGCGGCAAGTACAGCAAACCAAGGCAGCAACTTTGAGCAAAGCCGGTAAGCCACTTCAGGTTTTGCGTAAGGATGAAGCCATTTCCACATTGTCTATCTTCCAAGTACTTTTATGATTGTATGCTGACCCGCAACGCCGCTGACACCGCAAGTGGTGCCATGGTCGCAGACCCGGCAAGCATGGCGCCCAAAATAGCCAGTTGGCCGTTGTATGCCATGGAAAGCCCCGCGGCATCAATTGCCGAGGTAGCGAATATCAAAACCGGAATATACAGCGGCAGAATCAGCAGGCTAAGAAGCACCCCACCTTTCCTTAAGCCTACTGTCAGTGCCACACCGATTGCGCCCAGGAAACTCAGTGTGGGAGTACCTACTAACAGAGTCAGAGCCACCGCTTTCCAGGATTCAAAATCTAATGAAAGTAATACCGCAATCAGCGGGCTCAGGATCAACAGAGGTAAGCCAGTGAGCAACCAGTGCGCGATGACTTTTGCCAATACCAGGACCGACAGAGGTTCCGGTGCCAACATCATCTGCTCAAGAGAACCATCAGCAAAGTCATCTTTGAACAGGCGTTCCAGGGACAACAACGCGGCTAGCAATGCCGCTACCCAAACGATCCCGGGCGCTATACGCGCAAGCAGGTTGGGCTCAGGGCCAATTCCCAGTGGAAACAGCGTAATAACAATTATAAAAAACCACAGAGGGTTTAATACGTCTGCCTGGCGTCGGAACGCGATCAGTAGCTCACGACGGATTACAGTTCTTAACGCACTGATCATGCATTCCCCAATTTAATTCTTCGCAGGTTGTCACAGCCGTCAAACATATCTTGGTGAGTGGTAAAAAGGACAATGCCCCCTTCACTGACATGCTTCTGGAACAATGCTTCCAGTACTTTAACACCCTGCTTGTCTATTGCAGTTAACGGTTCATCCAAAATCCATAGTGGGGACTTACTCAACCATAGCCGGGCAAGTGCCACCCTGCGGTGCTGGCCGGCTGAAAGCTGCCCGGCTGAAACATCTTCCCGTCCTGCAAGACCGACTTTTGCCAGCGCGTGCCAGATAGCCTCGTTATCTTTCTGACCGTGCATCGCCTGGTAAAATTCCAGGTTTTCATAAGCAGTCAGTTCTCTTTTGACCCCGGGGGAATGCCCCAGAAACAACAGATCGCTGTGAAAAACATCCCTGGATTTCGCGACCGGTTCGCCACGCCAACAAATTTCACCACTGTCAGCCTGTCCCAATCCCGCAATAATGCGCAGCAAGGTTGTTTTACCCGCACCATTGCGTCCCTCAATCTGGACCAGCTCACCGGACTCAATACAAAAGTTCAAATTGCTGAACAACAGTCTTTCATCCCGCGTACAGCTTAGGTCTCTGACTTCGAGCATAAATCGGACTAATTCTTACGAAACAATTATGCGACGATGGTATCACAAGGCTCACTTAAGTCGTTAGTTAGCACGTGCTATAAACTGTAAACAGGCATAAGATTTGTGAATGAACGTGGATATTACCTCAGCACTTCTTGCTCGAATTTTGACGGCAAGCAATATGACCTCTTCTTCTACTGGAAGTTCTGTTAACACGCCGGTTTCACTGCCGCTTGCACAGTCAGACACCACTGCCCAGCAAGCTTTGCAACACCTGTTTTCCCGCTTGCCCGTGTACGCAATATTGTTACCCTTACTCAGCACTACCCAACAAGGCCGTAGCCTCGCATCACAACTGTTGCCTCCTGGTGATCCTGAGAAACTGAAGGCCTGGCTGGAAGGCCGGAAAGCTGAAAATGCACTGCTAAGCGCATTGAAACATTTTGTCGCCAAAGGTGATGCCGATGACGGCATCCCCCCTACCACTCATCAGCAGCAACATGCTCTGCTAAAGTTGCTTGCACTTCAAAAAGCGCTTGCGTCAGCACCGGAACACCACCCTGCAAGTGTGCACCCCCAGCAGGAACACCCTGGCAGAGAATTCCAGTGGAATATTCCTACAGGCCACGGTCAAAACCAACTTATTGAAGTAATAGTTAAAAACGATGAATCACAAGGCGGCAAGGCCAAGAGGAAAAAAGAGCGCTGGCACCTTTCAGTAACACTGCCAGTTTTAAATGGGGTCATTAAGGCAGAAGCCATTTACGAAAAGCGGGAACTGTCATTAACCCTGACTGCTTCAGATAGGGCGCTCAAAAAGACCCTGATTCCGATCACGGTTTACCTGGAGGAGCGGTTAGCCTTACACGGTATTTCGCTCAGCCAATGCTCAGTGACAGAAGACGTCACATTGATTGGGGATGACAGCAACTTTGCGGGTACTGGTTTGAGTATCAAGATTTAACTATTGGAAGCGGCCATGAGCAACGCTATACCCTTTTTATGTCTATCACATGGATTCCTATATACAGGCTTTGATTGATAACGATGAGTTCAGATAAACGTGCTATTGCACTCAAATATGATGGTTCTGGTGCCCCAACAGTCAGTGACAAACGTTACCGTGAGCTGGCCGAACAGTTGGTCGAGGACTTTCGGCAAAATGGTGGTTTGGTCCATGAAGATAAAGTGCTGGCGGACTGGCTGGATCGGCTTGCTGTTGGCGAAGAGATTCCGGAGCCGCTTTATTATGTTATCGCGGAACTGATTGCAATGGCGTGGTTTATGGAAGGAAAAACCCCTCCTGGGTGGGAGGGGTTTGGCATCAACAAAAAAGTATAAGGAAATGGAATGTTGATTGGCTTACGGGGTTTACCGCTGACGGGAAGCACTGCGTTTACGCAGGTTCATCAACAGTTCCGCTTCAGCTTTGGGAAGTTCGCACTCCTCCATCAGCTCCTCGAGGTCCGCCCCCAACTCAACCATGCGGCTAGCACGGCTGTACAGACGACTGTCGGGATCGGTCATTTCTACGGAGTTCAGCTTTTTGTCAAACTCGTCGATAATGCCAGCCATTTCTGCCAGCTTCTCACCCATTCCCAGACTTCCGGCACGTAATTCTGCCAGTTGTTTTGCCAGACTCTCATTTTGAACCCGGGCATTTTTCAGCACCGTTTCCATTGCATTACACTTATTTTCCAGTGACTCCCGTGCCTTCCTTTCCTTCCGGAGACCCAGAACGCATACAGCCAGTATGAGCAGTGATACCACCAACGGGGACCACTGAATAAGTAATGCAATCATTAGAGCATAGCCATCTCATTCCACTCTTCATCACTGAGGAGTTTGTTGAGGTCAACGAGAATCAACAGTTTGCCGTCGCGGTTGCTGACGCCCTGAATAAATTTGGCGCTCTCATCTGTACCCACACTTGGAGTGGTGTCAATTTCTGAGCTCTTCAGGTAAACCACTTCCGCAACACTGTCGACCAAAATACCCACGGTCTGGGTTTCTGCCTCAATCACAATGATACGGGTGTTATCACTGATCTCGCCAGGTACCAGGCCAAAGCGTGAACGGGTGTCAATAACGGTAACGACATTACCACGCAGGTTGATAATGCCAAGGACGTAATCCGGCGCGCCCGGAACCGGGGCAATTTCTGTGTAGCGCAGAACTTCACGTACCTGCATAACGTTGATGCCGTAGGTTTCGTCTTCCAACTGGAAGGTTACCCACTGCAATACATCATCCTTTACGCCTTCTTTCTGTACTTCTGCAATCTGAGACATCGGATTTCCTCTTTACCTACTTTTAACGCAACCTACGCAAGTTGCTTGGCATCAATTCCCTTATCCAACAAGGCAACCAGCGCTTCAACATGGATAAGTGCGCACATCTTTTCTTTTACCATACCGGCCAGCCAAGGGCGCTTCCCGGCAGTCTCACGCCAACGAACCTGAACACTTTCAACTGTTTCAGTTCCAATTAACGTGTCACAAGCCAAACTCCAACGACTATTCCCTAAGACTACAATATAACTATAGCTTTCACGGTGGTCGTCATCAGAAATTTTGTCGTTCATAACCCATTTTGCTGTATCGACTACATCAAATTTCATTTCCCTGTTTGACTGTAGGCCCATATACCAGTCGGGTCTGCCAATGAGATGATTTAACTCTTCCAGTTTGTGGATACCACCCAGTTCAGCCAATGGAACTGCATAGGTCACCCCCCAGGATTCAAAAAACAGAACCTGGAATCGCTCACCGTAATCAATATTGCTCCAGTCCTCAGGAGGCAGATGATCACCGGCAGCCTGCGTTTCCGGACTGGTTTCCGTAGCATCTTCAACAGTGCTTTCCGTACCCTGCTCGCTCTCAGCTTCTGCTGAAACCGTCGTCTCCTCAACGGTGTCAATCTCCGGCTCCAGAATGACTTCTTCAGTAACCGTTTCAGCTTCAGGCTCAGCAACTACAGTGACAGATTCTTCTTCAACAGCGTCCTGAGTCTTTAATTGGGCCAACAAGGCTTCAATATGGGAAAGATCTGCTTCTGACTTGTAAAGAGGAACCCTGACTGGCTCATCCACCTTGGGGGTTATCTGAAGCTGAGGTTCGGGCTCTTGCTCCAACGGGTAGGAAGAAAGTTCTTCACCGTCATCCTCAAGATCCCACCCCTGAATTTCACCGCCATCATCAACAACATGTAAATGCGAAACTGAATCGTCTGGAATCGCCATGTCAGGCCCGTTGGCAATTACAGGCTCTTCAACTTCAGCTAATTCAGCAGCGTCAGCCAGCCCAGCATCCACAATGGTCTCCTGGGACTCATCGTCACAGGCTTCCGGAGTCTCAATAATTGTCTCTTCAACATATTGAGGAAATTCACCAGATTCTGGATATTCAGGACCGGTTTCCGGAATTTCACCTAAATCACCAGTGCTGTCTTTCGAAAAATCCAGTGCGTCATTCGGCTCTGTCAATTCAATACTGAGTTCTTCGGAACTTCCCCTCTCATCTGCAATTTCATCAGATAGAAAGGGATCTGAAAGCAGGATGTCATCATCAGCTACAACGTCGATTTCCTGTTCAAGCTCCGAATGGTGGATAACCAACTCTTCTGCGAGCGCCTCGCCTTCAATAACAGTCTCTTCAGCTTCAGCCAACAAAGCGTCAAAGTAATCGTCAAGAGCCTGCTCTCTGGCAAGGGCTTTATTTGCGCTCATCTTGCTCCAACCTCTCGAGATATGTCAGCAGCGTTTTGTACGCAAATACTCCACGACAGTTTTTGGCATAAAGAGAAGGAGGCATATGCTTGAGGCTTGCATCGCGGAATTTAGTATCGATCGGTACAGCCGATGTCCACACCTGATCAGGGTAACGAACTTTTAATTCCTGCAAGGTCTGCAAAGAAGCTCGAGTCCGCTTGTCATACATTGTGGGAACGATACAAACTTTGAACGGGTTGGTGCGGGATTTCTGCATGATTTGCAGTGTCCGCATCATGCGTTCAAGGCCTTTCATCGCCAGAAACTCAGTCTGGACTGGAACCAGGATACGATCACTTGCTGCCAACGCATTGACCATCATGACACCCAGAATAGGCGGGCAGTCAATCAGCACATAGTCATAGTCATCAGATACAGATGCCAGTGCCTTTTTCAGTACCAGTCCCATCCCCCCCCGGTTTCCCATAACCCGGTCAAGGGTTGCAAGAGACATATGGGCAGGAATGATGTCGATGTTACGAAATTCTGTATTCAGAATCAGAGGCCGAACCGTATTACGGTTGACCTCTGTTAACTGGAACAGGTCGAACAAACTGGCAGGTAACTGCTCGGGATCAAAGTTGAGGTATGACGACAACGAGGAATGCGGATCCGTATCAACCAGAAGTACGCGGTTATTTCGCTCACTGAGTAAACCAGCAAGCGTTACCGTAGTGGTCGTTTTCCCGACGCCTCCCTTCTGGTTCGCAACACTCCAAACGATCAACGACAACTCCTTACGACAGTCCAAGTTCGACTAAAATTCTCTCAGCAATTCGCTCCAGTGGTAAATCCTCACTGGAAATGCCGGCTTTTGCCACGGCCTGAGGCATTCCATAAACCACGCAAGAATCTTCATCCTGAGCCCAAATCGTTGAACCGGATTCTTTCAGCATTCTTGCACCGTCACGGCCATCTGCACCCATTCCGGTCAACACCATGGACAAAACTTTGTCACCGTAGGATTTGGCCGCAGAACCGAATGTCACGTCAACACAAGGTTTATAGTTCATACGCTCACCACCGTCGATGATACGTAATTTTCCAGCACCAGGACGGCCATCAACCATCATCTGCATACCACCTGGTGCAAGATACGCACACCCTGGCTTAAGCATGTCGCCGTCTTGCGCTTCCTTAACAGATATTTTGCAAAGACCGTTAAGTCGTGATGCAAATGCAGACGTAAAGGTCGCCGGCATGTGCTGGATAAGGACGATCGGCAACGGAAAATTAGATGGCAGCTTGGTCAGGATCTTCTGCAGCGCAACCGGCCCACCCGTAGATGTGCCAATAGCAACGAGCTGGTAGCGTTTACCTGATGCCGCAAAGCGTGCGACTGGTCGCTTCGCCGGAACCGCTCCGCCAGAAAGAGGGCGGACAGGTGCCGTTGACGATGACGCAGGCTTGCTCGCTGGTGAAGGCGTCGCCGGGCGAGAGGCTGGAGCGCGTCGCATCAGGAAGCGCTTGCGCGCAATTTCGTTTACACGTTGCTGAAGCAGGCTGGTTGCCTCATCCCGGTTACGGGCTATGTCCTCGAACTTCTTAGGAAGAAAGTCAAGGGCACCGGCATCCAACGCATCGAGGGTGGCTTTAGCACCATCATGGGTCAGCGATGAAAACATCAAAATAGGTGTAGGACACGCTTTCATGATTTCCCGGACTGCGGTTATACCATCCATAACCGGCATTTCGATATCCATGGTAATCACGTCTGGCTTAATCTTTAGCGCTTTATCAACGGCTTCCTTGCCGTTAACAGCGGTATCAACCACTTCTAAATTGGAATCAGCGTTAATGATTTCTGTTACGCGCCGACGAAAAAAGCTGGAGTCGTCTACAACTAGCACTTTTAGCGCCATGGTATTCCTTATTTATTGTTATGCTTTTCCAGCGTATCTCTGCAATAACCCCGGTACGTCAAGAATCAAAGCGATGTGGCCATCACTGGTAATTGTTGCACCTGCCATACCGGCAGTACCTTGCAACATTGCATCCAGTGGCTTGATTACGACCTCTTCCTGGCCAAACAGTGTATCGACAACAAAGCCGATCACCTGGTTACCCACCTGAATCACCACAACATGACCATAGTTTTCATCCTTGCGGCGTGACATATCTGTCACCAACCAATCCTGCAGATAGAACAGGGGAATGGCTTTCTCTCGGACAAAAATCGTCCGTTGGCCGTCAACTGTGTTGGTCTTGGTCAAATCCAGGTTGAAGATTTCGCTGACATTTGAAAGCGGGAAGGCAAATGGTTGTTCACCTACACCGACCATCAGGGTTGGCAGAATCGCCAGAGTCAGAGGAACCTTGATTTCAATGATGGTGCCTTTACCCATATGGGAATCAATGGAGATAGCACCATTGAGCTGGTTGATAGCCGTTTTAACAACGTCCATCCCTACCCCACGGCCAGAGATATCAGAGATCTCTTTTTTGGTGGAGAAACCAGCTTCAAAAATCAGGTTATAACATTCTTTATCGGTCAAACGGGCAGCTGCATCGGTATCCATCATGCCACGCTCTACGGCAATACCTCGCAGCTTGTCTGGGTCCATACCGCCCCCATCGTCTTCGATGGTCAGCAGAATATGGTCACCTTCCTGTGAAGCGCCTAGCGTTATAGTACCTACACGTGGTTTGCCGGCTTTGTCACGGACATCCGGCATTTCAATACCGTGGTCAACCGAGTTACGCACCAAGTGGACCATTGGGTCTGCCAGAGCTTCAACCAGGTTTTTATCCAAGTCGGTCTCTTCACCGCGCATCTCAAGAACGATTTCCTTCTTGAGGTTACGGGCAAGGTCACGAACAACGCGAGGGAAGCGTCCAAATACCTTCTTGATTGGCTGCATGCGGGTTTTCATCACCGCGCCTTGCAAGTCTGCCGTAACCACATCCAGGTTAGACACTGCTTTGGAGATACTTTCATCATTGCTGTTCAGTCCCAGGCTAACCAAGCGGTTACGCACAAGAACCAATTCACCCACCATGTTCATGATGGTATCCAGCGTGGAGGTATCAACACGGACAGTACTTTCACCCTGAGGCGGTTTTTTGTCTTTTGCTGCTACTGCACCACCAGTTTTGGCTGGTGGAGCCGGAGGCTTCCCACCACCTGCCGCAACAGGCTTTGGCGGCTCTGCTTTTGGAGCAGTTTTCGGTGCTGCCGGTGTTGCCGCAGGGGCTGGTTTTGTATCCGCTCCTCCGTTTTCAGCCACCATGGCTGCTACCGGTTTTGTTGCCGCTTCGAGTTCTTCAATTGTCGGCCCTTTTCCTGATCCGTGAAGCTCATCAAGCAGCTTCTCGAATTCATCATCAGTCATCAGGCCTTCATCCATGGCCGGGGCTGAAGGTGCCGGTTTAGGTGCAGGAGCAGGTGTACTTGCAGCAGCTTTACCTGGAGCACCACCTACGCCGTGCAGTTCATCCAGCAAGCGTTCAAATTCGTCATCGGTAATATCACCGCTGTCAGCCTGAACGTCTGCAACCACTTCCGGTTTTGATGCAGGAATATCTTTTGAAGGACTGCCGCCGGATCCATGGAGTTGATCCAGAAGTGCTTCAAATTCATCATCAGTGATTTCATCCACTGATCCACCGGATATAGCTTCACCATTGGCTACAGGCTCTGCGGGCGCTTCAACAACCGGCTCGGGTTCTGGCTCTGGTTCCGGCTCTGCTGGCGCTTCTTCAACAATAGGCGCACTTTCTGCCGCGGCTTTTTCTTCCGCTGATTCCGGTTTGGCGTAGAAATGGAGTGCTTCGATCAACGCCGGATCGGCTGCAGTCAGTGGTTCGCTGCTTTGCACGCTCTGGAACATGTCATTGACAGCATCCAGAGCCTGCAAAATCACGTCCATAACCTCAGCCGTAAGTGTGCGGCCACCATTGCGGAGAGTATCAAAAACGTTTTCTGCACCGTGACAGGCATCAACCAGTTCACTCAAACCGAGGAAGCCGGCACCACCTTTTACTGTATGGAACCCACGAAAAATCGCATTAAGCAATGCGGAGTCTTCAGGACGCTGTTCAAGCTCTACGAGCTGTTCCGACAGTTCCTCAAGAATTTCTCCTGCTTCGATAAGAAAGTCCTGGAGGATTTCTTCATCCATTTCAAAGCTCATACTCTAACCTCAAAAACCTAAGCTGGAGAGCAAATCATCCACTTCATCCTGATTCTGAGCGACATCGTCACGCAGCTCCGGGTGAATGATTGGCCCTTCCGGTTCGTGGGATTCAACGGGTTTGGCGGCCTCTTCTTCGAGAGAGTGCTCTGTACCAAATGCTTTTAGAATCTCGACCAGTTGTGTTTCAACTTCCTGAACCAGTTCAATTACCCTTCGGATAACCTGGCCGGTGAGATCCTGAAAATCCTGAGCCATCAGAATTTCCGTTAACTCACTGTGAAGCTCCACTGAATCGCCTTCAACTTCCGTTAGCAACGCATCAATACGGTGGCAAAGCGCTTTGAATTCTTCCAATGCGATTTTACCGTGCATCAGAGCATTCCATTGAGGGCGGACTTGTTGAAGGCTTTCCTGCAGCTTATCGGCCATTGGAAGCGTACGCTCAACGGCATCCATGGTCTTGTTGGCGGCAGCTTCCGTTTTATCCAGAACATAGGAAAGTCGGTCACGGGCATCTGGCATATCGCTGGCAGCCAATTCTGACAGCCGATTGTCAATGCGGAAGTCTGTGATCGAATCGTGTAGTTGCCGGGTCAGTTTACCTACTTCTTTAAAAAGGGCTTCCTGGTTATTTTCAACCACGGACGTAAGCAGTTCATTTGCTCCGTCTCGGTCGCCTCCTTCAAGCAGACTGACCAATTCTTTAGCTTGGTCAAGTGTGATCATGAGCGTGTCAATCCTTTTGGCCGAGTGAAAGGGATTACATACGCTCGAAGATCTTATCGAGCTTCTCTTTCAGCGTTGCTGCTGTAAATGGCTTCACAATGTAGCCGTTAACACCGGCCTGAGCGGCTTCAATAATTTGCTCACGCTTTGCTTCGGCTGTAATCATCAGTACCGGGAGATGCTTCAGTTCTGCATCAGAACGGATTTGGCGCAGCAAATCGATTCCTTGCATACCTGGCATATTCCAGTCAGTAATTACAAAATCGATGCCGCCTTTCTTGAGGATAGGAAGAGCAGTCAGCCCATCATCAGCTTCCTGCGTGTTGTTGAATCCGAGATCACGAAGCAGGTTCTTCACGATTCGACGCATTGTTGAAAAGTCATCAACAACGAGGATTTTCATGTTTTTATCCAAAGTTGCCTCCGCCTGAGGTCTCGTTATATTTTGCTAATTATTAAGCATTTACCCAAGATGATAGCTTGGAACGTAAACGCTGCATTGCCTGACTCTGAATCTGGCAAACCCTTGACTCACTAACCCCTATAACGGCACCAATCTCTTTGAGGTTAAGTTCTTCGTCATAGTAAAGAGACAACACCAAGGCTTCTCTTTCGGGCAGCGAGCGAATCGCTTCAGCAAGTGATTCGCGAAAATTATCTTCAGCCACGTCTTCAAAGGGAAGATTTTCTTCCCGGATTTTATCACAGACGAAGGCATCTTCTGACACTCCAACATCTTCCAAACCAATTAATCGGCCATTATTGATGTCATTTTGAGCATGATAGTACTGCTCAAGCGTTATATTGAGATGCCCGGCTATTTCGACATCAGTTGGATCCCGGCTCAATTCCCCTTCAAGTACCGAAATCGCTTCAGAAATCTGGCGACTGGCCTTATGGACTGAACGGGGTACCCAATCCCCCCGGCGAATATCATCCAGCATCGCACCGCGAATACGGATTCCAGCATAGGTTTCAAAGCTGGCGCCTTTACTCGGGTCATAATTTTGTTGGGCTTCCAACAGCCCAACCATTCCAGCCTGTATTAAATCTTCCACCTGGACACTTGCCGGCAACCGCCCAATCAAGTGGTGGGCGATGCGCTTAACCAGTGGCGAAAAGCGCTCCAAAAACGCTTGCGAGTCCAGGCTTGCACGGCTGTATGTGAGAGCCCTGTTCACGCAATTACTCTCCTGAGGCCTGATCCCGAATCAGTAACCGTTCTACAAAAAATTCCAGATGACCGCTCGGAGTACGAGGTAGCGGCCAGCATAGTGCTTTGTTGGCCAGTGCTTTCAGTGCAAGGGCAGAAGGTGCCTGTGGAAACGCATCGACAACCACTTTCTGTTTTTTCACAGACTGACGCACTCGTTCATCTAATGGGACACATGCTACTAATTCTAGATTAGCATTTAAAAAACGTTCAGTTACACGTGTCAGTTTCGTGAACAAGTCCCTACCTTCACGATAACTGCGCACCATATTTGCAACCACTTTAAAGCGGTTAACACCGTGCTCACGGCTCAATATTTTAATCAGTGCATATGCATCTGTGATGGATGTGGGCTCGTCGCATACTACGACAACCACGTCCTGGGCTGCACGCGAAAAGCTCAAAACCATGTCTGAAATACCGGCTGCGGTATCAACCAACAGAACATCCACATCTTCATCGAGCATACCAAATGCCCGTATTAACCCAGCATGCTGCGCCGGGCTCAAGTCTGTCATGCCTCTCGTACCGGAAGAAGCTGGGATAATTTTAAGGCCATAAGGACCTTCCACCAGAATATCTTCCAGGTCACATTCGCCAGCCATCACATGGGACAGGTTTCGCCCAACGCGAAGCCCCAACAATACATCGACATTAGCCAGCCCCAGATCCGCATCCAGGACCATGACTTTTTTGCCCTGTTTTGCCATGGATACAGCCATACCCAGGGTCACGTTGGTTTTACCGACGCCACCCTTCCCACCGGTAACCGTAATTACCTTAGTGCGGCGAGGCGTTGTGAGGCGGCGGAGGCCGCTTGCTTGATCGTGGTTCATTGTTTCAATCATAGTAGTCCGCCGCGTTCGATTCGAGTGAATCATTGCTCCAGAAATGTGGTTGCTGTTCCTCGTTGTTGTCCATCAGTTCACAGGCACGTCTGACGAGGTATTTCCCACTTGCAGGGCGAATATCCTCCGGCACCCGCTGACCATCAGCGAGGTAAGCGACTGGAAGCGCATTCTCAAGCGTAACGCACAGCACTTCTCCGAGACTCAGGGATTCATCTAACTTGGTAAGTACACAACCTGACAGTGGAATACGTCTAAAGTGCTCCAAAGTCTCCTGTAAAACCCGACGCTGAGCGGTAGCTGGCATTACCAGCAAGCTCTTAATATCGGCCCCGCTGTTTTGCATCAGGGTATCGAGCTGTTCCGAAAGACGGATATCTCGCTGACCCATTCCTGCTGTATCAAGAAGGACAAGTCGACGGTGACGCAATTGATAAAGTATGTCGGCCAAGTCATCAGCATCTTTAGCGACTCGAACCGGACAACCTAAAATCCGACCGTATGTTGCCAGTTGTTCGTGGGCACCAATACGGTAAGTATCTGTAGTAACCAGCGCAATTTCTTCCGGGCCAAACTCCATGGCGGCCTGTGCAGCCAGTTTGGCAATTGTTGTTGTTTTGCCTACGCCCGTTGGGCCAAGCAGGGCAATGACACCACCGGCTTCCAGAAGATTGCCTCGTACGGTAATCACCTGATCTGCCAGCAAATCCATCAGTTCTGTCCAGGCTTCATTAGCCGGTGTACTTTCAGGGATATAGCCGGCCAGTTGATCGGCAAATTCTGAGGACAGCCCCAGTTTTTCAAGACGTTTTATCAGCATGGCGCGTAGCGGTTCCCGACGCTCCACTTCCTGCCACATCAGCCCGGATAGCTGGTGCTCAAGCAGGCTGCGAATCGAGGCCATTTCCCGGCGCATCGCATCAATTTCAGTCGGGTTCTGCTGGTTGCTGTTTTTGTCATAGCGGGTCGGATCCAGACGGGGGGACTGGCGCTCATGGCTGTCTTGCCCATTACGGGAAAACAGAGAGTGCTCCTGCGCCCGCTTCGGCCCAGGGCCTAAAGCACGGTTACCCTGCCCTGAACCATTTTTATGCCCAAGACGGTTAAATGGATTGGGATCTGCATCTTCACGGCGGCGGTTGCGGGCTGGCTGGTCATCCATGTAGCGATTGCGAGGCATGCCATATCCGTTATCACGGCTTTCCTGACGGTGTCCACCACCGTTTCCGCGATTGGCCTGACGTTGCAGCAAAGCGCTCAGGCTGTCAGCTTCAGTTTCAGCCTCATCCAAGCTGCCATCCTGATTTACGTAGCGTTTAAGAAGGTTTGAGAAAGTGCCACGCTCACGTTTTTCAGGATGTGCTTGTTGTGCAGGTGCCTGGCGGCCAATCTGTACCTTATCGTCAGCCAGTTTACGCTTAACCTGACGCAATTCGTCTGCGAGTTTTTCTTTCAACTCGTTACGGCGGGGTTCTGTCTGCGGCGGCTCATTGTCTATTGCCGCCACGATTTCGATACCGCCCGTGACTTTTTTGTTCGACATAATCACGGCATCCGCGCCCAGGGTATCCTTTACCTGCGCCAGTGCTGTTTTCATATCTTTGGCAAAAAATCGCTTAATCTTCACAATTACTTTCCCGATCTACACGGTTAATTTGCGTCAGTGACCAATTGGTTTTAATTACCTACGGCGTAAACGATTCTAATCTGTTTCTCATCCGGTACTTCCTGGTAAGACAAAACCCTAAGAGCCGGAATAGTGTTTTTAACAAATTTCGCCAACGTGGCCCGAAGAACGCCGGAAGTCAGCAGTACTGCAGGCTCGCCTTTAAGTTCTTGTTGTTGTGTGGCTTCAGTGAGGGACTGTTGTAAACGTTCCGCCAGACCCGGTTCAATACCGGAAGACTCACCACCGGAAGCCTGCATGGTTTTATGCAACATTTGTTCCAGCTCAGGGGCCAAAGTGATGACAGGCAGTTCTGGTGCGGTTCCGTTAATCTCCTGAACAATAAGGCGACGCAACGTGATACGCACTGCGGCGGTCAGGATGTCAGGATCTTGACTCTTGGGCGCATATTCCGAAAGGGTCTGTACGATAGAGCGAATATCCCTGATAGGGACAGCTTCATTCAACAGGTTCTGGAGCACTTTAACCACGACACCCAGTGACAGTACATCCGGTATGAATCCATCCACCAGCCTTGGTGATTGTTTACCCAGCATTTCGATTAGGTTCTGTACTTCTTCGTAACCCAACAGGCGCTCTGCGTTGTTTGTCAGCATTTGGCTGAGATGAGTTGCCAACACGGTGGCCGAATCCACAACGGTATAACCCAGGGCCTGGGCATGCTCCCGCTGGTTGTCTTCAATCCATACGGCTTCAAGCCCAAATGCCGGATCCCGGCCCACTTCCCCGTCAATCGAGCCAAACACCTGTCCGGGGTTAATCGCTAATTCCAGGTTAGGCCGGATATCGGCCTCGCCTACGGCAACCCCCATCAGGGTGATGCGGTAGCTGTTCGGTGGCAGTTCAAGGTTATCTCGGATATGAACAGGCGGAACCAGGAAACCAAAATCCTGGGAAAGCTTCTTGCGGACACCTTTCACTCGGTCAAGCAATTCGCCGCCCTGGTCACGGTCCACCATCGGAATCAGACGGTAGCCCACTTCAAGTCCGATGACGTCAACAGGCTGAACATCATCCCAGGAAAGTTCTTTGGGTTTGGCAGCGACAACCGGTGCAGCCGCATCTGTCGCGAGCTTCTTCTCTGCCTCTTTTTTCTGGTGTTTGATTTTCCAGTACGCCATCCCGCCACAACAAACCGCCAAAAGCAGGAACGGGATATGAGGCATCCCCGGCACAATACCCATTACAGTAAGGATACCGGTCGAAATAACCAATGCCCTGGGGTTGTCAAACAGCTGGAAGATGACCTGCTGTCCCATATCCTCGTCAGTATTTTGACGAGTTACCATAATGGCAGCGGCGATGGACAGCAGCAGCGATGGGATCTGGGCAACCAGGCCATCACCAATTGTCAGCAGGGTATAAATTTCTATCGCATCAGAAAAGCTCAGTCCATGCTGGGCCATACCGATGGAAAGGCCACCGATAATGTTGATAAACAGGATCATGATACCGGCAATGGCATCACCTTTTACGAACTTGGATGCACCATCCATCGAGCCGTAAAAATCTGCTTCTTTAGTCACTTCTGAACGCCGGGTTCTCGCCTGCTCCTGATCAATCAACCCAGCGTTGAGGTCTGCATCAATTGCCATCTGCTTACCTGGCAAGGCATCCAGGGTAAAACGGGCGCTGACTTCAGATATACGGCCGGCACCTTTGGTGACCACCATAAAGTTGATAATCATCAGGATAAGGAAGACAACCAGACCAACAGCATAGTTACCGCCGATAACCACGGAACCAAAGGCATCAATCACATCACCCGCCGCACCTGGCCCCTCATGGCCGTAAAGCAGCACCACCCGCGTCGACGCAACGTTAAGCGCAAGACGAAGGAGAGTTGCAACCAGGAGAACTGTCGGGAATGCAGCGAAATCGAGAGGACGCCGGGTATAGATAGTTACCAGCAGCACCACCAGCGAAAGCGCGATGTTAAATGAAAAGCTGAGGTCCAGAAGCAGCGGGGGCATTGGCAACATGACCATTGCCAGAGCAGCCAGAACCAGTACCGGAGCACCGACGGCTGGCATTGAACTGAAGCGGTTTGCCGGGAATCTGCCTGATTGGGGAAGGGCGATTTTCAGTTTGTTTAGCATGCCGCTGCTTATCTCTTTTTCTAAGTTCTCTAAGGGCTAAAAAGCAAAAATTGCACCAGAAGTTTCGTCAAAAATACGTTGCTGTGCAATGAGCAACATCATTGATTAGCGTGCAAGATCTGTTGGGATAGGCATTTTATCCGGAGTCAGGCCTTTTGGCTTGCTTCCTTTGCCTTTTCTGTGCTGTTTAAGCTGGAATACGTAGGCAAGAACCTGGGCAACGGCAACAAAAAGACCGTGGGGGATTTGCTCTTCCAATTCTGTACTGTAGTAGACGGCACGGGCAAGAGGCGGAGCCGCGACGATAGTTATATCGTGCTGTGATGCTATTTCCCTTATTTTCAGGGCGGTAAAATCGATACCTTTGGCAACAACCACAGGAGCTGCGTCTATTTTAGTGTCATAACGCAGTGCCACTGAGTAGTGTTCCGGGTTGGTAATGACCACATCAGCCTGAGGAATATTCGCCATCATACGTCGCTGGGCCATTTCACGTTGCAACATCCGGATACGCCCCTTCACCTCCGGTTTACCTTCTGTTTCCTTATACTCGTCCTTGATTTCCTGTTTGGTCATTTTGAGCTGGTCGTTGTGCTGCCAGATCTGAAAAGGCACGTCTATGGCAACGACCACCAACAGGGAGCAACAGATAAGGAGGACAAAGTTTGTCAGAAGGTCCAGAGCATGGAACATGTTGACCGGAAAGACTTCACTGTTTAGCTGGAAGAAGTCTTCACGGCTTCCCCAAATCAGGTACCCGGCCACACCACCAACCAAAATCACCTTGAGGATGGACTTAATTAACTCGATGGCGCTTTGCTTTCCCACCATACGCTTAAGGCCGTTCAGCGGGTTCATTTTATTGGCTTTAGGCCGGGCAGCTTCCCAGGAAAATGAAATTCCACCGACCGCCGCAGTACCTATAAAACCGGCCAGAAACAGGAGAAACAGGGTGATACCAAGAGGCAAAATCAGGTTTACCAGAGCGCCAAAAACAATCAGGCCCAGTTCTGAAAAGTCGAAGATCTCTTTTCGTGACAGGCTGAAAAAGCGCACCATGATTTCACGCAGGCTCTCAGCAAGTCCACTACCCAGCCACATAAGTGAAATTGCACCGACTACCAGTACGGCGACGGATGCCAATTCCCTTGAGCGCGGTACCTGGCCTTTTTCCCGCGCCTGCTCACGCCTTCGGGGCGTGGCGTCTTCTGTTCGTTCCTGACCGTCGTTCTCTGCCATCGTCCTTTACCCCGAACAATTAACACGAACAAGGGAACACATTTTCTCCATCCCTGTCTGCCAGTAATTCTCGTAATGAGGATAGATCCCGGACAACAGGAACAGGCTGATAGAGAGACCGACCAGCAATGCGAATGCAAAACCGACCGAAAAAATATTCAGTTGGGGGGCTGCACGGGTCATCACGCCAAAGGAGAGGTTAACCGTCAGCAGTGCAATAACAGCCGTCAAAGACATACTGAGGGCAACTTTAAACATGATGCCGAACCAAAGTGCCAATTCCCGGAAATTGGCTTTATCCATCATGTCTCCAACCGGCAGTGTCTTGAAGCTCATCACCACCAATTGGATCATCGCCAGGTGCCCATCTGTTGCCAGAAAGAGCATCAATGCAAGAAACAGGTAAAACTGACCCAGTACCGGCGTATTCTGCCCATTGGCCGGGTCAACCATTGATGCAAAACCGAGACTGGATTGCATACCGACAATCTGGCCGAGAATAACAAACGTCTGGGTTATGAACTGGGTAATCAGCCCCATAGCCACGCCAATGACGATCTGCTGGAAAGTCACGATAAACCCGGGAAGAGAAAATACCTCAAGGCCCGGCTTGATGGCCGGCAACACAGGCATTGCCGCCAGGGTTATCGCCAGTGCCAGGTAGAGTCTGACCCGGGCAGGGACAAAACGTGCGCCAAAAAACGTCATCGCCATCATCATCGAGGAGATGCGCACAAACGGCCAAAAGTAGTTGGCCAAAGCTGTAAGGACGACGTCTGCCGGATATTCCATTCCGAGCCCTAGTAAAGGATGTGGGGAATTTCATCCACCATGCGGAAGAAATATTCCATTAACAGACGGGTCATCCAGTGCCCAAAAAACATCAGGGCAATCAGTGTCGCAATAAGACGCGGCAAAAAGCTCAGGGTCTGTTCGTTGATAGACGTTGCCGCCTGGAATATTGCCACTATCAAGCCGACAATCAAGCCGGGAACAACGGCAGCAGTCACCATTACCAGTACCAGTTGCAGCGCATCCTGGAACAGACCGACAAACGCTTCAGGAGTCATCAGTCCTCCTTACCCAAAGCTGCCGGCGAGGGTCGAAAGAATAAGGTTCCAACCATCAACAAGCACAAAGAGCATCAACTTAAACGGCAGAGATACAATCATAGGGGAAAGCATCATCATACCCATTGCCATCAATACCGATGCCACAACAAGGTCGATAATCAAAAATGGCAGGAACAACATGAAACCAATCTGGAATGCAGTCTTCAGCTCTGAAGTGACAAACGCCGGTATCAATACCGTCATAGGTACCTGTTCCGGCTCTTTTGCCGAGGAGCCGGACATATTTACAAAGGTTTCCAAATCTTTTACCCGGGTCTGCCGCAGCATAAACTCGCGCAGTGGTATCTGTCCCTTGTCAAAGGCTTCCCTGGCAGTAATAGTTTCATTGATGTAGGGCTGGACAGCTTCGGTGTTTATACGGTCGAACACCGGGGACATAATAAACAGGGTCAGGAACAGGGCTATACCGATAACCACCTGGTTGGAAGGTGTTTGCTGAAGACCCAGTGCCTGCCTGAGGATGGCCATCACCACCACAATCCGGGTAAAAGAAGTCATCAGGATAACTACAGCCGGCAGGAAGCCGAGCAGCGTCATCAATGCGAGGATTTGCAGTGACACAGAGTAATCTTCAGTACCGTCCGGGTTCACGCTCATCGTAAAGGCAGGAATACCCGGTCCGGCAGAACGGCGCACAATGGTAGACGCACTGCCCTCTTTACCCATCATCGTTTCCGTCACGCTTTCCTGTGCAGGAACGGCGCTGTCTTCTGACTCCGCATGCACCTGAAAAGGTACGGCAAGCAGCAACAGTACGGACAACAGGCACGCTTTAATACACGGGAGTACAACGTTGACGTTAAGACGCATTGTTTTTCCTGATAATCTGGCCCAGTTGAGAAGCAAAGTCTTTCCCTCCGCCCGCTTTTTCCTCCAGCGGTTTTTCCAGTGTTTTCAACAGGGTGATATTCTGACTGGTAATGCCTACGACCAGCTGTTCCTCACCAACTTGCACAACAGCTATACGTTCACGCTGACCTACCGGCATCTGGCTGATAATACGCATGTTCCCCTGTCCTCCCATGGTGCCGGGAAGGCGCATTTTTTTTGCCAGCCACCCCAGGCCCAATATCAGGCACAGGACAAATATCAGGGCCGCAAAGGTTGTGGCCATATTCAATTCGCCGGATGGCGCGGCAATTGCCGGGTTGCAGAAAAACACCAAGGCAGGCCATAGGCCTGCCAGGTAATATTTCCTGCTGCATTTTGCACTTTGCATGCTCATGTGTTCATGCCTATTCAGGAAACAGTTAACGGAGCTTTTTGATACGTTCGGTTTGGCTGATTACATCAGTCAAGCGGATACCAAACTTATCGTTGACCACCACCACTTCACCGTGGGCGATAAGCGTACCATTAACCAGAACATCCAGGGATTCACCTGCCACGCGATCCAACTCAACAACCGAGCCCTGGTTAAGCTGAAGAAGGTTACGGATGTTGATTTGAGTCCGGCCTACTTCCATGGATATGGTCACTGGTATATCCAGAATCGTATCCAGCTTTCTCTGCTCTTCGCTGCTGAGGGCTACGCTGTCATCTTCAAGCTCTTCAAGAGGTGCGGCCTGTACGTCTTCACCACCCTCTACTTCTGCCTGTTCAGCCAGGGCTGCTGCCCAATCGTCTTCAATATCATCTGGAGCCATGTGTCATCCACCTGTTATGCCCGCTAATTCGCTTTGTTGTCCAGCGAATCATCAAGATCTTCTTCAAGGTTTTCAATTAAATTGCCTTTGCCAGGCCCATCCAGCAGTACCAGTTCAGATTTGGCTACTTCCGGACGTTTGAGTTTTTCCGTCACTTTAATTGCCAGGTTACCGTTGCTCTGCCCCATTTTACCGCGGTATGTCGGCAAATCTTCGACGTATACGGTACAGGATTCCGGCATGTCTATCGGGATAATATCCCCCACCTGAAGCTCCATCAAATCACGGAGAGTAAGAGTGGTATCAAGCAACTTGGCACGCATATCCACTTCTACATCCATGATTTCATCGCGCAGTGCCTTGCTCCACCGGACATCGGTGTCCATTTTGTCACTTTGGACACCGGCATCGAGCAATTCACGGATTGGCTCAAGCATGGAGTACGGCATGACGACGTGGAAATCACCACCGCCGCCATCAAGTTCAATATGGAAAGAACTGACAACGATAACTTCTGTCGGGCTGACAATATTTGCCATCGCCGGGTTTACTTCTGAATCCAGGTACTCGAAATCAACCGCCATCACCGGAGCCCAGGCATCTTTATAATCCTCAAACACCAATTTGAGGAGCATTTGGACGACCCGGCGTTCTGTCGGGGTGAATTCACGTCCTTCGATACGTGCGTGGAACCTGCCGTCACCACCAAAGAAATTATCTACCAGAATAAAAACCAGCCGG